>JAKDPD010000009.1 GCA_030455605.1 Lactobacillus sp.
TGTAAGCGCTTAGTGTATAATACCTTGTGTAAATAATATAAAGGTTTGCTTGAAAGGGAGTTTATATGACAAACAAAGTTTTACTCGTTGGAGATGGATCAGTTGGTTCAACGTTTGCTAACGACTTGTTACAAATTACGCAGATTGATGAATTAGTCATCTGTGATGTGGTGAAGGAGCACCCGGTTGGTGACAGCTTAGATCTTGAAGACATTACACCGTTCACTGGTCACACTAATATTCATGCTGGTGAATATGCTGACGCTAAAGATGCCGATGTCGTGGTTATCACGGCTGGTATTCCACGTAAGCCCGGTGAATCAAGACTTGATCTCGTGAACAAGAATGTTAATATTTTGAAGAGTATCGTTAGTCCCGTAGTCGCATCCGGTTTTAAAGGGATTTTCGTGGTTTCTGCTAATCCGGTTGATATTTTAACGACCTTAACCCAGAAATTATCTGGTTTTCCAAAAAGTCGGGTAATTGGGACCGGCACCTCGCTTGATTCAGCTCGTTTGCAAGTCGCTTTGGCTAAAAAACTTGCCGTTTCAGTGAGTGCTGTTAATGCCTATGTCTTAGGTGAACATGGTGACACCAGCTTTGAGAACTTTGACGAAGCGGTTGTTGCCGGCAAAGCATTGAAGACTTACCCTAGCATGACTGCGCCAGTACTAGCACAACTTGAAAAAAATGTGCGTGCTAAGGGCGGTGAAATTATCGCTAAAAAGCGTGCGACTTTCTATGGTGTTGCGATGATGCTAGCCCAGATTGTTAGTGCGATCCTGACTAATCGTGAGATTGTGTTACCACTCTCAGCACCAATTAATGGCGAATATGGTATTAAATCTGACCTGTACTTGGGGACACCAACAGTCATCAATGGCACTGGGATTGCTCATGTCATTGAAGCTAAGTTGTCTGAGAACGAACATCAGAAGATGTTAACCTCAGCTGACAAGATGCAAGAAGTCCTGTCAGGGGTCAACATCAATTAACACTTCATTTTTTATGAAGTTTTAGGGAGAAAACATGAAACATTTACAAAAGGCAAACTTAAGCGGTTGGGTGGCACCAATCTTGGTTGGGATTATCCTATATTGCCTAACGCCAATTAGACCTGCAGGCTTGTCAGCAGCAAGTTGGCAGATGTTTGCCGTTTTTGTTGCGACCATTGTGGCCTGCATTAGCAAGCCGTTACCAATTGGCGCAGTTACCTTAACTGGACTGGTCGTTACTGTCTTACTGGGACTTGCGCCAGTGAAGGATGTCGTTGACCTGAAGACTGGGGCCGTTACTAATCAAGGGGTTTTAAGTGCTTTTGGCAATGACGCTTCTTGGCTCATTGCCATGGCCTTTATCATGGCTTATGGAATTACTAAAACTGGACTTGGTAATCGGATTGCTTACCACATGATTAAATTATTTGGTAAACGGTCACTTGGTATTGCCTATTCAATTACTGGCTTGGAATTAGTCTTAGGTGCCTTGGTTCCATCTAATTCGGCCCGGACCGGTGGGGTCGTATATCCCGTTGTGAAATCCATCTCAACCACTTACGGCTCTCAACCAAATGACCCGTCACGTAAGAAAATTGGTGCTTTCCTTGATTTTATAGCTTTCCAAGCCAATACGTTATCGACAGCTTTGTTTATTACGGGGGCAGCTCCTAACTTAGTTGCCGTTGCAGGGGCGCAACAAAAGGGTTACACCATTACTTGGGTAAGTTGGTTCTTGGCCGCTTTAATTCCAGTATTAGTAGGAGCTATCATTATTCCTATTATTGTCTATAAAATGTTTCCACCTGAAATTAAAGAAACACCTAATGCTAATTCTTGGGCACAAGGTGAATTAGATAAGATGGGCGCCATGAGCGTTTCTGAAAAAATCATGGCAGCGACATTCTTACTTGCGATTGTCATGTGGATCTTATCAGGATTTCCATTCTTTGCCAAACTACCACAATTTAGTTCAACTTTTGTGGCCTTTATTGCCGTGACGATTTTGCTCGTTACTCGTGTTTTGAGCATGAAGGATGTTCTGGGTGTTGGTGGCGCTTGGAATATTTTGATTTGGTTATCCGTCTTAGTCTTTATGGCGAATAAGCTTACGACTTACGGCTTTATTGGTTGGTTCTCTAAAACGGTTAGTTCCGACTTACATGGGATTCCATGGGGCTTAGTCTTAGTTATTTTGCTAGTGATTTACTTCTATGCGCATTACTTCTTTGCCAGTGGTACCGCTCATGTGACAGCTTTATACTTGCCATTCTTGGCAGTGGCAGTTGCCTCTGGTGCGCCATTAGCTTTATCAGCAATGTTACTGGCATTTGACTCGGCTATCATGAGCTCAACCACGCATTATGCCAATGGGCCAGCCTCCATTTTAGCGGCCAGTGGTTATGTTGATCAAAAGGAATGGTGGAAGGGTAGTTTCATCTTAGGTTTGATTTATATGATTATCTTCTTCGGTCTCGGATCGATTTGGCTTAAAATTATTGGTTTATGGTAATTGGTAACGAAAAGGTTGGGACATAGTTCCCAGCCTTTTTAGCTAGTTCACACTGACGCTAAAAATTGCGACAGGCATTAGCGTGGTGTAGTGCTACTAAGCAAGTAACAGCGAAAGGAAACAAACTATGGATGATGAAATAATTGACCTCTACTTGGGACGACCTAGTGGCAAGCGGATGTGGACTGATTTTCTGACCTCACTTGGTATTCATAATTTTTCAGATAAAGAAATCAAACAAATTGATTTTACGGTGGGCCTCAAGCACGATGGTAAATTAGTGGCGACTGGATCAGTGGCTGGTAATGTGCTTAAATATATTGCCGTTTGCAACAAGGGCGCCGTTCCTGGCGCCCGCTTTGCTCAGTTAATCAGTGAGCTAATCAGTCGCCAGTTTCAGCGTGGTGTGTATCATCTGTTTGTTTTTACTAAACTAAGATATGTTAGTTCCTTTGAACATGCCGGATTTAAGACACTGGCGCAATCAGATTATGGTGCTTTTTTGGAAAATGGTACACCGGATGTCCATGACTATTTAAGTGCCATTCCACGTATCCCGCAGCAAGCTGAGAAGAAGGTGGCCGGCATTGTCATGAATGCCAACCCCTTTACACTCGGACACCGTTATTTAGTTGAGCAAGCCGCTAAGGCGAATGATTTGGTTTATCTTTTTGTGGTAAACACTGATGCTTCGCTATTTACGACGGCCGAACGAATGACGCTCGTACAAGCTGGGGTAGCGGATTTAACGAATGTGATGGTTGTCAATGGTGGCTACTATATGGTTAGCTATGTAACCTTTCCGGCCTATTTTCTTAAAACCCCAGATGATGAAATTGCCTATCAAACTGAATTAGATGCCCGGATTTTTCGCGATGTGATCGCACCAACCTTAAATATTAAGACAAGATACGTTGGTTCTGAGCCGCTTTCACATACTACTCACATCTACAATCAGGTATTAGTGCGTGAACTGCCACCATTAGTGGCTATGCAGGTGATTACCCGCCGGCAGGTCGGGGAACAAGGCTATATCACAGCAACCGAGGTAAGACGCTGTATCCAGGAAAATGATTTGGCCACTATTGAGACGCTAGTCCCAACAACCACGCTCGCATTTATCAAACAACACATTAGTGATTTGCAAGCGCGGATTGTTGCAGGACAACAAATTAGCGGCAATTAGAAGCAGGGTTAGGGAAGATGAAATTTAGAACTAGTGATGGTGTTCAGCTCAGTTATACAGACACCGGGGATATGACTAAACATCCGATTCTTTGTCTACCAGGCATCGGCGCTTCACACCATTTATGGGATATATTGGTAAAATTATTAACACCTGATTTTCGGGTATTGGTACTCGATCCTAGAAACCAAGGCCGTTCGCAACGAACTTATAAAGGGCAACGAATGAGTATTCATGCGCGTGATGTGTCCGAATTTTGTCAGCAACTGGCACTAACTGGCGTCATTGGAATTGGTAATTCGATGGGGGCAGCTACGCTTTGGGCCTATCAAAATTTGTATGGTTCTGGTGCTTTTCGAGCAATGGTTGATTTAGATCAATCACCAAAAATGATTCGCGATGATACTTGGTCATATGGCTTTACTGACTTAACTTGGGACACCTTTCCCGAGTTGTTAGAACTTGAAAGTGCTCGAGCTGTAGTCGCACCACTTTCAGCTGAGATGGTTGCGGCAGCTAAAGCCGAATATGCCTCTTATCCATACAGCGCCAGCGACAATTACCGGTTGCTAGTTGATCACGCCTTTCAAGATTGGCGTGATGTGATTATGGATACAAAAATTCCTCTACTAGTAGTAGCAGGGGAACAATCACCATATTTCGATTATCATTTTGCTTCAGCCGTTGCGAGTTTAAATCCTAAAGTGTCGGCGCAAGTCATTTCAAATTGTGGCCATGTCATTCAAGCTGAGCAGCCACAAATATTGTGGCAAACGCTAGTGAAATTCTTACAACACTGCGGGTTTTAGCGATCTTGATAACGCCGAATTAGGCGCTTGGCGATACCTTCATTAATGACGAGGTGGGTAATTAAGCCGGCCCGTAAAGCCCCTAAGAGTGAATCGACCTTGAATTTGTTTTTAACAATAGCAAAACGAATCGGGATATTGAACAGGTGCTCATGATTAATACCCACGACCTTAGCTTCCACACTAGGGAAGATTTTGCCATGAATATCATACGCGCGGCCGTAGGCCATCCCAGCAATTTTACTCTGATCAATACCGTCAAAGATAATATCTTTATATTCTGCCCAAACGGGGTTAGATTCCAGTGATTGCACCGTACCTAGTCCCGTAAAAATCAAATCAAGATCCTGATACTTATGCTGTAACCTTTCAAAGATTGGTTCCTGATTAAGCATTTTCTTTGTCCCAGGATTGAAGATATAAAGTGGCGCTGGTACGACAACCGCATTTTTAGTTGCTCTAAATTTATCTGATGCCCGTAAAATTAACGAAAAAGGGGCATCAGGGCTATTATGGCGCAATGAAAAGCCTGCTAGTTGAACAAACGCCAAATCATCCCGTCGTGCTTCTTGAAAGTTATTGATGGTGTCCAAGATAGTGGAACCCCAAGTCATACCTACTGTATGACAAGATTTAATATAATTTTGAATGGTTGTGGCCGCAAAAGCAACCAGTGCTTCATTATCATGGGTAGTGGTATCTAGGGAGCGTAAAACAAAAACCTCTTTTAAGTTGAACTTCTTTTTAAGGGTCGCTTCATACCGACTAAAGCGCTTGACACTCTCTTTAATACTAATTTGCACGATACCACTTTTTTCAGCTTCCTCTAAAGCTTTGGCAACGAGGTAGCGCGAGATATCATATTTATGGGTAATCTCAGTGATGGGGAGTTTACTAATATAATAGTCACGAGCAATTTCGGCAAGCTGCTCGGAGGGATCTTTTTCTGACATAAGCGTCCTTTCTACAATGACACAATACCTTGCTAGGTACTACTATCAAGGTTACTTAAATCTTGTCTAGCTAGCGTGCCATACATATTCTTCTATTATACAAAAAGTCATTCATTGTGAAAAGATAACGAGTTAATTTTTGTGATGAAGCGCCTTACAATTTATCAAAATTTGAAAAATACTAATATTTATTCACATTTTTTAAAAAATGTACTACACTAGTGATTAGAGAAAGTTACAAGCTGCACAAAAGCATATTTTCTCCTAGCTAAGTGGGTTAGCGCCTTGCTATGCATGACTTTGACACCAGTGCCATCATCCTAGCAGCAACAACTAACAGTATGTGTTCAGGAAGGAATGAATTTAATGGAAATTAAAACAACCGGCGTTGCCGGTACCTTGGAATCATCCGATATCCAAGTGATGCTTTCAAAGGGTGACAACGGGATCGAAATTAACTTGGATTCTGAAGTTAAGAAATTATATGGGGATCAGATTGAGGCAGTCATTAAGACCACGCTGACTCATTTTGGTCTAACTGATGCGAAAGTCAAGGCAGTTGATAAGGGCGCCCTTGATTGTGTGATTAAAGCGCGGACTTTAGCAGCTGCGCAACGTTCTACTAAGACAACTGACAAGCCAGCATTGGAGGTGCTCTAATGAGTTACGTACAAGACCGCTTACGCCGAACAATGATGTTTGTGCCAGGCAATAATCCCGCAATGATTAAAGACGCTGGGATTTATGGCGCAGATTCAATCATGCTTGATCTTGAAGACTCAGTTTCATTACCTGAAAAAGACGCAGCCCGTTTGTTGGTCTATGAGGCCATTAAAACGGTTGATTTCGGTGATTCCGAAGTCGTTGTCCGGGTCAATGGACAAGATACACCATATTATGATGAGGATGTCAAAGCGGTCGTTAAGGCTGGTGTTGATGTCATTCGCCTTCCTAAAACTGAATCTGCTGCGATGGTACACCAGTTGGTTAACGATGTGGAAGCAGCAGAAGCAGAATATGGGATTGAAAAAGGTAGCATTGGTGTAATGGCTGCCATTGAAAGTGCCAAGGGCGTGATGCATGCAATGGAAATTGCCGAAGCCACTTCATTAATGATGGGCTTAGCCGTTTCTGGTGAAGATTATACTTCAGATATGCACACTAAGCGTTACCCTGATGGTCAAGAGCTTTTATTTGCACGTAACATGGTTTTGCAAGCTGCTCGGGCTGCTGGTGTTTATGCCTTTGATACGGTCTTTTCAAACATGAATGACACCGAAGGCTTTTACCGCGAAACTAATTATATCCATGAACTAGGCTTCGATGGCAAATCACTTGTTAACCCCCGCCAGATTGAGATGGTTAATAGTGTCTTTAACCCAAGTCAAGCTGACATTGAAGAAGCCTTTAACGTTCAAAATGCCATTGCTGAAGCTAGAGCTAAGGGCTCGGGCGTGATTTCAATGAATGGTAAGATGGTTGACAAACCAATCGTCGCCAAGGCAAGTCGTGTGTTAGCAACTGCAAAGGCTTCACACTTAATTGATGAGGAAGGTAACTATCTTGGAAAATAAGGCAGCACGTCATATCCCAGAAACGGTATTAAAATCATTAGCTTTAAAACCATTTTCTGGCGTTGAAATTGGTCAGCCAGAAGTTAATTACATCGCACACCAAGTCAATGTCACGACTGGTGAAAATAAGGTCGTGGATTCTATTGCCGACGTGATTAAGAAGACCCTTAAAGATGGGATGACCATTTCATTTCACCACCACTTTAGAAACGGTGATTACGTCTTTAACAAAGTGATGGATCAGATTATTGCGTTAGGTTACCGTAATCTAACCTTGGCACCATCTTCCTTGACTGGTGTCATGAATGATAAAATTATCGCTGCGATTAAACAAGGGGTCATTACGAATATCACTTCTTCAGGGATGCGTGGTTCACTAGGTGACTTCATTTCTCACGGTGGCTTGAAACAACCAGTTATTTTCCGTTCACACGGTAACCGGGCACGTTCGATTGAAGAGGGCGAAATTAAAATTGATGTGGCCTTTTTAGGTGTTCCTGCAGCTGACCCTGCCGGTAATGCTAATGGTCAAACCGGTAAGGCCGTCTTTGGTTCACTTGGGTATGCCTTAATGGATGCACAATATGCCAATCACGTCGTCCTCTTAACCGATAATATTGTCGATTATCCATGTACACCAGCTTCAATTAAACAAACGCAAGTTGACTATGTGGTCAAAGTGGATGAAGTTGGCGATCCTGACAAGATTGGAACCGGTGCAACGCGTTTTACGAAAGATCCAAAAGAACTTAAAATTGCCCAAATGGTTAACCAAGTCATTGTCAATTCGCCTTACTTTAAAAACGGCTTGTCTTTCCAAACCGGTACGGGTGGTGCAGCCTTAGCTGTTTCTCGTTATTTACGGCAATCAATGCTTGACCAACACGTTAAAGCTTCCTTTGCTTTAGGCGGGATTACGAAACCAACTTGTGATTTAATGGACGAAGGAATAGTTGACAAGGTCATGGATGTGCAAGACTTCGACAAGGGGTCGGCTGCTTCAATGGCTGCCAATCCTAACCATGTCGAAATCGATGCTTCTTGGTATGCTGATCCTCATAATAAGGGTGCAGTCGTTAATAACTTGGATGTGGCCATCTTGTCTGCTTTGCAGATTGATACTAAATTTAATGTCAATGTCATGACTGGCTCTGATGGTGTCATCCGTGGTGCCATTGGTGGTCACCAAGATGCTGCAAATGCTAAAATGACGATTATTACCGCACCATTAGTGCGTGGCCGTAATGCCACCATTGTTCCTGATGTGGCAACGGTAGTAACGCCTGGTTCATCGATTGATGTGGTGGTTACCGAGCGCGGTATTGCCATTAACCCAGCACGGCGAGATTTAGTAGCTGCCCTCACCAAGGTGCCTGGCTTAAACGTTGTCAGCATCGAGGCGTTGCAACAAGCTGCTGAAGCACGGGTTGGTAAACCTAAGCCACTGGCTTATACTGACCAAACGGTTGCGGTGGTTGAATACCGTGATGGTAGCGTCATTGATGTCATTAAAGCCGTTAAAGACTAACCTTTAAAGCTACTCACGTTTAAAATCAAAAGCCTCCCAGTCAAAGATGATTGCTGGAGGTTTTTGTGTCATTAGTCCCATGTACTGAATAAAAAGGATGATAGTTATGAAAAAGCTGGTCATGAACGCTGAAAGGGCACTATTATACGAAGTGGTAACGACTGGTAAACCTGGTTTGGTCAGTTTAACGGATACCGGATCGCATCCCGATATGGATATTTATACTTTTATTAACAGTAGTCTCGCGCTCGAGCCTTATTTTAGCCAAGCTGAACTATTGGGACGTCAATTTTCTGGGACTGTTTGGCCAGACTTATTTAACCAGCTGCGACAAGCGGGTATCAGCGCTGAACGCGTCATGCTCCAAGCAACACACGGCGTTAATACCCATAAAGGAGCTATCTTTGCTTTAGGACTCTTTGTGTGTGCCAGTAGCTATACGCAGACGCATGGTGGGGACTGTTACCAAATTATTCAGGCAATGACACAAGGCCTACTCGCACATGATCTTAAAAACCCTCTCGCAGGCCATACCGCAGGTGAACAACAATTTGTTAAGTATCAACTTGGTGGTGCCCGGCAAGCTGCTGAGCAAGGCTATGGGGCGGTGAAGCGGGCCGTCAAATTCTTAGAAACTTGTCAAGGTAGCTGTCAGGAGCGTATTTTAGACACGTTTATGTTCTTGGCAGGACAGGTCCCAGATTCGACACTTGTCAAGCGGGCAGGTAATCCAGAAGTGCTTGTCTGGCTCGCGGCGCAAGTGACGCAATTCTTTGCTTTGGGAGGAAGTCGTAGCTGCAAAGGACAGGACTTTCTGATGAACCTCAACGCCACTTTTAAAGCGCATCACTATAGTTTAGGTGGTTGTGCCGATTTACTCGCTTGTACGCTCTTCATTGCGCTAAATGAAGGCAAGCTGGCGTAGCATAACAAAAAAGACTTAAGCATTAACTTAAGTCTTTTTTTGATAGTTACCGGCTTTTTAAGAAGTCTAATGCCGCTTGGTAATTTGGTTCATTGGTCTGAACTTTAATTAACTCTTGATAAATGACCTGACCGTCAGCATCTAAAATCCAAATGCTCCGAGCATCAATCCCTAGCTCTGGGACATACAAACCCATGGCTAAACCGAATTGATGGGCAGCGTCAGAGAGTAGCTGCATGCGCTGCACCCCTTCAACTGCACACCAATTCTTTTGATCAGCAATCGTGTTGGTCGAAATGGTGAAAAAGTTAACTTCAGGGAACTTATCAGCCGCTGCGTTAAAGTGTTTGGTAGAAATGCTGCAAACGCTAGTGTTA
Organism: Lactobacillus sp.; assembly: GCA_030455605.1. GTDB lineage: Bacteria > Bacillota > Bacilli > Lactobacillales > Lactobacillaceae > Lactobacillus. The sequence continues at coordinate 9,861 of JAKDPD010000009.1, forward strand.
ATATCTGGGACAACACTAATTAACGTTAATTTACCAGTAAGATCAGCTCCACTAATACTCTTGGCAGCTGCATTAACTACCTCAAAGGGAGGTAATGTGGCGCCTTTAGTGAGAACTGGGCCGGACGTGTTGAGGAGTTTCCCCTTAAAATCAATTTGCATTGCTATCGTTCCTTCCTTAATGAGATAATAAGATAGTAGTTATGGACGATGTCATATTTAACACCCAATTAACCATACCCTAGAAAGTCGAATGAATGCCTAGTTTAACCTCAGAATTTAAAGATAAATATTTGAACTTACTTGGACAAATTGAGGCACAGCGATTTTTTGCTGCAATTGCAGCCCCGAGTAAAAAGGCATTCCGGCTCAATTCACTCAAAGCCCAAATTCCAGTATCCTATGACCTAAATACGCCTGTACCCGTGATTCCACAAGCCTATTATGGTCAAATTTCAGGTCAAGATCCAGAATGGGTGAGTGGCCGCGTTTATTCACAAGATCCTGCCGCCATGTTTCCAGATTATGCAGCCCAAGTATACCCAGGTGAGCGTGTCCTAGACTTGTGTGCTGCACCGGGCGGAAAAACCACAGCGCTTGCCGAGGCACTCCAAGGATCAGGATTGCTGGTAGCGAATGAAATTAGTCCATCCCGGGTGAAAATACTCCGCGAGAACTTAGAGCGCTGGGGCGTTAGCAATAGCCTAATCACCAACATGGATCCAGCTAGTTTAGCAGCACATTTCCCTAGTTTTTTTGATTGTATTGTGGTTGATGCACCATGTAGTGGGGAAGGGATGTTTCGTAAGAATCCTGATGCGATTAATTATTGGTCACCTGACTATGTGACCAGCTGTGCTGAGCGCCAGCGTGAAATTCTAAAGTCAGCTTTAACCATGCTTAAGCCAAGCGGCCGCTTAATTTATGCAACTTGTACTTTTTCGCCAGAAGAAGATGAAGGCATTGTGTCTTGGTTACTAGGTCATTATCCGCTTACTTTGCAGCCGGTAACAGGACTGAGAGACTTGAGCGTTCGTCACGGTCAACCCAGATGGGCTGGTGGCAATCCGGCGCTGGAAGCTTGTTTACGGTTTTGGCCACAAGATAACGTTGGTGAGGGACAATTCTTAGCGGTCCTCCAATCAGTGGCACTAAAGTCAGGCACAGCAACTAAGCAGCGTATCCATAAAAAGCGAGCCCCACGGGATCAGGAAATACTCACGCGCCAAGAGCAAGCACTGGTAACATCGGTGGTGCAATCATTTAAATTACCAGCTGCTCTGAGTGATTACCAACAACAACTACGCGTGCGCAAGCAGCATGTATTTCTGCCAGTATTGCCGGCCGAACAAATTAAAGGTCTTAAAGTTATTAATAACGGCGTTGAATTTGGTTTGCTGAAAAAGAATCGCTTTGAACCGGGGCATCAACTGGCAATGGTACTTGGACAAGAAGCCCAAACTAGTCAAGTCACCTTGACTAGTGCAGCTGATTATCAACATTACTTGCATGGTGAAACAGTAAAAGTTGAACCCACTTTACGTGGCTTTGTACTTGTTAGTTATCAGGGTGCCATCTTTTCCTTTGGTAAGGTTAGCCCCACGGGCGTTATCAAGAATTTCTACCCTAAGGGGCTACGTCAATAAAACAAGGCAATAAAAAAACGAGTCGGTCTGACTCGTTTTTTTGTTAGCCAAGTAATTGTTTTAAGGTATTAGACATTTCCAAATCATAATAGGCTTTAATCTTAGGTAAGTCTGCCAAGTTATGTTGTCCATAAAGTGCCACCAATCCTGCTAAGTCTTGTTGCCAATTTCGTATTAAGGTTTCAAAGCCAGTCGGACCACCACTGCGCAACTGTTGTAAGAAAGTATTCGCAACGCCAACATACTTACCACCTAGCACGAGCCCTTTTAAGACGTCAAGTGGATGACGGACCCCACCAGAAACGATAAATGGCACGCATGCTTGATGTGCTAGCTTAGCCGCTACCACTGTTGGTAGCCCCACCTTTTCCAGATAGTGGTGATCTTGCAGGTTATTACGCGCATTTTCAATTTGTCCAAAATTAGTGCCACCACTACCAGAGATGTCGAACCAATCAAAGCCTGCTTGCGCTAAACGTTTCATGGTTGCCGGATCAAGCCCATTGCCGACCTCTTTGATAATAATCGGCTTGGTCACAACTTGACGAATGGCGAGTAGATTAGTTAACCAGTGAAAATCACGGTCGCCTTCAGGCATCGCCAGCTCTTGGACCACGTTTAAATGAATTTGTAACGCATCTGCTGCTAGTTCGGTCACAATCTGCTGGGCAACCTGCGGTGAGGTTAAGGGGTTGATATTCGCAATTAACACACCATCTGGATTCTTTTCACGCGCAATTGTAAAGGTGTCTAGCTGAGTTGGCTCTTTGGCAAGAATACTAGCAGAGCCTAACGCCATAGCAATCTTAGTACGATGCGCGACTGCAGCGAGCTGTCCATTAATCTGGCGTGATGTTTTCGAGCCACCGGTCATAGCGTTAATGAAGAAGGGAGCAGCCAACGTTTTTCCAAACATGGTTGTTTGAATACTAGTCAGACTAACGCTCGCTTCTGGTAAAGCAGGGCGTAGTAACTGCATTTGATCAAAACTGTTAGCCTTATCCTGATTGAAGAATTGGTGCGCTAAAGCGAGATGTTCTTCTTTACGAGCAGATCGCGTTGACATAAGTTACCCCTCCGACATGAGTGGAATGGAATGGACATGAAAGTTTAACGGTAAGATGCCATTAGCCTGCCACTCTTCCTTTAGTTCGTGAACCTTAGCTTGATTATCTGCAATCACAATACCACAATCACCATTACCAGCGCCTGAAGTTTTAGCTGCCCCCGCATAACGCTCCGCAATTGTAATTAAGTTGGTTAATCGTGGTATTTCAATTGCAATATGATTCGTTCGAGCAAAGTGCTGTAACAGCAGGCGATTGGTACGGATTTGACGCTGAATGAGCCGAATATCTTGGTTTAAAAAGCCTCGAATCATCTGGCGAACACAAGCACGCGAATCCCGTAAAAAGGCTTCATATTGGGTTTCCATTTGCTCTTTATTCGCGTTCATCTCATCAACTAATTGTGATGTAGAAGCTGGATGTTGACTCCAGCCGATTAACAATTTAAGGCTTGCTGGTGGGGTTAAAAGTTGAATATTTAATCCGACCCAAGCTTCACTGACAACTTCAGATAATGATTTAATCGCAAGTTCGCGTTTAATCCAGCGCTTATCAAAAGTTTGGTAAGCAATCCAGCCGCCATAAACACTCGCAGCAATATCACCGGCAGAGCCATTGCCCTGAACAGAATAGTGAGAAATGGCTGATAATTTATAAATCAGTTCATTGGAGACCCGTACTCCGTAAAAGTGCAAAATAGCCTTTACCGTAGCAACCGTAACCGCAGCACTAGAACCAAGACCAAACTTCTTACCATCTGCTGAGTCCAAATCAGAATTGACATTTAAATCATAGACACGCATTTTGACTTGTTGTTCCAGGCAATAGCGTTCCGTATAGGCAATCGCCGCTAGAATGTATTCAAATGGGTTATCACGATTGTCAATGACCATCTTTTCGCCTTGACGCGTCCAATGAACGGCACTTTGTGAATATTGTTTAGAGTAAATGAGACCTCGACCATTACGACTAGGGGAGATTGACACCCGTACAAATTGATCAACTGCCACTAAAATAGCAGGACAATCTTGCTCTAAAACGGCATATTCACCGGCGATATATAACTTTCCAGGTGCTTTTTCAGTTATCAACTAGCATATTCCCCTTATCTACATGACACGTTCCGGTACGATAACCCGGGACCAAAACTTGCATTTATTATCTTAACATTGTCAAAAACACTCGCAAGCCTTTCGGTTATAATTTTAACATTCTTTAATTGACACAATAATTTGATGTTTGGTCCAGCATCTAATGTGTAGTAAACCTCAATGCCTTCGGCCCGCCATTGCCGGACAAGTTGCATCAGGGTAATGGTCGCAGGCTCGAAATAGGTGAATCCTGGCTGAGCGGTTAAGTTCATCGCGTGCATTTCACTCGCGTTTAATTCTGCTAGTTGCCCAAGCTGCGTAAAGTCCTTGGCAGCAATAGCTTGTTTCATCTCAGTTAATTCAAGTTCATTCCGTGCTAGCCAACCAGCAAAGAGTGGGGAAGATTGGGCTAATGCCATCCCGGCAGTTGAGGAAATTACTTTAGGAGCAGTATTTAGTTCAATTGCAAGCAGGTGTAAATCTAGTTTTGGTTTTTCATCCAATGGATACGCGTATGAACTGGCATCATCATGTCCTTTTTGCCAAACCGCAAATCCTCCAAAGATTGAACGCGTCGCCGATCCAGATCCCATCCGAGCTAAACGTGAGAGCCTACGCGGGGAGAGTGCTAGCTGATAATAATAGTCAAAAGCACCCACTAGTGCTGCAAATGCGGAGCTGGAAGAAGCTAAGCCAGCCGCAGTCGGAACATTATTATATGAATGAACTTGGTAATGGGCACTTTTACCATAGCGCTCGTTAAGTAGTGCTAGCAAAGCAAAAACCCGTTCGCTGACACGATTAGCTTGCTTGACGCCATTTAAATAAAAAGCATTTTCAGTTGCAGCTTCTAAATAAGTATCGGTATAAAAGGCATCCAGCGTCATTGATAAGCTCGACATTAGCGGTAAACGCTGCTGTGCATCTGCCTTACCCCAATACTTAATTAAGGCAATATTGGTGTGGGCACGGGCAATTTTTTTAATCATCTTAAATTTCCTCGATCCAGTGATGCGCAATTAACGGGTGAACCGCCGTGGCAATTTCCTCGGCTTGCATGCGGTTCTGGCATAGGCAGAGCACAATTCCACCTAAACCACCACCAGATAGTTTGAACCCATATGGCTGATAGCGGGAAGCCACTTGCTGCAGCTGATCAATGAGTGGGGTGTTTAGGTGAAATGCGGCTAAAATGGCTTGAGCTTCATTAAAGTAATGCCCTACCTCAGTGGCATCGTGACCTTCCCAAGCAATTTTCGTTAAATCAGTCAGATGACCCAATCGAGCCAATTGCTCTGGCGCTTTGGGATGCGTTGTTAATTGCTTTTTGACGAGCGCAACGGCTTCTCGTGTATTACCGAGCTCGCCTGTATCAATGATGAGTAACGTAGCGCCTAATTTGGCTTTAAATTCGGCTGGTCCGGCTTCGCGATTAAAAAAAACCGGAAAATCGGCATGAACGGTCGCAGCGTCTAATCCCGAAGCTTTACCATGGTTAATCATTTCAGCATGATTGGTAATTGCCATGGTGTCAGCTTCAGTGAGCTTTAACTTCAAGTAGGCACTCAGTGCCTTAGTCGTTCCTAGAGCGACCGTAGCACTTGAGCCTAACCCGCGTTCGATGGGAATTTCACCGGTATAAGTTACTTTAATGGGTGCGGGCGCATTAACTCGTCCCAGTAAGGTCGTAATGACATATTTTAAACCGTTATATTCACTCGGGGCTTGAGCGAGCGGCCCGTGATAGCGGGCAGTGCCAAGCCAGTTTTTAGCCACTGAAGGAGTAATTGTTGTTGTAATATGCAACGCTTTAATGGGAATGGCGATAGCGTTATAGCCATAAACAACGGCATGTTCGCCGATAATAATTACTTTCCCATGTGCTCGATAAGATGTTTGCATTTAATTTACCGTTCTACTTTTTCAGACGTTTCCTAGCGTGTTAAAATCTAGCTAGGAGGCGTGCAAATGATTCATATACTCACAGGACGACAAACTGATCCACTGGAAGCGCAGATCTTGGCAGCTGCAATCGAAAATTATCAAAATAACCCCGACCAAGCAACCTTTATCATTGTTCCTAACCACGTCAAGTTTATCACAGAAGTCCGAGCGATTAACAAACTTGCCATGAAACAGGGACGTGAAGCCACCTCAGTTAAAAACTTACATATTCTCTCATTCTCAAGACTGGCTTGGTTCTTTTTAAAGGATAATGAAACCAGCCTGCCTCAAACTCTGGATGACGCAGCGATTGCCATGCTACTAAGCAAAATTATCACTGCCAAGCATGACCAGCTCCAATTACTGCAACATGTGCAAATTAATCCAGGCTTAGTCAAACAGCTTTATGACACGATTTTACAAGTTTATGCTGGGAAACTTGATCTCGCAGAAGTCGCCCAAAGTGAGTTAGACGCTGAGACCAAAGCAAAGGTTCATGATTTAAAGCTTATTTACGATGCATTTTTAGCTGCGATTAAAGGGCGCTTTTCGACTAAAAATGAGATTCAGCTCAAGCTTAATAGTGTCTTAGCTCAAAATAAACAGCTTGCAACATGTGCGTTTTACTTTACTGGCTTTTCGCATTTTAGTTTGCAAGAAACCCTGACCATTAAATTATTAATGTTAAAGGCAAATCATGTGAGTCTGGCTTTTAAAACGCGTGTGGGGGAGATTGACCCAGTCGCTACTGCTGGCGACTATGATTATGTCATTCAGCAAACTATCAGTCGCTTGATGCATTTTGTGAAAGCGCGGCAGCTGCAGTGTAGTTATCAGACTATCCCACTTCAAACCGTACAATCTAATGCGGAAAAATTGAACAGTCTATGGACCGGTGCTGTCAGAAGTCTGCCTTCACTTAACAATGTGCAACTGGTTAAAGCTGACTCACGCTACGCTGAAGCCTATTTTGTGGCGCAAACGATTTATCAGCAAGTCGCTTTGGGACATTACCGCTACCAGGATTTCTTGGTCATTGCACCTAATTTGCATGAGTACGAAACTTATTTAGGACCAATTTTGCGGCAAACGGGGATTCCTTATTTTAATGACTTGCAGCAGGAGATGAAGTACCATCCACTCGTCATACTGATTGAACACCTAGCTGCCCTTGTGACGCATCCCTTCAATACAACCCATTTACTCGCAATTCTCAAAACCCAATTGCTGATTCCAAATTGGTATCATGATTCAGCCGCTTATTTGCATGACGTTGATGAATTAGAAAACTTTGTCTTGGCTCATGGTATCAATCATGAATTGTGGCGTCGGCCGTTGACTAGTTTCGTAAAAACACAAGTCATCCAACTTGACTATGAGAATGAGGCCCTAAGCAAATTAGAACAATTACGGCAATTTTTCGTGACCAGTTTGGATCAATTATTGCTAGCGCTGGAAAAAGCTAAGGTCAGTCAAAAAGCGCTGACCATCTTTTTTAACTTCCTCGTTAAAAATGGCGTGGCCAAGAAACTTGAAGTCTGGCGTGAACAGGCCAGTGAGCAGGGCGACTTGCAATTAGCTCAGCAGCCAGAACAATTATGGGATTTACTCATTCAACTCCTACATGATTATTTATTGATTAATCCTGATGAATTCTCAGTGACTGACTTTTTTCAACTGTTGATTAATGGCTTTCGAGCTGCTTCTTTCTCTCAAATTCCTTCGACCTTAGATGCCGTCAATATTTCCGAAATCGGGATGGTACAGCAAACTGGTTATGCCCAAGTTTTCATTATTGGTGCCACTAGCGGTAATCTACCAGCTATTGAGCAAACACCCGGTTTCTTGAGTAGTGAGAATATTGCGAACATGTCGCAGACTTTTGCAACGGAACATTATTTAGAAGATCAGCAACAGTTACATAATCTGGATCAGGATTATCAATTCGGCGCTGTGCTCGCACTCGCGACTGAAAAAGTTTACCTCTCGTATCCAGTCTTAAATGCCGCCAATGAACAGCTAGAGCCTTCGCTTTACTATCACCACCTGCAAGCGGCGGGCGCTAATGTCTTCCAGCAGCATGATTTGCCAACCCAGTTGCAAGATATCCTATCATTTTTGACTAATCGGCGAGCAAGTCTGGGTTATTTAGCCTTCCTTGATACCGCCATGCCCGGACCACAGGTTAGCGAACTGTTGCAACTTGCAACCCAAGCACTAAAGCCTGAAGCTGCAGCTTTACAGGCTGCGGCGCACTTTGATAATAATCCGGTCGCAATTGGATCCGAACTGGCAAAAGCCTTGTATGGCACCCACCTTAATTCATCCGTTTCACAACTTGAGACCTATTACGAAAACGCTTATGAATACTTCTTAACTTATGGCCTTAAGTTACGTCGCCGCGCTGAAAATCAATTTGATGTGATTCAAGTGGGCAATTATTTCCATGAAACGTTTGATAAGTTAGTCAAAGTCCTCGCCGCAAAAAAGCTGGATTTAGCGACACTATCTACGACGCAATTACTGACAACCTTAACCCAGATCCATCAAGATATGCGGCTAGAAGGGGCTTATGAGCAACTAGGTCATGAATTATTCAATCAGTATCTGTTTAGCTGTCTTGATCGTACGACGATTAAAGTTGCCAAATATTGGCAACAAACGTTAAGTCAAACGCCGCTTCGCCCTGCACATTCAGAACTTAGTTTTGGTCCAGGAGAGGCCGTCAAGGGCTTGAATTTCCAATTAACCCCAGACACTGCGATTGCGATTCGGGGAAAAATTGACCGTGTTGATCTTGCCACGATGCCAGGAGAATTGACGACCCTAGGTCAAGTGATTGATTACAAATCATCTGCCAAGAAATTCGATTTAGGTTTATTTTATAATGGTATTTCCTTGCAAATGGTCGCTTATTTGGACGTTTTGGCCCATAACCAGGTATTCTTTGCTGGCGATCAGCCTTTGGCATTACTTGGTGCCTTTTATCAAACGGTCACGCGCCAATTGTCTAGGCTCAATGGGAAAGACTTACTGACGCCGGATTTGTCTTTAAAACCAGCACAATTTGATGGTAATCCGCGGTTAACTTACACCGGCTTGATTAATAATGATCCTAAACGTCTCAAAGTTGCCGAATCGCGCCTGAGCACGGCGTCCAGTCCTTCAGAGCTATACAGTGGCATCAAGACCAAGCGTGATGGGAATTTCAGCCTACCTAAGAACCGAAATTTTAACGATGCCGAGCTGGCAGACTTATTACAATATGGTGAGTATCTGATTAGCCAAGCAGGGAAGACCATTTTAAGTGGCGAACTGGCACTTAATCCTTATCAATATGGGAAGACCATCTCAGCACTGACTTATTCAGACTTTAAAGATATTTTCTTTTTTGATGCAATGCTACCAAACAATCGCTATCACATGATTGAAAATCTCGCCAAACCAGAGCTAATGGCCAAAATTAGAGCTGCCTTAGAAGGGAAGTAAGCATGAAATTTACGGCTGAACAACAAAAGATAGTCGACGACCGAGGTCATGATATTTTAGTCTCGGCCTCAGCTGGGAGTGGTAAAACGACCGTATTAGTCGCTCGCGTACTAGCCGAAATTGAGGCAGGGCTGCAAGTGGACAATTTACTAGTGGTGACTTTTACTAAAGCCGCTGCTGCTCAAATGAAGCAACGGATTAAGGCCAAGCTAACCGAATTGTTAACAACTGCACCAGCCGCGATGAAAGCTCATTTGCGCCGGCAGCTCGTGCTCGTCGATACCGCTAATATCTCAACAATTGATGCGTTCTGTTTAAATGTCATCCGGCGGTTTTATTATGTGGTCGACCTGGATCCGAGTTTCAGTATTTTAACGGATCCCACGCAATTTGCGCTGCTAAAAGAAAAAGCCCTCACCCAAGTGGAAGATTATTACTTAAAAAATCAGGATCCGGACTTTCTAGCCTTCTATAACAATTTTGCTGGCGACCGGGATGCGAATTTCCCGCGGCAAATTTTGCTTGATTTATATGATTTTGCCATGGCTAAGCCAAATTATCAGCAGTGGCTGCAGACCCTAGACACGGCTTATGCCGTGCCCGATACGATCGAAGCGTCTGCTCTGTGGCAACAGGAAGTTAGGCCCTATTTAACCACCACATTTGCAGATTTACAGCAGCAACTCGTTCAGTTATTGGCTGATGACGCTTTTACGTCAACTGAACTTGCTAAAGTTAAGCTTGTCTTTGAACAGTTTAGCCAAGCACTAGGACGCTATCTGCAAGCTTTAAAGGATAATGCGAGCTATGATGAGCAACGCACCTTATTACAAGCTTGTCAGCTGGGCAGTTTTCGTAAGTCAAGCAAGTGGACTGCAACTTTACTAACTTTTTATGAGCAATGTCAAGCTGTTAAAAAGACGATCAAAGACTTGGTATTTGAAAATTACAGTGCCTTTTATGTTGCGACCAGCACTGAACAAACTGAGGTAATGCGGCAGGGCGAGAAACTCGTACGAACGATTAGTAAAGCTGAACTGCGCTTGATTAACACGTTTAACCAGCTCAAACGGGCTGAAAATTTAATTGACTATAGTGATATGGAACAGCTTGCCTACACCATCCTAAGTCAGGACACCTCGAATGCCAAACTTGCACGCCAGTTTTACCAAGAAAAGTTTAAAGAAATTCTGGTAGATGAGTATCAAGATATTAATCCGTTACAAGAAGAACTCATCCAGTTACTCAAAAAGCCTGACCACAACCATTTATTCATGGTAGGGGATGTTAAGCAATCCATTTATGGTTTTCGGCAAGCCGAACCTAGCCTATTTTTGAAAAAGTACCATGATTATGCTGAAACTGATGCCAACAAACGGCGCATTTTACTGTCCGATAATTTCCGCTCCAGTCGGCCGGTAACCCAGATTGTTAATCGGTTATTCAACCAGATTTTAACGCCGAATTTTGGTGGGATTGATTATCAACACGAAGCGCAATTAAAATTTGGGGCTAGTTATTACACAGCAGAACTGCCAACTGCCAGTGAACTGCTGTATCACCCTGTTGAAGCTAATCCAGTTGCAGACCTAACCCAAACGGATAACATTGATCAACATGAAATTGAGATGGTGCTTGCCCGGATTCAGCAAATGCAGCGCGAACACTTTCAAGTACTTGATCCCGAAACCCATCAACTAAGAGCGTTAGCTTATCAAGACATTGCTATTTTGACGCGCAGCCGGACCGATAATCTAGCCATTATGCAGGCCTTTGCCCAAAAACATATTCCGTTACTCATTACCGATGCTGAAACTTACTTTCAAACCTTTGAATTAACGATTATCATGAACTATCTCAAGCTGATTGATAATCCTGATCAAGATATTCCGTTAGTGAGTGTCATGCGTTCGCCAATCTTCAACTTTACGGAACCAGAACTTGCGACCATTCGCATCAAACACCGGAAAATGAGTTTTTATAATGCCGTCACTGCCTATGGGATAATGAATGACGCAGTGAGTCAGAAGCTAAAGCACTTTTTAAATCAACTCGGCGACTTTCGGCAATATGCGAGTCAGCATCGGCTCTCAGAACTAATCTGGAGCATCTATACCCGCACCCACTTATTGGAAATGATGACGATTTTGCCTAATGGCAAGCAGCGACGGGTTAACCTAGAGTCACTCTATGAACGCGCCGCTTCCTATGAAAGTGCTGGTTTTAAAGGCTTATATCAATTTATTGAATTTATTAATCGCATCCGTGCCAGCAAAAAAGATTTAGCGCAGCCACTCCTAACCCAAGATGCAGGGGATGCGGTGAAGCTTATGACGATCCATGGCTCAAAAGGACTCGAATTTCCAATTGTCTTTTATGTTGGGTTAGACCATCGTTACCAAATTCGTGATTTAACTACTAATTACGTTATCACGCCTACTAGCTTGGGAATTACCGTGCTGCGGCCACATTACCGCGTTGACTCCCTCGTCAAAGCCATGGGCAATGTGATGAAACGTCGGCAACTATTAGAAGAAGAAGTCCGCATTTTGTACGTAGCACTAACGCGGGCCCAACAAAAGTTAATCATGGTTGCCAATATTACGAGCTTTGATAAAAAGGTTGCCCAGTGGCAGCAACAAGCCGAAACGGGTCTGTCAGAATTTGCTAAATTGCACATGAGTAGCCCGCTAGGTTTTGTCGGACCAGCCCTACACTTTGATCGTCAATTGCCGCAGTCCATAACGGCATTAACACCAGCCTTAGAGGTCAGCCAATCGTTTATTTATGTCGAAAGTGCTGGTGAAACAGCTAAGGCGCACGTCTCAGCCCCTAAGCTGCCAGTGGCAGGGCAGGATTATCAATTATTGACCAAGACAGCTAAGCGGCTTTTTGACTTTACCTATCCCTTTGCCGACGCCAGTCGAACGACTGCTTATCAATCTGTTTCAGAAATTAAGAAGGCCTTCAACGATCCACTAGAGGTGGAACTCGCCAATGCTCACACCATTGCCTCAACCAACCGCTACTTGCAGCCAATTGACACAAAACCCAATTTTCTATTTCGGACGCACTTTACTGGGGCTGAACTTGGTACCGCCAGCCATTTGTTACTGCAATATTATGATTATCATGGCGATGGCAGTCCGGAACAGCTAGCTGCGGAAATAAAAACCTTGATTGCTAACGGCGCCTTAGATCCTGACCTCGCTTCAGAATTAAAACTAGCTGGCATTGAATGGTTTGTTCATAGTGACTTCGCTAAACCATTTTGGGCACATCCCGACCGGTTAAAGCGAGAGATCGACTTCTCGAGCTTAGTTCCAGCTAAGCAGCTTTTTACCAAGTTTAGTGATCCGCTGGCAAAAGTCCTCGTTCACGGCACGATTGATGGTTATTATCTAGGAAAAAATGGTATCATTTTGTTTGACTATAAGACTGACCATGTTGATCAGACGCATTTAGAACTTGCCATTAATACCATTAAACAAAAGTATCAAGGACAATTGCGCTTATATGAGCAAGCGTTAAATGCTTTTTCCAACAGCTCAGTTGTTGCCAAATACCTAATCTTGTTGGATTGTCAGCAAATCGTTAAGCTTGACTAAGGAAAGGGGGTAGGATGTTCATGATCAAACAATTGCAAGATGAAACTTTTGCAGTGGTTGACCTTGAGACGACAGGTACTCAAAAGCAACGCAACAACCATATTATTCAGTTTGGTTGTGCGATTATCAAAAACTTAAAGGTCGTTAAAACATACTCGCTCATGATTAATCCTCATCAGCCAATCCCAGTTACCGTTCAGAACTTAACTGGGATTCATGATGCTGATGTGGCCACTGCGCCAGATTTTTCACATTATGGCGCGCAAATTCTGGATATTCTAGCCGGGACGACTTTTGTGGCTCATAACGTTAACTTTGATTTACCTTTTTTAAATGAAGAACTCGTTGAGCACGGCTTTGATCCCTTTACTGGTCGGGCCATTGATACTGTAGAACTCGCCAAAGTTGCATTTCCAACGCTACCATCTTACCGGCTGAGTGACTTAACACATCAATTACAAATTAAACATTTAGCCCCCCATCAGGCTGATTCTGATGCTTACGGCACGGCTATTTTACTGATCAAAATCATTCGCCGTTTGGCCCAATTACCACAAGCAACCTTAAATACGCTGAGTTCCTTAGCACATGGGCTAGTTCGCAATACCTCGTGGATTTTCACTGTAATTGCAACTGCTTCGCGGCAAACGCGGCGACCATTACGGTCAGATTGTATGCAGGTGCGTAGTTTAATCTTACAGCGCCAACAACACACGCTGCCAAGACGCGGTAAACGCCAGGCCTTTCCTGAACAAGATCAGGAAAAGCGGCGACTTTTTAAGCCATCACTGAATTATCGCCGAGAACAAGTGAATTTGATTAATCAGCTCCATGCCTTTATCAGAAACCCAGCGCAGCGAGCTTTGCTGTTCGAAGCCCCTAATGGGACAGGGAAGACATTCTCTTATCTATTTAGTTACGCTTATCAGCTCGACTCTGGTCGTAAGTTAGTTATTGCGACTCCGACCAAGGTTTTGCAAGATCAGATTTTGCAGCACGAGATTCCGCAACTACTCAAAGTAACCGGACTCGATTTAACGGCGGAAGTGGTTAAATCAAGCAATCACTATATTGATCTTGACGGTTTTATGCAGACGGTTTACCAGGGATCAACGAATATTCCCAATATCGTCCTGCAAATGCAAATTTTAGTTTGGTTAACGATGACTAAAACTGGCGATCTAGATGAACTTGAATTAACCAACTACGCGGCACCGTTGTTTACTAAGATTGCGCATCCTGGGGATGCACGAGTTGGTAGCACCTTTGCCAAAGTTGATTTCTGGAATCTAGCACGAATGCGCCAAGAACAAGCAGATATTTTAGTCACGAATCATGCCTATTTGGCCAATCATTACGTGGACAGTATCTGGGGACCCAATCCGTACCTCGTCATTGATGAGGCACACTGCTTTGCCGATAATGTCATGGCTTCACGCCACGATGCCTTGCAAGTGGAAGCCTTATGGGGCGTTATTAGTCACTTATGTAATACCTTGTTCTACGCCAATGACAGTGTACAAAGCGCCTTTGGTACCTCACCACAGTTAAAGCCACTGCTGACTCAGCTTGATGATGCTACCAATAAATTTATTAAGCGCATCAATCATTTGCAAACTGCACTGTACGAGCGAGCAGACTTGGCTTTGGCTAAGCAGGACTTACGCCAGGGCATTGAATTGATTTTTGAGGGAACCGTGCTATTTCCTGCTGAAGCCAAGTTTTCCGGTGCTTTAGCGGCAATTGGTGAACAACTCGAACAGATTAGACAAACGACGAATGAATTATTGTTCTATTTATATCAAGAGCCAGATAACAACTTGACTGATGATTTGCTAGCAACTATCGATGAGTTAGATTTTTATACCGAAAAGGGGTACCAGCTAGCTGACGTTGTTGGCAATCCTGCTAAACTCGTTAAAACTGGTTTTGTCTTACAAATCACTAATCCAGCAGATCCTTTAAGTACCAATATTCATTGGCTCATGCTTGATGTTTCTGAATTAATACATCAAATTTATGACCGTTTTGATCACATTGCGTTTAGTAGTGCGACTTTAACGCATCATCACAGCTTTAACTTTGCGATTAATCAACTAAGCGTGTCACATTTAGCGCCAATAACTTATATCGGGAAAAGTACCTTTAATTATACTTTGCACTTACAAGTGCTAGCGGTGAACGACTTGCCGCAACCTGATAGCGCCAATTATTTGCCGGCACTGGAACAGTTGCTCATCAATGACCTCCAAACCAAAAAACATGTCCTCGTATTAATGACGAACTTAGCTCAGATTAAAGAAGTCTTCAGCGCCATTCTCAATGAACCATTGCTGGCTGACTTTGAAATTTTAGCGCAAGGTCTATCTGGTTCCAATCAAAAGATTGCGAAGCGGTTTGCGATTGCGAAACAGGCCATCATCTTAGGTGCTGATAGTTTTTGGGAGGGAATCGACTTCCACGATTGTGGCATTGATGTTGTCATTGCTAGCAAATTACCATTCCAATCACCACAGCAGCCTGAAGTTCAATTGCGACAACAAAAACTAATTGAGCGTGGCCTAGATGTTTTTGAAAACGATGCATTACCACGTGCCGTCATTAAGTTTCGTCAGGGCATTGGGCGTCTCATTCGAGGCGAGGCGGACTATGGCCAATTTGTTATTCTGGATCCTAGAATTTGGGATAAAGCGTATGGTAAGGCCTTCTTACAAGCCATTCCCGTTCACGTCCAAAAGATTAAGCAACAAGAATTAAAGAGTAAGCTGGATAATTATGAATCATTACGAAAATAGACAAGTCGGCTACTTACTAGCTTGGTTGTTAGGCATCTTAATCAGTATCTATTTGCTAGCAGTTTTGCTATTTTATGTGGCTGGTGGAGAGCGGCGGAACCACCAAGCCGAGGTAGCTCGACTGGCAATTAACCGTACGGCTATTACCAAAGTAACTGATTATTATCAGTTAGATCGCGGCGTCAATGCTTATAGCATTAAAGGCTTGACGGCCAAACGACAACGCTACTACTTCATTTATCTACCAGCTAGTCAGCGCGCGTATGTCTACCCTCAAAGTCAGGGAACCAGTGAAACTACTATTCGACGTCATTTTCAACACACACACGCCGCAGCCACGATTAGTCAGGTCAACTTAGGCTGGTATAAAGATCAAGCTGTTTGGGAAGTCGCTTATCAAACACCGCAAGGTCGACTAGGGTATGCATTATATACTTTCAAGGGTGGAAACCGACTTTCAGACGTCGCAAATTTATCATAATTTTGGTATTATAAGAGCTAGTGTACAGATAAAAGTGGATGGAGAAATCAATGACAGATTTTGTTTCAATTAAAGATTGCGCTACGCACGTTGATGAGGAAGTCAACATGCGCGTTTGGTTAACTGACAAACGTTCCAGCGGCAAAATTATTTTTCTACAATTACGTGATGGTACTGCCTTTTTCCAAGGCGTGTTACGTAAAAATGCGGTCAACGAAGATATCTTTGAAGCAGCTAAGTCCTTACGGCAAGAAGCCAGTTTTTATGTAACTGGTAAGGTGACTAAGGACGAACGCTCAAAGTTTGGGTTTGAGTTACAGATTAGTGATCTCACCATTGAAACCAATCGTGAGGGTTACCCAATTGGGAATAAGGAACATGGGATTGACTTCTTACTTGATCATCGTCATTTATGGTTAAGAAGCAAACGTCCTTTCGCCGTAATGCAGATTCGCAATACGATTTTTAAAGCAACCGTTGACTTTTTCGAACGTGAAGGCTTTATCAAATTTGATGCGCCAATTTTTATGCATTCTGCACCAGAAGGGACTACCGAATTATTCCATACTGAGTATTTTGACCATGATGCTTATCTTTCACAATCAGGTCAACTTTATGGCGAAGTCGGGGCTGAAGCCTTTGGGAAAGTCTTTACGTTTGGGCCAACCTTTAGAGCTGAGGCATCTAAAACGCGGCGGCATTTAACGGAATTCTGGATGATGGAACCGGAAATGGCTTGGATGCATCAAGATGAATCACTAGCCTTGCAAGAACGTTTCTTAGCCTATGTGACGAGTCAGGTGCTAGCTAAGAACCAATATGAACTTGAAATTTTAGGCCGTGATCCAGAAAAGTTACGGCCAGCTGCCGAAGGTCACTATGTTCGTTTAAGTTATGACGATGCAGTTAAACGCCTTTGCGAAGGTGGGCGTGACTTTAAGTGGGGCGATGACTTTGGTGCGCCAGATGAGGCGTTTTTATCCGAGCAATTCGATCGACCATTCTTTATCGTGAATTACCCAGTAGCCATCAAGCCATTCTACATGAAGAAAAATCCAGCTAACCCGCTGACTTATCTCTGTGCTGATGTCGAAGCACCAGAAGGGTATGGTGAAATCATGGGCGGATCTGAGCGGGAAAGTAACTACGACACCTTAAAAACGCAGTTGTTAGACTCAGGTCTTAATCTGAAAGATTATGACTGGTATCTCGATTTACGTCGGTATGGTTCAGTTCCTCATTCAGGATTCGGTATGGGATTTGAACGTGTAATTGCTTGGATTTGTAAGCTTGACCATGTTCGCGAAGCTATTCCATTCCCACGAATGATTAACCGTGTACAACCTTAATAAATTGGATTAATGAGAAGTTGGACTGAAAGTTAGTTCAGCTTCTTTATTTAGAAGGGAAAGGGTCATGAAATATCAGGATTATCGCACACTCGGTTTTACGACCTTACAAAATGGCCTAATTGCGTATTATCATGACTTAAAAGTGAGTGATGCGGAATTTGTGCTACTCGTTCAACTGGAGGCTTTTGCTCAGCGGGGTGAACATTTTCCAGCGAATGATCAGCTCGCCGCGAATACTAATTTTACGAGTAATGAAATCGCGGAACTGATTCAGCGCTTAATCGATCGCCAACAATTGGTGATTAAGCAGGTAACCGATCAATCTGGACGTATTTCTGACCGTTACGATTTGTCGCCACTTTATGAGCAACTTGATCATTATTTATCAGAACATTTACGCTCAGAATCAGAGTCGGAGGACGTCACCACAAGTAAGTCGACGAGTTTAGATAATGACCCCTTAAACAAATTACTGCGCCAATTCGAAATGGAATTTGGACGCTTCATGAGTCCGATTGAACGCGAAGAAATTCAGTCATGGTTAGTCGTAGACCGATATCAATCTGATATCATTGTATTGGCGCTTCGTGAAGCAGTTTTATCACAAGCTTACAGTCTTAAATATGTGGACCGCGTCTTACTCAATTGGCAACGGCATAATTTAAAAACCGTGGCTGAAGTTGAACGTTTCTTAAGGAGGAATCAATAATGGCAACTGAAAAGCTATTAAGTGATGCGGCAGCACGTGATGTTCTGCGTCGAATCGTGCAACTATATCCCCAGTCGGAAGGATCGCTACTATGGGATAATCGGTTTCATCTAGTTTGTGCGGTCATGATGAGTGCTCAAACGACCGATTTAATGGTCAATCGGATTATGCCTAAATTTACAGAAGACTTTCCCTTGCCAGAAACGTTAGCCAATGCGCCGATTAGCGCGATTGAAGCAGATATTAAACATTTGAACCTGTACCATTCAAAAGCCGCTCACCTTAAAACAGCTGCCCAGATGCTAGTTGAGAAGTACCATGGCGTAGTGCCAAACACCCTGGCAGAACTTGTCAAGTTACCAGGTGTCGGCGAAAAAACCGCCAGTGTCGTTTTGGCAGATGGCTTTGGCATTCCAGCAATTGCGGTCGATACCCATGTGACTCGCATTGCCAAGCGATTTCATATTGTACCGGCAAACGCCAAGCCGCATGAGATAAAACTGCGCCTAGAAGCTGTGTTGCCAAAAGAAGAATGGATTGCCACGCATCATGCTTTAATCTATTTTGGACGCTATACCATGCCAGCCAGGTTAAAAAATGTCGATCCGTACTCATTATTGCCAGCCAAGGAATCCTGACGCTGATCAAGTATCAAAACCATCAAAAAAGCAGCCTCATCTAAAAGTGAGACTGCTTTTTAAATACTAGCATAATAACGACTAATGCTACTTAACGATTGTTTGCTTTGCTACTACTTGAGCTTGAGCTCGAACTGCTACTAGAGCTGCTAGACTTAGAAGAACTAGATTGGCTACTTGAGCTCGAACTTGAACTGCTGCTGAACTTAGCTGAGGAAGAGGACTGTGAACTCTTAGACGACTCCGAGCTGGAATCATCTGCTTGATCTTGATCGTCATAAGTTGAATTAATCGCTTGACCAGTCGGGGTATGACCATTCACGAATAATTCCCAATTGTTCCCAGAATTGGTTAAGGTAACAGGATTTGACTTTTTAACGACTCGTAAACGAACTACCGAGGCAGGTTGCGCCCAATCAATATTGGGAGCGGATTGCATCAAATAAGACATCATCGCCTTATAAATCAATTGGGCAGATTGTTGGCCTTGACCGCTAATTGTGCCGTCCTTCAAGTTATCGTAACCGGTCCAAACACCCATTACATAACTCTTAGTATAACCAACAAACCAAGAATCTTTCGGCGTCGAAGCATATAGCGGATATTTACTTAACTCAGCATCAGAATACTTAACAGTACCAGTTTTCCCAGCTTGGAATAGATTGGGAATTCTAGCAGCGGTACCAGATCCTTGTTTGATAACACCCTTAAGCATGTCAGTAATCATATAAGACGTTGACTTTTTCATGACACGAACGCCAGCTGAATCATAGTTTCTGACCAAACCATCAGTTGTTTCAATCTTAGAAACAAAGCGCGGCTTGTGGTACACACCTAAAGTTGCAAAGGCTGAATAAGCACCGGCCATTTGCATACTGGAGGCATAAGCACCAATCGCAGCAGATAAACCTTGGCTAATTGGTACATTAATATCAACTTGTTTTGCAAATTGACTCGCACGGCGTAAACCAACTTTAGCCAGCGTTTTAACTGCTGGCACATTACGTGACTGTTCCAGTGCATAGCGCATTGTCATCCAACCACCATAAGTATTATCCCAATCATGTAATTGGATATTCGTGCCAGGGTAATAATACTTCGCATCATTGAGCATATGTGCAGTCGACCAGTTAAAGTCTTCAATTGCTGGCGCATAATCTAAGACAGGCTTAATTGAAGACCCCGTTGATCGACCAGTTTGGACGGCCCGATTTAAACCAAGTTGAACTGCAGGTAAATGCCGCCCGCCTAAGATAGCGACCACATGACCATTGGTTGGATCAACAACTGTCGCCCCAATCTGCATTTTGTTATCGGTAAAAGGAATTTCACCCGAATTAGCAAGGCGATAAAGGCGATTCTGAGCAGCCTGATCAATATTAACCGTAATCTTAAGGTTGTCGTTGTAAGGATCAAAGCCTTTACTACGAACTTCATTGATAACTTCCTTGATATAAGGATCATCAATTCGTCTTAAGCGTGATTCACTATTTGAATGCTTAGCCGTTAATCCTTTTTTGATACTTTCATTGCTAGCTTGCTGATATTGGCGTTTAGTGATTTTATGATTGTTGAACATCGCGCTGAGCACAATATTACGCCGATAACGCGCTTTAGCAGGGTAAAGGTAAGGGTCATAGGAAACAGGCGCATTAGGCATCCCAGCAAGTAAGGCAGTTTGCGCTAAATCCAGTGACTTGAGCGGTTTACGATAGTAATAATCTGCGGCTGTACCCATACCGTAATTGCCGTAATTCATGTAAACCTTATTAATGTAGTATTCAAGAATCTGTTGCTTGCTATAGTCACGTTCAACTTTCATAGCGAGCCAAGCTTCCTGGGCTTTACGCCGCAGCGTTCGATAGGAGGTCGCCGTTGAAAACACGGTCAACTTAACTAACTGTTGCGTAATTGTTGACCCACCAGCTGCAATTGAATTGCTTTTGGCATTACTGAGTAGTGATGCAGCAATTCTAAGGGGATCAACTCCCATATTATCTGAATAAAACCGCTTGTCTTCAACTGAAACCACGGCATCTTTTAGTGTCTGGGGAATCTCTTTTTCAGGTGTATAAATTCGCTTCTCTGATCCCAAAGATAGTAAAAACTTACCATCAGAAGTATATAGACTTGACGTCCCACCACTTTTTAATTGTGCTTGACTAATCTCGGGTGCATCTTTGGCATAGTAGGCGAATAGTCCAATAGCACCTACGACAGCTACAATAACGAGCATCAAACACCATTTTAAAACACGCAAAACGATTCGTTTAATGCGCCGTGTTTCTGCTGGCTCTTGATTTTGTCGTTGTGAATGCCGCCTGGCACTACGCAAATTTTCATTTTGGTTTGCCATTAATTTTTCCGATCCTTAATAAATTTATCGACGGCGATTAAATAGGGAAGCGTTGGCTGGAAGCCTGGCTTTAATTCAACCGCAGCGGAGATAATTTCAGTGAGTGATAATGAACTTTTATTTGATCTTTTCCAAGCTGTAATCACAATTCCAGCCGGCAAGGCAAAATATCGCCCTAAACTGGTAAAACCAATCATCGCAAAACAGATACCACTCTGTGCTAAACACTGTTCAAGATGGATAATCTGATGCTCATGAAAGTTTTTTAGCGGAAAATTTGTTTTATTTTTCGTTTCCTTAGCTTCAAAATCCAAATAATAACCTTGATAAACGCCATTGTAGTCAGTAGTTGAAGCTTGTCTAAAATAAGCTTCTCGAATGACAGCACGTGAACGTTTCGGGTAATCTACTTTGACAATTTGAATTGGGGTTGGCTTCTTATGCACCACTGCAATTCCTTTTTCTAGGTAATATTGGTTAGACTCATTAATTTGCTGTTCTAACGTCATACCACGATCCGAAAAATTAATTTCAGTGGGAATTTTGTGATGCTTTTTGGCCACTTGGCCTTGGAAAGCAGCTAAACTGCCGGTTGGATATTTGACCATTAACTTCACTCCTGCTAGCATTATACCAATAAGCGGGCTTTTTTTGAATAAGGAGGCTTCAGACGAGCATGCTGAGACTATGGTCAACAGGATATCGCAGTTATGAATTGAACGTCTTTGGCGAACATGATCCTAAAATAACTATCATTAAATATGCCTTAAAGCAGGCATTTATTCAGTTGCTCGAAGAACAACAACTCGATTGGATTATTACCGGTCCTAACATGGGAGTCGAGCAGTGGGTAGCAGAAGTAGCCGGTACGCTGCGAGCTGATTATGGCGTTAGATTAGCGATTATGGTACCGTATGAGAATTACGCGGCTCGCTGGAACGAAACTAACCAAGCTGCGTTCCTTAACCGGACCAAAAGCGCCGACTTTTTTGCGGCAACTTCGAATACGCCATATCAAAATCCGGCTCAGCTCAAAAACTACCAGCGCTTCATGTTGCAGCACACTGACCAGGCACTGATGATTTACGATCCAGAGCATCCCGGTAAGCCAAAATTTGATTATCAAAGTATCCAGCTTTACCAAGAGCAAGCTAAAACAGACTATCCATTGAAACTACTCGATTTTTACGACCTCGAAGATGCCGCTCAAGAATATCAAGAGCAGCATCCCATGCAACATTAATGTTAAGGTTTGGTAAAAGCTAAATTTGCTATTTTATCATACGTAGCTTTTTGCTAAAATAAGACTGATATGTAAAGGAGTTGTCATTGATGACGAAGTTAACCGAAATTAAATTATCTGCTCAAGATATTCTTCATAAACAATTTAAGACGAAATCTAAGGGGTTTGATCCTGATGAGGTTGATACTTATCTTGATCAAATCATTTCTGACTATGAGACCTTTGGACAAGTCGTTGAAGATTTATATGGTCAAATTGGCAAGTTGCAGCGGCAACTAATGGAGGCGCAGACCGCTGCTAAAGCTACTAGGGCTACGGTTGGTAAAGAACAACCAGTGGCGCCAGAAGTAGCGGCAACTAAGCCTACGCCTGCTAGTGAACCAGACTTCCAAGATGATATTCGGACTTACACGCCACACGGCAATCCTGCAGTTGAACCTGCTAACCAAATAAAGGATTCAACTAGTGGTGAGATTTCAACTAATATGGCAATTATTCAGCGAATCTCCACACTAGAACGCAAGGTTTATAATTTAGAACAATATGTTTATACCTTACAAAAAGACTAGTTCTTTGATATAATGACTATTGTGCATTCTTGAGTAGTCGCGGTTAGCGCTAAGCTAGCTGAGGAAAGTCCACGCACACACAAGCTGCGATGCTTGTAGTGATCGTATTCAGCCTAATAAGCTGGAGGATTAATTTTACGGCGGAAAAAGTGCTAAATCTTCGGACAAGCATGAATATCCTGAAAAGTGCCACAGTGACGTAGCAAAAATGGAAACATTTTTGGTGGAACGAGGTAAACCCTGCGAGTGTGCAACCCAAATTTGGTAGGGGCGTCTCGACCTAAGGAATTGAACTAAAGGTCGGATTATTACTTAGTAATAAAGATAGATGGCTACCGAAGGGTATTTTGCCAAGATACCTGGAACAAAACGTGGCTTATAGAAAATGCACTGGCAGAGTTGAGCTTCTTTTGGAGCTCAACTTTTTGATTGAATGAAATTAAGAAAGAAGACTATGGATAAATACACATTATTTGCAACAATGGGCGCTGGTTTTGAAAGCGTCGTTGCCAAGGAGCTACAAGCATTAGGTTACAAAACCAGCACTGAAGATGGTCGAGTCTTCTTTGAGGGTGGCCAAGCTGATGTTGTAAGAACGAACTTGTGGCTCCGTTCAGCTGATCGAATCAAAATTTTATTAAAAGAATTTCGGGCAACGGATTTTGAAACTTTATATGATCAGGTAAACGCCCTCGATTGGGCAGAACTTTTACCAGTTGATGCCAAGTTTCCAATTAAAGGACGCGCAGTTAGATCAAAGCTGCACTCAGAACCAAATGTCCAATCTATTGTTAAAAAGGCAATTGTTGACAAAATGACCGAGCAATACCACCGCAGCGGCTTTCTACCTGAAACAGGAGCAGTTTATCCCTTAGATATACGTATCTATAAGGATGTCGCGCGCGTTGCCCTTGACACCACAGGTGAAAGTTTATTCAAACGTGGCTATCGTGTTGAGCATGGTGGTGCACCATTAAAAGAAAACTTTGCAGCTGGCTTGCTTAAATTGACCCCATTTGACGGGACTCATCCTTTGATTGATCCGATGACTGGTTCTGGGACTTTAGCGATTGAAGCCGCCTTAATTGGTAAGAATGTCGCCCCCGGAACTTGGCGTTCATTTACCTATGATCAATTCGACTGGTTTGATTCTAAATTGCATCCAGAGCAAGTGGCTCAGGCAAAGACCTTAGTTCATCCCTTGGAAGCGCCCATTTTGGCATGCGATATTGACCAATCTATCTTAGAAATTGCCAAGGTAAATGCCCATAATGCTGGGGTCTTGCAAGATATTAGTTTTAAACAAGTGGCCGTTAAAGACTTTGCAACGGAGCTTGAAAATGGTGTTATCATTGCCAATCCGCCTTATGGTAAACGACTGAAGGATCGTGATCAGGTGGCAACGCTCTATCAAGAAATGGGGCAAACGCTAGGGCCTTTGACTAGTTTTAGCCAATATTACTTGGCATCTGCACCATTCTTTGAACAAGCATTTGGTAAACGCGCAACGAAAAAGCGGAAACTTTTTAATGGGAATTTGAGAGTCGACTTTTATCAATATTGGGCTAATAGAAAATAATACTAGGCTAAAGATGCTAACTACCGATTTAAATACGAATATTTGGGTTATTTCTGACACGCATCTAATTGCAGATGCCTTGCATGATCATGGTCAGGCCTTTTCTCGTATGCAAAAAACGAGTCAGGGTAAAGACTTATACTATCAAGAGACCGTTTTAAAAGCGCTGGTTCGCTATGCCAACGAACAAAAGCCTACTGCTATCGTGGTCACTGGCGATTTAACCTTTAATGGGGAACGGCAATCCATTCATAAATTTGGTCAAATTTTTGCACAATTAACCGTGACCAAATTATTGGTAGTGCCTGGTAACCATGATATTTTTGATGGTTGGGCGAGGGAGTTTCGCGGTGATAAACAGTTTTATGCTGGCGAAATTAGTCCTAATTTTTGGCGTAATACCTTTGATAGCATGTATACGGCTGCGACAGCGACTGATCCGAATAGTCTCGCATGTGCTATCCAATTAAATCCGCAGTATTATTTTTTAATGTTAGATTCCAATTACTATGCTAAAGAGGAGACCACACGGGCCCCTTATACGCGCGGTGGCATTTCGGATTCAGAACTCGGATGGATTAGCAATCAGTTACAATATGCCAAAACCCAGCACTTACGTCCGGTACTTTTTATGCATCACAATCTTTATGCCCATAATCCAGCCGTCAACCGTGGATTCGTGCTCGATAATGCGCCTCAATTGCGGCAACTCTGTGAGCAGTACCAAGTTAAGCTATGCTTTTCAGGGCATATTCATGCCCAAAATATCAAACGACCTCAACCATCTACGCCGACAACTGAGATTACTACGTCATGTTTTGCTTCTTGTGACCAAGGCTATGGTAATGTTAAATTTCATTCCAAGCATGTGACCTATGAACGGCAAATCTTTAATATGACGCCATATCTAACAGCCGCTGAAAAAAGTGATGAAACCTTAGTCAATTTTCATGATTATTTAGAAAAGTTACAGATCGGAACCATCGCTGGTCATCTGATGCAACATGATTTAAAAGTTAAACCTCAGCATTTAAGCTTAATTCGTCAGATGGGAAGCTTGTTTGCCCAGATGAATTATAATTATTATACGGGGCATAACCATATTGCGACTAACGAGTTAGTTAAAATCAAAACCTCCTTAGCTTACCAAACCTTGATTACCACACATCCAGAGTTTAGACTCTACCTAGAAACCCTTTACGATACCAGTGACCATAGCAATCTATGCGCTAAGATTGTCTATTAGAAAGCGGTTGTGATGAAACGGCATTTAATCCTGTTAGGGCCACAAGGCTTAATCTACTATTCTTGGCTATTTACCATCTTGCTTATTGGCATTATTCTGGGCTACGAAGGCAACCAATTGATTAGTATTCCAGCACTGGTCTGCTCGCTGATTTTTATTTTATTGTTAATCTGGACAATTCGGGCTTCCTATCTTATCCCCAAGAGCGGCAAGTTGCATTTACCATATCGACGGTTGCCCATGCTGTCTGTACCCCTTATTCAGTATCGAACAGGGCGATATTTTATTTACTATCAGGCCCGAGTTAACCACTATCAGACGATTAAATTAGCCATCTTAAAATCAAAGCCAGCTAATCGTTAGACGACTGATTACTTGTAGAAAGCGCGTACCGCTTATGCCATTTTTATATTTGATAATCTCCCTAATCGTTGTGCTAGCTGATCAAGGATTGAAAAGTTATATTGCTAGCAATTATCAGCTGGGAGAGATTCATAACATCATCCCGGGATTATTTTCATTTAACTATCTCCAAAATCCTGGAGCTGCTTGGAACATTCTAATGGGCCAAATGTGGTTCTTTTATATTATTAGCCTCATTGCTATCGGTGTTTGTAGCTACTTTCTATGGTCAAAGCGCTATCGAAAGCCATTATTACAAACTGGGTTAGCTTTCGTACTTGGTGGTATCATCGGCAATTTCATTGATCGATTACACCTCAAGTATGTCATCGATATGATTCAACTTGATTTTTTAAATTTCAATATTTTCAATTTAGCTGATTCTGCAATCACAATTGGCGTCATTTTAATTATGATTTATTTACTCTTTTTCGATGACAAAACACGCACTAAGGAGCGCAAAGAATGACTGAACATTATGAACTAACGGCGACGACAACCCATAAACGACTTGACCGTTGGCTAGCTGAAGCGCTACCCAAGCTATCACGTATCCAGCTCAAAACGCTTATTAAGGATGGCCATGTGACTGTCAATTCGCATCCTGAAAAAGCTTCATATTCGGTATTAGCTAAAGACTTTGTGACTGTTGACGTGCCAGCATTACAACCATTGTCACTCGTTCCAGAAGATATCCCACTCGATATTGTCTATGAAGATGATGATGTGCTGGTCGTTAATAAACCGCAGGGCATGGTCGTCCATCCCGCAGCTGGTCATCCTGACCATACGCTCGTTAATGCACTATTATTCCATACTAAAAAATTAGCAAATAGCCCAGAAAGTTTTCGACCAGGTATTGTCCATCGCATTGATAAGGACACTTCTGGTTTACTGATGGTTGCTAAAAATGCCGCTGCGCGTGAAGCATTGGAGCAACAGCTTGCACATAAAAGTAATGAACGCTTATATGTCGCAATTGTTCATGGTAATTTTAGTGAACAATCCGGCCGGGTAGTCGCACCAATTGGTCGCGATCGGGTTAATCGTAAAAAGATGGCCGTTGTTCCTAACGGCAAGTCTGCTGTCACACACTTTAAAGTCTTAGAGCAATTTGCTGGTTATAGTCTGATCTCATGTCGTTTAGAAACTGGACGAACCCATCAAATTCGCGTTCACTTGGCTTTTATTGGGCATCCCGTTGCGGGAGATCCTTTATACGGTCCAAGAAAGACACTGCCTGGGCATGGGCAATTTTTGCATGCCCAGACTTTGGGCTTTAAGCATCCGAGGACGGGAAAGGTGCTTTCTTTCTCTGTGAACCCACCGCAAATTTTCCAAACGACTTTAGCTAAGCTAGAAAAGGAAAAAGATGAAACGATTTCTGATTCTTGAGGATGGCCGCTTTTTTGCTGGGACCGGTCTCGGTGCATCGATTATCTCGACCGGTGAGTTAGCGATTCATACTGGCAATTACGGCTACCAAGAGGCATTAACAGATCCAACAAATGCTGGGAAAATTCTGGCGTTTACCACACCGCTAATTGGTGCGACTGGAATTAATACAATTGATTACGAAAGTATTAATCCACTTATCAAAGGCGTCATTATGAACGATGTTGTTGCTAGCTCAGCCGATAATAATGAGCTACAAGACTTAAGTTCTTTTCTAATTGAGAAGAAAATTCCTGCCATTTATCAGGTCGATACTCGGGCACTCGTTCATTTGGTGCAAGCTGAAGAAAAAATCAAAGTATCCATTATGGATACTAATGATGCCCACGCGTTTGACCAAATCAAAGCGCTGGTTTTACCAAAGAACAAATCGGCCATGTATTCCACTAAGAATGCCTATGCGGCACCGAATGTCGGGAAGTCGATTGCGGTGATTGACTTAGGGTTGAAACACTCGATGTTACGTTCACTTTCACTACGCAAGGTGAACGTCACGGTTTTACCAGCTAACGCAACTAAAACTGATATTCAAAATTTACGGCCGGATGGGATTGTGATTTCTAATGGTCCCGGCAAAACTGATGAAATATTGCCAACATTAGCCCCAATTTTGACGGAATTTTATGGCGAATTACCAATTTTAGGTATTGGACTAGGATTTTTAGTAATTGCCGACTTCCTTAATTTTGCAATCACCCCCTTACCGCACGCATTCAACGGGACTAATTATCCCGTCATCGAACAAAACTCTGATCGAATTTGGCAAACTGCCATGAACATTAGTAGTTTAATTTATCCCGACAGTATCAAAATGAATTTGGACCAAGAGTTCTTCGATATTCATACTGACCTGGTTGCTGGATTTGTTAACTTAGCAGATAAAGTCGTGGCCACAGCCTTTAACCCTGAGGGCTCACCCGGAAGCTGGGAAGCTTCGCGAATTTTTGACACTTTTTTGAAGATGATGGAGTAACGTCATATGCCACGTGAAAATGATTTAAATAAAGTTCTGATCATTAGTTCAGGTCCAACCTTAGTAGGGAATGTCGCTGAGATGGACCTGTTAGTTACTGATGCCATTAAATCCTTTTTAGAAGAAGAAATTCACGTCATCTTAGTCAATCCGAATCCAGCTACCATTTCAACCGATAAACAACCTGGCGTAACGACTTACTTAGAACCGATGACCTTACCGTTTTTAAAACGTATCTTGCGGATGGAGGAGCCTGATGAAATTGTAACTGCTTATGGCTCAACCACGAGCGTCAAAATCACTCGTAAACTGATTCAAGACGGTATTTTGAGCGAAATGCAAATTAAGCTGCTAACCATTAACCCGCAAATCTTGGCATTAGAAACACCGGTTAAGCAAGCAGCTTTTCTTAAGACATTACGCATTGGGGTTGCCAAACATTGGCAATTACAACCGCGAACCCGGGAGGCATTGCTCGCAGAAGTGCGGCAATTAAGTCCTAACCTCACTTTTCCAATTCTGATTACTAAAAGGCACCGCTATGTTCATAGCGACCATTACCACGCCAAAAATAGCCATGAATTATTAACTTATTTTAAGACTGAAGCGGAAATCGACGAATTTTCATCGCAAAATTATCAACTCGTCGAAGACTTATCAGGCTGGGAAGAAATCATTTGTAACGTTATTCGTGATCATGATGGTAATTGCTTATTTGTTAATTTTGCTGGGTCGCTAGAACCCGTACAAATTAATTCGGGTGATTCAACCATGGTCATGCCAGCCATTACCCTCAGCAACGATGATTTACAGAATCTCAAAATTTTAGCACACAAATTAATCAACCATTTGAATCTGGTCGGGATTATGTGCCTGCATTTTGCGATTAAACATACCGGTACCCACCTAGAAGCTAAACTCTTATCGCTAAAACCACGTCTGACCAAATCTGCCATTTGGGCCGAAAAGGTGATGCTTTATAATGTTGGCTACGTTCTAAGCAAAGTCGCCCTAGGCTACCGGTTAAATGAAATTATTGATCCTGATTCTGGCCTCAATGCTGCCATTGAGCCAATTCAAGATAATTTTGCGATTCGAATGCCTTACTGGTCTTTAGCAGAGTCTGGTAAGAATCACTATGCCCTGAATAGCCAAACCCAGGCGAGTGGGGAGGCGATTGGAATTGGTCGCAACTTTGCAACGGCCTTCTTGAAGGCCATTACCGGCACTACCAATTTAGAATTGGCTCACCAAGTCCTGCGTCAGAGTTTAGCTAAAACACATGCTGAAATTATAACCGAGTTAACCAATTATGATGAACAGCACTGGATTAAGTTACTAGCGGCGATTGCGACCGGTTTAACTGAAAAAGAATTGTATCCCAGTTTACATCTCAAGCACGTTTACTTCCAAAAATTAGCAGCAATTGTTCATATTGGTCAAACACTGCATGATACACAATCGGAAGCAGTCACCTTATCCTCGCAACTGCTCACTCAGGCCAAAATTCATGGCTTTTCGAATGAGTTAATTGCGCTCTTAAGTCATCGGCCACTTGCTGAGATTGATCGTTTGGTTGACCAGGCTGGGCTAGTGCCCGCCTATGTGCAAATTGATGGCACGGCTGGGTTTTATCGGCCACCTGTCAATGCTTTTTATGGGGCTTATGATGTCCAAGACGAAGCCAGCGTGATTACTAATCCCAAGAAATTACTCATTGTGGGTATGCTGCCGCTACAGGTATCTGTCACTAGTGAATTCGACTATATGCTGGCACACGCTTTAAAGACTTTACATAAAAATAATTATTTCACTGTATTGCTATCTAATAATGATGAAGCGGTCTCCAGTCGCTACCGTGATGTCGACCGGTCTTACGTAGAGCCGATTTCAATTGAAAATATTGTTAAGATTGCACAACATGAAGGAATTAATGAAGTCCTGTTACAATTTTCAGGGAAAAAAGTTATTAGTATGGCACATGCACTTGCATTGCGGGGGCTAAAAGTCATTGGTGGCAGTGACGGTCTGAAAGAAAAGATTCATGAATTATTAACCCAACCACTACTAGGGTTAAGTCAGGTGCCGTCCATGACAACAACGGATCATCAACAACTTAACCAATTCATTGATAAGTATGGCTTTCCATTATTAATTGGCGGGAGTAGCCAGCAAATTAAACAAAAATCAGCGGTTGTTTATGACAAACCAGCGATGGAACAGTACTTGGTTGAGACGCAACTTGACCGCTTAGTGGCATCACTCTTCATCGAAGGCTGTAAATATGAAGTCATTGGTATTTCTGACGGTGATACGGTAACCATTCCAGGCGTGATTGAACATTTGGAACAGACTGGATCACATGCATCTGACTCCATTGCCGTCTTTAAACCACAAAGTCTGGCCGCTAAAGATGAACAGCTAATGATTCAAGCTTCGATGACCATGCTACATCAACTTAGTAGCATCGGAATTTTTAACCTTCACTTTTTACGTGCTAACAACGCGTTGTATTTATTACAAATCAAACCGTATGCAGGTCATAACGTTGCTTTTCTCTCGCAAGCGCTTGGGCAAGATATTACAGCTTGTGCCACTAACGTGTTAATTGGTAAAAAGCTCAAGACAATGGGGTTCCCAGAAGGAACTTGGGAAAGTAATCAGTTTATTCATATTAAAATGCCGGTCTTTTCTTACATTGATTATCAAAGTGAAAATACGTTCGACTCCAAAATGAAATCTTCTGGATCGGTCATCGGACGCGATACGCAACTCGCTAAAGCCTTGTATAAAGGTTATGAAGCGAGCGATTTGCCGATTCCAAGCTACGGGACAATCTTTATATCCGTACGTGATCAAGATAAAGTTGCCGCCACCGAGCTGGCTATTCGGTTTCATCGCCTCGGTTTTAAAATACTGGCAACTGAAGGCACTGCTAACATGTTCGCGGAAGCTGGAATCACGACTGGTGTGGTCACTAAAATCCATGACAATTCCCATAATTTATTGACCAAAATTCGCCAACATAAAGTTGGCATGGTTATTAATATCACTAATCTATCTGATGCGGCTAGCCAAGATGCCATTGCCATTCGCGATCAAGCACTTTATACGCATATTCCAGTTTGTTCAACTTTAGAAACGGCCGAATTGGTCGCTAAGGTGCTTGAAAGTCTAGCCTTAACCACCTTACCGATTTAAACCAATAACAGCGGGCAATCAAAAAAAAGGCAGTGGAGATTTCCACTGCCTTTTCATATTATTAAGCTTGTTTTTTTCCTAAAACCACTTCTGCGACTGGTGTGACTTCAATCGAGTTTTGACCAGTATAAATGACAAAACCAGGTTTGGCACCATTAGGTTTTTTAACGCGTTTCGTCTGCACATAATCGACTTGGACATGCGATGAAAGTCGGCCCTTCGAAAAATAGGCAGCAATTTCAGCAGTTTCGCGAATATCAGCATCAGTTGGATGAGCCGTTTTTAAAATGACATGTGAACCAGGAATATCTTTAACATGGAACCAATAGTCAGTCTTATCGGCTTTTTTAAAGGTTAGCCAATCATTTTGATAATTATTTTTTCCAACCCAAACTGCAGTTCCAGAAGAGACTACAAACCGATTTAAATCATGTTCACTAATTCGCTTTTTTCGTTTGTGCTTGTCTTGTTGCTTAATGTAACCCTGGTTAACTA
Organism: Lactobacillus sp.; assembly: GCA_030455605.1. GTDB lineage: Bacteria > Bacillota > Bacilli > Lactobacillales > Lactobacillaceae > Lactobacillus. The sequence continues at coordinate 42,199 of JAKDPD010000009.1, forward strand.
ATTCATCCGTAATTTGATCAATATCCTGAGGATCAGCATTATCAATCGCCGTTTTAATCGAATCGAAATAATCCAAGTTGCCTTGTGTCAACGCAATCTGCGTGTGAACATGCTTAATTGAATCACGCAATTTTTTATACTTACTAAAATACTTTTGGGCATTACGAGCAGGGGAGAGTGCGGGATTAAGTTGAATCGTAATGGGTTCATTATTTTGATAATAATTCGGAACTTTTACGACTGTCATGCCAGCTTTGACTGCTGCCAAGTTGGCATTTAACATCTCACCTTTAATCCGATAAGCTTCAGAATTTTCAGCTTGATCAAGTTGCTTGGTCAGTTTGACCAACTTTTTGCTTAATTTCTTTTGTTCATTCTTGACAACACGTGCCACTTTACCAGCTTTTTGCTTAACCCAATCCCGGCTGGCACGGTATTCATAGAATTGATCAAGACCACGGCTTAAATTTGGTTCCAAGCTCTCTTTACGCAAATCTAAGTGGTAGGGAAGATAAGGGAAAATTTTGCGTTTATTAGTGGGCGAAATCAGGGTAAATGCTCGCGGATTATTAAACTGCTCAAAAAAGGTCTGCACCGAGGCATAAGAATAATCATCTGCTAAGTAACCCATTAGCTCTAAGCGATCATCTTTATCAAGACCACTAAATTGTTTAGCTAGCAGTTCACCATCAGGATATTTCGTTTTTAATTGCGAAAATTGCGACGCTGTCAATGAGAGACCATTAATCCCTGGTAGTAATGGTGGCAACTCATACTTTGCCTTGGGTAACAAGAGGCGTGCTCGGTTTTCATCTGGACTAATTCGTTTAAGTAAATCAATAATGTGACCATCTGCTTGATTATAGAGAATCACATTACTATGACGTCCCATAAGCTCCACCGATAAGACGAGCTGTACTTCGTCGCCTAATTCATTACGGTTACTAAAATGAAAATTAACGATTCGGTCTAAACCAACTTGTTCAATTTGTTGTAAAACTGATCCTTCTAAATACTTACGTAAAACCATCACAAAGGTAGGGGCTTTATCGGGATTAGCAATTGTCTGCTGCGTTAAATAAAAGCGTGGATATTGCGAATTAGCCGAAACTAATAAAGCTTGATTATGACGCTCTTTACGAAAGACCAATACTAAATCTTGTTCAAACGGCTGATAAATCTTTGATAAGCGTCCACCTATTAGGGTAGGGGAGAGCTCTGTAAGTAAACTGTGAATGAATAAACCATCAAATGCCATAAATACCACCTCAAAAAGATACCTATTAATTATAACAATTAATCACGTGTAAGCCTAATGCAGCTGACAGAAAACGTATATATTAAAATAGTGTACTTTTCTTGTGAATTTCACAGTCTTGTTTGTAAAAGCTAATCTTTGTCTCGAAGAGTACCAAGCAAAATTAAAATATGCTATAATCAATCCATATACGCATAAACAGGAAGGATTTCGTCATGAAAATTGCTTTAGTGACTGACAGCACCAGTGTACTAACTGAAGAGGAAGTTACCGCTAATCAGATTCACATACTGCCCATTCCGATTATGATCGGTGGTAAAACGTATCTGGAGGGTATCGATATTGATGCCAGCAAATTATTCCAATTAGAAGCTAATAACACTGATTTTCCCAAGACCTCTCAGCCCAGCTTAGGGAGTTGCCTTGAGCTTTTTGAGCAACTACATGCCGATGGTTATGATGCCATTTTAGCAATCAGCTTAGCAAGTGGTATTTCCGGTTGCTATCAGACGTGGCAAAATATTGCACGGCAACACCCAAAATTCGGCTTAGTGCCGTTTGACTCACGTTTTACCGTTCGTTTGCAAGGTGAGCTAGTCCTAGCTGCCGCAAAAATGATTGCAAACGGTTGGACAATGGCTGATATGCTTGACAAGTTGCAGGAAATTCGTGGTAGCTTTGATGCTATTTTTGTAGTTGATGACCTGAATAATTTAAGTCGAGGTGGTCGTCTGAGTAATGCTGGCGCTTTTATCGGCTCAGTTTTACACATTAAGCCATTGTTGCGCTTTACCGGTGAAGGCAAAATTGTTGCCGTTGAAAAAATTAGAAGTATGAAGCGAGCAGTCGCACGTTTAGAAGAAATCGCTTCAGAGCGAACTGAAAAATTACCATATCGTAACCAGTTACGTCTTTTTGTTATTAATTCTAATGACTTAAAACAGGCTCAGGAAATACTCGAATTTGTTAAAATTACCTTTCCAGGATTGCCAGTTACCATTAGTGAATTTAGTCCGGTAGTCGCTACGCATTTAGGTGAAAAGTCATTAGCAATAGCATGGATGCTTGATTGCCAAACACTGAATTTAACCAAATAAACGTCGAAACAAAAAAGATCCCAGTGTGGGGTCTTTTTTTATACGATTACACGATTAATCACTAACAGTTAATGGCAGATTAATCGTTTCTGACATGATTAGCTGCCTTAAGCGTGCTTTCTCATTAACAGACGTAAAAGCTGCTGTTACCGCATTAAGACGCAATTTTAAAGCTTCTGCTGTCGTTAACCCAACTTGCTCATGCAAGCGTTGATATTCAAGTGGCAAATTAGTCGCTGAGACAGTCATATTATCGGAATTTAAAGTAGCACGCACACCTGACCGTAATAAACTTCTAATTGGATAATCAGCTAGCGACGTAAAAATATTGGTATTTAAGTTAGAAGTGGCACAACATTCAAGCGTAATCTGACGCGTAGCTAATTCTTGGACATAACTCGCCGATTCAACACAATGGATACCATGACCAATTCGAGTAGCACCCAGTGCAACGGCTTGCTTAATGGATGCAATACCATAGCCTTCACCGGCATGAATGGTATAGGGGATACCAGCGGCACGCGCACGCGTAAAAATTTCGGCATAATTCCGGTTAGGATGGTCCAATTCAGGACCGGCTAAATCAATGCCCACGACACCTGAACCATAAAACTGCTGAGCCACTGCCACTGTAGCTAGATTTTCGGCGAGGTTATTGGTAAAGCGCATGGCACATAGAATTAAGCCAGCATGTAATTCCGGCACAAGATCATGCTGATCTTTTTGCCAGTCAATAAACTGATTTAACCCAGCCACAGCCGCTGCCACAACTTCAGTCTGGCTCATACCACGTTGGGTATGTAACTGGGGGGCGAATCGAATTTCCGCATAAATGAGACCTTGCAGTTTTAATTCTCGCAATAAATCATAAACACAAGTTTTTAAATCTAGTGCGGTTTGCATGAGTGTTAATGGAAAAGCAAATTTTTCTAAATACTCATCTAAATTCTGACAATGCGATGAAACCGATAAGCGTGCTGCTAATGCAGTGAGGGATAGGGGCTTCAATTGGTGGCGTGTCATGAGCTTTTTAACCGTGGCTACTGGCAAGGAGCCATCAAGATGGAGATGGAGATCGATAAGATGCTGCATAGAAAATGACCTTTCTTAACTAGTTAAATTGCTCTTATCTTATCACAATCCAGCATGGGATAAAGCAGTTATTCACTTTAATGACATCAGTTCTACTAACCTAGCCACTTCTTTCCTACTGCCGTAGGGAAGGGGGAGGTCCCTTTCGGTCTAAAAAATAATATCCTAGAAGAGTTTAGGAAGATCCTAAACTTTAAGACTGATTGATTATAATTCAAGAATGAGTATGAGTATTGATTTTAGCCACCAGCAGTAGCATGATGATGATTATTGAGAACAGCAATTCAGTCACAAACCAAGTCAATCAAAGTCAAAGCCCAAATGAGCAATAACAAGCTGAATTAAGATAAACTTTCGCAATAAAGCAGCAACTAAATTGTTGACCAACCACAGCACACAGCACGGTTTGAGCTATCGTCGGCAATGAATAAGCAGCTCAACCATTTCAAGATGATGCATAAAATAAATTGAGCTTAAGCAAGCTTAAAATTGAGTTCTTAAATAGCTAGCCGCAGCAAAAGAGGTTTCTATAAACATGTCATTAAAATTATAGTTTTAATGACACCAATATGCTAAAATAGTGATAGTTAGGCTTTTTAGTCTAATTTAAGCGCTACATCATCCCATCGTTAGAATCAATTGCTACCCACATGACTGCATGACTGATGAGTAAGTCAGCTTCAAGTTTGAAACATCATCATGCTGGAATCTATCAACTGCATCAGCCTGGGATTAGCCCAAGTATTTTACAATGACTATATTATGTTAAATATTTACC
>JAKDPD010000010.1 GCA_030455605.1 Lactobacillus sp.
CAAGTTGGCAAGCTGATTGTGCAAGCAGGCAAACAGATTAAAGTACAGCAGCAGTCTGAGGAAAGATACGATGGTATTACTCAAAAGAAAAAGGTGCCAGTGCTTTATCTTGAAGGCGATGGCGTTGTGATTAAAGGCACCAAGAAGCGACTGGAATTTCATCGCTATCAAGTCTGCGAGGATATTATTAATTTAAGCAAGACGCGCAGAAAGAGAGTACAGGCCAAAGAGTTTGTTTCTTTAAGCCGCTTGGATGCTTTACAAGAAATTAAAGCTTATTTAGCCAATACCTATGACTTAAGCGATACTTTAATCATCAGTAATGCCGATGGCGGTGCTGGCTATGCCAAGAAAGACTTTGATGAAATAGTTGGCTATTGCCGGCAGCACGAACACTTCTTAGACGTCTTCCACTTGAACAAAAAGATCAAGGACCGTTCCACTGCAATCAGCTGATTCAACGAGGCCGTGGCGCGAAACTGTTTGTCAATCTGCTTATAGCGCTTGTATGTATGCTCATCAATCTCGAGCTCTGCGCAAATACGCTCGACGTCGACTTTTCCCTGCTTCTTGAGTTGCGCCTGTTCAAGTCTGAAGAGCTTATTCAGCCTTTCCACCAGGTGTACCGGAAGGCGAATCATTGTCCCATCATTAATCAAGTTTCGCTCAATCGATTGCTTGATCCAGAACGTCGCGTAGGTGGAAAGCTGAATGCCCATCTCCGGGTCAAACCGCTCAATCGCCTTCATCAGCCCTTCGTTGCCATAGCCCACCAGGTCGTCATACGTCAAACAGGTATGCTTGGCGCGCATGAGGTAATGCCCGGCGACTTTTCGGACCCAGCCCTGGTTGTCTCTGAATAGATTTTCGTACACCGGATCAGTCTTATCCCGGTTTTGCTGATACGCGGCAACCATTTGCGTATTGCCGGTAAAGCCACGGTCCACCGCGAAAGTTTCAAAGGTGCCGGCCTGCATCTCTGCGATTGCCTGGTCGATATCAAAGCCTTCATCTGAGCCGGTTGGGGTATCCTGTGATCTGGTTTCTGAGGCTTGCGCGTTCGCCTCCGTGCCTGGTGCCGGGGAGACGGGTTTGGCTTTCTTCGGCGCTGTAGGCGCCATGTTGCAACTAAATCCGTTGCGCTCAAGTTCCTCCCGAAAGCCGAGGCCGGTGAAGCCAAGTGCCGGATCATTCGCAATTTGCCCCGCCTTCAGCTCATCCGCCAGCGCGGCATGAACCTGGTTAACCGAGGCGGAAATGTTGCTGCCGTCGTATCTCTCTTTCAAGTAATCCTGCCAAGTCAATTGAATCATGGTGCTACCCTGCCGTTGTGTTCTCATCTCATCACCCCATAGAAGTCAAAAAGGTCGCACACAAATGCGCGACCCTCCGAGGCTGATCTGCATCCGTCTATGGTGGGGCACGTTGCCTTTCGGTACGTTGCCGGTTGGTCACAGTGCATAGCCACTACCAACTCTCTTGATACATACGATCTTTATTTAACTTCATGATACCATTTTCGGGTGATAAGTCAAGGCCGGTTGAGCAGGGGTCTTATCTGTCAAGAACCGATAATTACCCTTGTGTTTTGTCTTCAGAAGGCCTGGGATTCCTTCTTCAAGGTAACGATTCGTGAAATCGGTAATCGTTGAGGAACAGGCTTTCGTCGCTGCGGTAACAGCTTTAAAACGAGTCCCTTGGGCGCGAAGCATGACCACTTGAATGCGACGATGATCCTTGCCATCATCAGTGTATGTGCGATAAGCATCTTCTAATTCAGCGACTTGATCAGCTGTAAATTTAAATCGATTTGACATAGTTTCATTATACCGGAAAATCGCTTGCTTTTCAGTAGAGTTTAACTATGCGTTAGTGTAAAATCCCCGCCAGTCCAGCCCTTATTCGGCCCAAACTTGGCGGGGATTTTGGCGGGGAACGCAATAATTTCCCCGCCAATCGTATCCTTTGCATCTCCCGAAAATGCCGTCAAATCAACATTCCGGGTTCAATTTACATGTACCTTTTATTCCCACTCAATTGTTGCAGGTGGCTTGGAGGTAATATCATAAACCACGCGGTTCACATGATCCACTTCATCCACAATCCGAGTTGAAATCTTACTGAGCACCGGCCATGGCAACTGGGCAAAATCAGCCGTCATCCCATCAATGGAAGTGACTGCCCGAATGCCAATCGTATAGTCATACGTCCGACCATCACCCATGACGCCGACAGAACGAATCCCTGGCAGCACCGTGAAGTATTGCCAGACTTTTTCTTGCAGGCCAGCTTGTTTAATCTCATCCCGCAGAATGGCATCACTCTCACGCACAATTGCTAACTTGTCAGGCGTGACTTCGCCAATGACCCGAATCCCTAAACCAGGGCCAGGAAACGGCTGCCGCCAGACTAAATCATGCGGAATCCCGAGCTTCTCGCCCAGTTCACGCACTTCATCCTTGAATAGCTTACGCAGGGGTTCAATCAACTTGAAATGCATGTCTTTGGGTAAACCACCGACGTTATGGTGCGACTTAATCTTCCGCGCCGTGTTCGTGCCGCTTTCAATCACATCGGTATAGAGCGTGCCTTGGGCTAAGAAATCGACATCGTGCATTTTCAGCGCTTCTTCATTGAAGACCTCCACAAATTCACGCCCAATAATCTTACGCTTCCGTTCTGGATCCGTTACACCGGCCAGCTTAGATAGAAAACGCTCAGCCGCATCCACCCGGATAATATTCACCCCGAGGTCACGGTTTAAAGCGGCCATGACTTGGTCGCCCTCGTCTTTACGTAGCATCCCATGATCGACAAAAATCGCGGTCAACTGGTTGCCAATTGCGCGGTGCAATAAGGTTGCGGTGACACTAGAATCAACGCCGCCCGAGAGGCCTAAGATGACCTTTTTATCGCCAACTTCCTTGCGAATGGCGGCAATCTGTAAGTCGATGAAATCGCTCATCGACCAGTTAGCTTTCGCGCCGCACACGTCAAACGCAAACCGCTTCAAGATATCTAAACCATACTCACTGTTACGCACTTCCGCATGGAATTGAATCCCGTATTGGCGCTTCGCCTCATTGGCAATAATCGCAATCGGACAATTATGGCTGGAAGCAACCACGCTAAAGCCTTTTGGAGCGGCCGTGACCAAATCACCATGGCTCATCCAGACAAATTGCTCAGCCGGTAAGCCCTTCACGATTGGTGAAGCGGCATCTTCAATGGCGAGCTTAGCGCGGCCATATTCTGAATTTGCAGCGGGCTCAACTTTGCCGCCCAAGTTATAGGACATCAGTTGCATCCCGTAGCAAATTCCTAAAATTGGAATCCCCAAGTCATAGATTGCGGGATCCACCCGTAACGCACCTTGATCATACACACTATTAGGTCCGCCCGAAAAAATAATCCCTTTAGGATGGATTGCTTTAATCTTAGCCAGACTTAAGTCGTGTGGTAATAATTCAGAATAAATGCCAAAATCACGCAGCCGCCGGGTAATCAATTGGTTATATTGACTCCCGAAGTCGAGCACGATGATTTTGTCAAAATCGTTCAGATTCTTAGCCACTATTCTCTCCTTTTGCTGTTCAACACCATTACCGTAACTTTACTAGGATTTCGCCAACCGGTCAACCTCGGCCTAGGAAATAAAAGCGAACAAATTTGATTTTAAGTCGCCTTGTGTTCGCACTTTATTTTTGGTAAAATGAGGTTGATTTGAAAATAACTTATATATAATCGAAATAGGGTCGATTGTTTCTACTCGTTACCGTAAATAACGAACTATAAGGGCTATCAGAATGTTCGTCATCGGCTGATTTTCTCCTTATAGGATGGAAATCAGCCGTTTTTTGATTGGGAGGTCGCTTTGCAGCTTTTAGAGGAACGGATTCGTCGGGATGGGAAGGTCCTACCTGGCAATGTTTTGAAAATTAACTCATTCTTGAATCATCAAGTCGATCCAGCACTGATGATGGTGCTAGGAACCGAATTTGCCAAACGCTTCAAGGACAGTGGCGTAACCAAAATTCTAACTTGTGAGGCTTCTGGAATTGCCCCAGCCATCATGGCCGGTTATCAGCTTAACGTGCCCGTCATTTTTGCCCGCAAGAAGCAACCCAGCACCATTGACGCGGCGACTTATACCGCACCGGTGGCTTCTTATACCAAAGGCGTCACCAATACCATCTGCGTTGAGCAGCAATTCTTACCACGCGGTGAACAAGTCCTCATCATCGATGACTTCCTTGCCCGCGGCGAAGCCGTTAAAGGTATGGCCAGCATCACCAAGCAAGCCGGCTGCAGCGTCGTCGGCATTGGCGTAGTCGTGGCCAAGAATTTCCAAGGCGGCACTGCTTGGGTGAAGGCCCACGACTATCCCCTTGAGTCTCTAGCAACCATTAGTAATTTTGCTGGCAATCAAGTTCACTTTGAAGGAGAAGCCTAATGACGACCGAGGTTAGTCAGAAAAAAGCCGCGGTGCTCGGCCTGCAACACTTATTAGCCATGTACTCAGGTGCCGTCGCTGTCCCGTTACTGATTGGTGGGGCACTCGGATTCGACAGCACCAAAATGACCTATCTAGTTTCCATTGATATTTTCATGTGTGGCTTAGCCACGCTACTCCAACTGCTCAAGAATCGTTACTTCGGCATCGGCCTCCCCGTTGTATTAGGCTGCGCCTTTCAATCCGTGGCACCGCTAATTTTAATCGGGAAGAAGTTTGGTTTTACCACCATGTACGGCGCCCTGATTGTTTCCGGGATCTTCGTCTTTCTAATTGCTGGTTTATTTGCCAAAATTAAGCGCCTCTTTCCGCCGGTGGTGACTGGGACTTTGATTACGGTCATTGGTCTCACGCTCATTCCTGTCGCCATTACCAACTTAGGCGGTGGTAACAGCCAATCACCTAAATTCGGCGCGCCGCTTAACCTGATCTTAGGTGTGATCACGATTGCGGTTATTCTGGCGGTCGAAGTCCTGGGTAAGGGCTTCATCCAATCCATTGCGACGCTCCTCGGGCTCTTAGTCGGCTCGGTCGTCGCCGGCTGCTTAGGAATGATTTCCTTTGCGCCCGTTAGTGACGCTGCTTGGTTCCACTTACCGCAACTCTTTTACTTTGGGATGCCGCGCTTTGAATGGTCATCCAGCGTGACCATGATGATCATTGCGCTGGTCTCGATGGTCGAATCAACCGGCGTGTTCTTCGCCATTGGCGATTTACTTGGTAAAGAAATTAGCCAGGACGACTTGAAGCGCGGTTACCGCGCTGAGGGCCTCGCTCAAATCTTAGGCGGGAGTTTTAACACCTTCCCCTACACCACCTTCTCGCAAAATGTCGGTCTCTTACAATTATCGGGGATTAAAACCAAACGCCCGATTTATTGGGCCAGCGGCTTATTAATGGCGATGGGACTGCTGCCCAAAATCGGGGCAGTTGTTACCATTATCCCGGCACCAGTGCTTGGTGGCGCCATGCTCGTCATGTTTACCATGATTGCGGTGCAAGGGATGAAAATGCTCGCCAAGGTTGACTTTGACGATAACCGCAATGTCCTCATCACTGCCATTTCCTTGGGTCTAGGTCTTGGGGTAACGGTGACGCCTAATATCTTCCAGGCCTTTCCGCCGACAATCCAGCTATTCTTAAGCAACGGGATTGTGATTGCCAGCCTCAGTGCGACCCTGCTCAACCTCCTCTTAAAAGGTAAAGCAGCCCTCACACCAGCTTAAAAAGCCAACTAAAAAAGCAACCCTTCATTTGAAGGATTGCTTTTTTAATGTCATTATTTTTAAGATTCATAAGCCGGTTCTGGCACATCAACGATACTAACATCTGCCCCTAGCTGGGTTAACTTCTGCACAACACGATCATAACCGCGCAAGATATTGCCGGCATTATTAATTTTTGTCGTGCCGTCAGCCATAAGACTCGCAACCATTAAACAAGCACCGGCGCGAATTTCATCAGCCGTGACTTCTGCACCATGTAACTGCGTGCCCGGGTGTACCAGAATAATATTATCCTCGACCTTCACCTTCGCACCCATCTTCTGTAATTCAGGGATATGACGTGTGCGTCGCGGATAAATACTATCGAGAATAATCCCTTCACCACTCTTAGCAGTTAACAAAAGTGGGGTCACAGGTTGTTGCAAGTCCGTCGCAAAGCCCGGATAAGGCTCCGTCTTGACTTGTACCATCTTCAAATCGCCTGCGGGATAAACATAAAGTGAGTCTTCATCGGTTTGAATCACGACCCCCATCTCTTCGACTTTAGCCAAAAAAGCATCGAGGTGCTCAGCAATAATATTGTGAATCCGAATCCCATTGCCGACGCAAGCGGCTAACGACACATAAGTGCCCGCCTCAATTCGATCAGGAATAATGGTATGCGCAACTTCAGCCCGGAGTTCTGGTACACCATCAATCCGGATGGTGTCGGTCCCGGCACCACGAATAACCGCCCCCATATTATTGAGGAACGTCGCTAAATCAATAATCTCCGGCTCTTTAGCGACATTGGCAATCACCGTTTTACCCTTAGCCGTCACACTTGCCATAATAATATTCATTGTGGCGCCGACGGATGGCATCTCAAGCCGAATCTCAGCCCCATGTAAGCCACCCGCTGGAGCAGTAATGATGATCTGGTCATTTTTATTTTGGACACTAGCACCTAAGGCTTCAAATCCCATTATATGCTGGTCGATGGGCCGCGGACCAATGTCGTCCCCACCTGGAAAGCCTACAGTTGCCTGCCCAAACCGGCCTAAAAGTGCGCCCATAAAATAATAGGACGCACGAAGACTCTTCACCTTGCCAGCTGGTAAGGGGCTTAGCTTGATCTGTTCAGGATTGACTTTGAGCGTCGTTTCGGAAAACTCACACTGCACGTTCATTTCACTCAGCAAGTCCATCAAGTTATCAACGTCCGAAATCCGTGGGACACCTTCTAGTGTCACCGTCGTTCTTGATAAAATTGCAGCGGGAATCAACGCAACAGTAGAATTCTTGGCGCCACCAATCCAAACATCACCCTGTAGGGGCTTTCCACCATGAATTATCATCTGCTTCATTGGCGAAAATAAATCCTTTTCTAACTTCAATAATCATTCTCATGTTAAAGGAAATCTAGTCAAAAAACAAGGGGCGAGCCTTGACTCGCCCCCTTTATTCTTGATTTGATAACGCCAATTATTAAATTTTCTCAGCTGGTAGGTCACTCGCTGCCCCAATAAAGGCTTTAAAGAGACCTTCAGGACGCTGCGGCCGACTCAAAAATTCTGGGTGATATTGCGCCGCAATAAAGAATTTTTGCTTTGGTAATTCAATAATTTCCACCAAGCGATTATCCGGAGAAACCCCCGAGAAGACCATCCCGGCCTGCTCAAAGTCAGCCCGGTATTCATTGTTAAATTCAAAGCGGTGACGGTGACGTTCTTGAATCACTTCTTGATTATCATAAGCTGCTCGGGTTTTTGAACCGGCCTTCAAACTAGCTGGATAAAGACCTAAGCGCAAGGTACCACCCAGATTAGCTTCATCACGTTTGTCAGCCATAATATCAATGATATTATCAGGCGTCTTGGGATCAGCTTCGGTCGTGTTAGCCTTCGTCAAATTCAAGACGTTGCGGGCAAATTCAACACTTGCCATTTGCATCCCTAGACAAATGCCTAAGAATGGCAAATCATGTTCACGCGCATACTTGATAGCCGTAATCATGCCTTCTAAGCCACGGGTCCCAAAACCACCAGGAACAATTAACCCATCGGTGTCAGCCAGCAAGCTAGCGACGTTGTCAGGGGTAATATTTTCAGCTTGCAACTTATTCACTTCAAGCTTCGTATTGTACAGATAACCCGCATGTTGCAAAGCATCGGTGACTGAAATATAAGCATCTTCAAGTTCAACATATTTCCCGACCAAGGTAATCTTCGTGTGATGCTTTAAGTTCTTAGCCCGTTCATCTAAGCGGGTCCAAGCGGTCATATCAGCTTCTGGCAGTGGACTTTCCAAATGCAAGAAGTCGCAGACAATTTTATCCATCCCCTGCTGTTTAAAAGCTAATGGCAAATCAAACAATGATGGCGCATCGATTGATTCCATAATCCGCTCCACTGGGACATCGGTAAAAGTCGAAATCTTGTCTTTTAACTCTTGCGAAACTGGCTTTTCAGCCCGTAATACTAACATGTTGGGTTGAATCCCAATTGAACGTAAGGTCGCTACTGAATGCTGGGTTGGCTTGGTCTTCATTTCATGCGCCGCATGCAGATAAGGAACGAGGGTACAATGAATATACATCACATTGTCAGCGCCAACTTCACGGCGCATTTGGCGAATGGCTTCCATAAATGGCGTGGATTCAATATCCCCAACCGTCCCCCCAATTTCAGAAATAATCACATCTGAATCGGTGGTCATGGCTGCGCGCATCACCTTTTGTTTAATCATATTGGTCACATGTGGAATCACTTGGACAGTCCCACCGTGATAATCACCGCGGCGTTCTTTTTCCAGGACTTCTTTATAAATTTTACCCGTCGTCACGTTGGAATACTTACTTGTCCGGACATCCACAATTCGTTCATAGTGGCCTAAATCAAGATCGGCTTCCGTCCCATCATCGGTCACATAAACTTCACCGTGTTGATAAGGATTCATCGTTCCGGGATCAATATTGATATAAGGATCGAACTTTTGCATCGTGACCTTCAAACCACGATTTTTTAACAAGCGCCCTAAACTTGAAGCGGTGATACCCTTACCAAGTGAGGATACAACACCACCTGTCACGAAGATATATTTTGTCATTGTTAACTGCCTCTCCTTGTAATCAACTCTTAATAAAATAAAAAAAGCTCCTATTCGGGAGCTAAGTGCACTAAGGGTGCCCAAATCAGATTCTAACTAAAACGGCTTGGCAAGTCAAGCCTTACTCGTCATCATCGTCATCATCTAACTGTGATAATTGACCTTCAATCCCATCAGGTAGGACGTCATCGTCATCATCGTCGTCATCACTATAGTCATCCGCAGCTGGATGTGAGTCAGCTGCTGGCTCGCTATCATCATCCAGTTCTTCATCTTCAGGATCATCATTATCGTAATCGATGATATCATCATCACCAGTTGAAGCCAAAAAGGCATTAACCTTCTTATGATGCTTTTTGCTAGACGTGTCATCTTCATCTTCAGGATGGTTCACTTCTTCATCAATGGATTCGTATGGGAACCATGAGCGTAAAGCCCACACATTATCCCCCATTGAAATAAACTCACCATCTGTATTCATGTCAGTATAGAATTGGGGCAAGCGGTCCCGAACTTCTTCGTCGCTCTTATTCAAGAATTTTTGAATGGCGTTCACGATATCAGCAAAGGCCATTCTTTTACCATGATCCTCTAAAATAGCGCGAGCCACTTCGATCATCGATAATTCTTCACGATTTTTGTTCTTAAAGTCGTTTAATCCCACAGTTGGTACGTCCTCTCTGTCTTCAATCGAGTCCATTCTACTCGGCGTTTAAGTAAAAATCAACGTGATTGCATAGTTACCTATTAAGTATAGTCCACTGAAGAGGTCATATTCAACCTGAAGTTGCTGCTTACCCGCTTTTACTTCAAAAGTCAGCTGATGAGTCTGGCTCGTTAGCGCCATTTCTCGCCCTTGCACGCGGTACTGACAGGCTTCTTGGCCATGTAAATTGAGCCGCAAGAGGGGATAATTCTGATGATCCACGCCGCGGCGAATGATGAGTTTTTCTGCCGTCAGTAGCATCTTGACAGGAATTTCATCTGCCTCCAAATAGGCGATGCGTAGCTCGCTTTCGCGCTGCTCCCAGTGACCAGTTCCCTGAACATGGCTAGTGGCGGTTTCGCCTGCCTGGGTCATTATACTTGTTAAATCAAACTTACTTGCTGTCACGATCGTCCATCACCTCGCTAAAGCATTTCTAGGCTTACTTTGTTATAATTTGTTAGGTAGTTAAATTCTAATTGATTTCAACGTAAAAATTAAGCATTTACTTTTAATACAAGGGATATGAGATGGTACGTTTTAGAAGTCAGCAATTAGCTGAAACGGTCGTTGTGCGTGATCCGGTTCATGGCGACATTCAAATTAATGATCAAGTTATTTTAGAACTCTTAGAAGCCAAAGAATTTCAACGTCTGCGCCGCATTAAGCAACTTGGCCCAGTTAGCTTCGTCTTTCCAGGTGCCACCCACACCCGCTTTGAACACAATCTTGGGGTATATGCCTTAACCCGTCAGATCTGCCAGCGCTTTAACCAAAAATATGTGACGCAGACGCTAGGTGATGGTCTTTGGGATCCCGACAACCAGCTGCTCGCTGAATGTGCCGCCTTACTGCATGATGTCGGTCATGGTCCTTACTCACATACCTTCGAGCATTTATTTGGCACGAATCACGAAAAAATTGGGCAACGGATTATCACCGACCGCAGCACCGAGATTAACCAAGCTTTACGCCGTGTTGCGCCTAATTTTCCGGATGCCGTGGCGAGTGTCATTGCCAAAACTTATCCTAACCCGCAAGTCGTAAAGCTGATTTCCAGTCAAGCCGATGCGGATCGGATGGATTACTTGCAGCGAGATGCTTACTTCACCGGAGTGAATTATGGCAGTTTTGACCTGTCCCGCATCATGCGCGTCATTCGCCCTTTCAGCGGCGGGATTTGCTTTACCAATAGTGGCATGCATGCGGTAGAAGACTACATTGTCTCACGTTACCAAATGTATCAGCAAGTTTACTTCCACCGGGTTGGTCGCTCATTTGAAGTCATTCTGCAGCACCTCTTAGAACGGGCGCGCATCTGCTATCAGCAAGGAAATTTACCCGTCACACCAAGCTTGGCGGCCTTTCTAGCGGATAAGTGGCAACTCAGTGACTACTTGCAACTTGATGATGGCGTCATGGAAACCAACTTCTCACTCTGGATGCAAGCAAGCGACCCTATTCTGGCAGACCTCGCCAATCGCTACTTATATCGCAAGCCCTTTAGTAGCGTCAAAATTAACGATGAGACCAAGCATTTATTGCCAAAACTGACTCATTTAATTAAACAAGCTGGGTTTGACCCAACCTATTACACGGCTACCAATTCCATGTTCGATGAGCCTTATGATGCTTACAAGCCGAGCGGTAAAAATGCCAATAGCCAAATTGAGTTAATGCAAGATGACGGCAGTTTAATTGAGCTCTCACAGCTGAGCCCCTTAGTCAAGGCGCTTAATGGTACCTTCCAAGGGGATGAGCGGTTCTTTTTCCCGAAAATCATGTTGTCTCAATCAGCGGAGCCCCAAATTTTTGACCCCATCTATCAGGAATTTCAAAAATATGTCCGTAATGGGGAATTGCGCTACCTGCGCCGGCCCAATCGGCAACACCATTAACCGATATCATCAAAAAAGACGTCCCTAACTTGGGATGTCTTTTTAATGACGATTCAAAATTTAACGTTTGTCAGCGCGATAACGCGTATTGAACAACGGACTCAATGCTTCATGATTCTGAATGCACTTAATAGCATCCCCCATGAGCGGGCCCACTGAAACAAGTAGCATCTTATCAAGCTTTTTCTCAATTGGCTGATTAATGGAATCGGTTAAGATCAAATTCTTAATGCAGGACTGGTTTAAACGATCAATCGCTGGGCCAGATAACACCGCATGTGTGGCGGAAGCATAGACTTCAGTCGCACCGGCTTCCATCAAGGCTTGAGCAGCTAAGGTAATCGTCCCAGCTGTATCAATCATATCATCAATAATGATGGCACGCTTGCCCTTCACATCACCGATAATATTCATAACTTCAGCCACGTTAGCCTTAGGGCGGCGCTTGTCAACAATGGCAATATTCGTTCCTAAGAATTCCGCTAGCTTACGGGCACGGGTTACCCCACCATGATCGGGGGAGACCACAACTGCATTTTTCTGTAAGTCATTGCTCAAGAAGTAATCAGCTAAGAGTGGTGCACCCATCAAGTTGTCAACTGGAATGTCGAAAAAGCCTTGAATTTGTGGCGCATGCAAATCAAGTGATAAGACCCGATCGGCACCAGCAGCTTGTAACATATCTGCTACCAGCTTAGCGGTAATCGGTTCACGTGCACGGGTCTTGCGATCTTGGCGCGCATAACCATAATACGGCATCACGATATTAATCGTGCGCGCACTAGCACGCCGCACCGCATCAATCATAATGAGCAATTCCATCAAATTGTCATTCACCGGTGCACTAGTCGATTGCACCAAATACACATCTTTACCACGCACCGACTGCGAGATGTTAATCTGAATCTCGCCATCGCTAAAGCGCTCAACATCACATTGACTTAAAGGAATGCCAACCCGATCCGCAATAATTGTGGCTAAAGGTACATTAGAATTAAGCGCGAAAATCATCATATCGTCTTTATAAGACATCGTATCCTCCGTAAAAAAGCTACCGTCTCTATTCTAGCAAATTATCACATGTAATGGTGCACAAATCAAAAAAGAAAGGCCGTTAGCGGCCTTTCTTTTGAACTGTGCTGACTGAGCAAACTATTTACCAGTATAAACACTAACCTTACTGATATTCGTAGCTTTTACATAAACATTTGGTGCTAATTTGTAATATTTAACACCCTTCAGGGTTACTGGCTTCTTATAAACCGTAATGAGCCAGCCACGTTTCCATGATTTGTTCCCTAAGAACGTCGTTGCTTGACCAGAACGCGTATAAAACTTAACTGGCTTCTTGAGCGTTAACTTATATTTGCCAGTTGCAGCTACTGCCTTCTTAGTTGTCTTTTTAGTTACTTTCTTAGTCGTCCTGACAGCTTTCTTAGTCAACTTAACCGACTTCTTAGTAGCTGAAGCTGGCAAGAAGTAAGCTAAATCAGATTGAATGGCATAGTAAGTCTTACCATGTAACTTCTTAACTGCCCAAATACGATATTTAGCTGACTTATAAAAAGGCTTATGCGTCTTTTTGCCATTGGCAGAGACAAACTTACCGTTTCTAGTGGCGACAACGCTACCGGAAATCTTCTTGACTTTGCTAGCAACCGTTGTCTTAGCTGCAGCTACCGTGGTGACACTGGTTAAGGCTGGCAAGACCGGCGCAACAGTTAGCAAGGCACTAGCAGATACTAAAACAAGTTTCTTTGTTAATTTCATTAGAAAAATTCCTTTCTTCACTCAACGAACTTTATTATACGTCTAAACAAAAAAGTTGCGTCAGAATCAACGTAACTTTTGAAAAGCTTTATTATTTCCATTCTTCTGAATCAGCCAAAGGCAACCGATGCCAGTAATCAGGCTTATTCACCTGGCGGCCACGCGCAATCGCCATATCATAGCGGGCCACATCTTTAGTTATGGTCGAATCCGCCGCAATAAAGACATGATCAGCAATTTGAAGCGGTGCAATTAGCGTTGCACCAGCACCGACAAAGCTATGATCACCAACCGTGGTATGGAATTTCTTAACGCCATCAAAGTTAGAGAAAATTGTCCCACAACCAACATTGATGTCTTTACCTAGAGTCGCATCCCCCACATAAGTCAAATGCCCTAATTTGGTATTTTCACCAATTTCAGCATTTTTGACTTCCACAAAGTTACCAACATGAGCGCCGCGACCAATCACAGCACCTGGACGCAAATGGGAATTCGGACCAATATCAGTCTGATCAGCCATTTTAGCATGCTCAAGCGTTGAAGCCGTTACGGTGACGTGATTACCAAGTTGTGAAGCGATAATCCGTGAACCCGCGGTAATTTCACAACCTTGACCAATCGTCGTGGCGCCTTTGATGACCACGTCAGGTTCAATCACCGTATCGTTGCCAATCTTGACATTACAATCAATATAGGTCCGCTCAGGATCAATCAAGGTGACCCCATCACGCATATGTGATTCATTAATCCGGCGCTGCATCAGTTTGGTGGCAGCAGCTAGTGCTACGCGATCATTAACCCCGAGACTCTCACTGAAGTCGCTCATAGCATACGCCCCAACGGGTTCGCCTTGCTGTCTAAGAATTTCCAAGACATCAGTTAAATAGTACTCGCCTTGCGCATTATGATTGGTAACCTGCGCAAGCGCCGCAAAGAGTTTTTGATTATCGAAACAAAAGACCCCGGTATTAATCTCATTAACAGCCAGTTCTGCTGGCGTACCATCTTTTTGTTCCACAATCCGCAAAACATGGCCTTGTTCGTCACGAATAATCCGGCCATAACCAAACGGATTTGCTGGTTTCGCAGTTAAAACCGTCGCCGCATTGCCAGCCGTTAGATGATGGGCAAATAGGGCATTGAAAATGTCACTGGTGAAAAGCGGGGTATCGCCAGTTGTCACCAAGGTAACCCCAGCCTCTTTAGCAAGTAACGGTTTCGCAGCTAACACCGCATCACCCGTTCCCTGTTGCTGATGCTGCACGACAAAGTCACTCTTGCCGGCCAAGATCTGTTCAACCTGCTCAGCGCCAGCACCAACGACAGTCACAATCTTAGTTGGCTGGGTACCGGTCGCCGCATCAACCACATGTGCGACCATTGCCTTCCCGCAGACTTCATGTAACACTTTATACAAGTGCGATTTCATCCGCTTCCCATTACCTGCTGCTAACACGACTACAAATTTTTTCATCTACGCAACCTCATTCAAAACTCAAACTAGCGTTTAGTATACCATTTTTAAAAACGACTAAAATCAGTTTGACTTAAAAAATTACCTGGTTGGGCCACAATAAGTCGCTTGCCAGCATCAATCTGACTAATCTTAACCAGTGAAATATAGTCCTTGACCAATTTTTCTTTATCAAAATCAGCCTCACATAGCACACAGATACCGGCAATGGTACCTTCAAACTCTTTCACCAGCTGTTCCATGCCAGTTAGCGTGCCACCAGCCTTCATAAAGTCATCAATAATCAGCACGTTGGCACCCTTTGGTAGTGCGCGTGTTGGGAGTTCCATCTTTGATACTCGCTTTAAAGAAGACGAAATATAGTTGACCGAGACGGTCGCACCTTCTGTTACCTTCGAGCGTTTACGCGCCGTCACAAACGGCACATTTAAGTAGCTGGCGACCGCTTCTGCTAGTGGAATTCCTTTGGTCTCTACCGTCATCACGGCATCAATTTGGCTATAGGCATAGCGTGTTGCTAGCAATTCACCAATACGGCGAATGTCCTGTGGACTGCTTAAAATATCTGATAAATAGACAAAATTCCCTGGCAAAATCCGAGTGGGATCCTCAATCCGAGCAGCTAAATCAGCCAAATAAGTGGCGGCATGCGTTTTCCCTAAATAAGGGGTATATCTCACGCCACCGGCAGCACCAGCAATCGTTTCTAAAATGCCATCTTGATTAGCAGCTAATGTATGCTTTAAAATTGCCAAATCTTCGGAAATCGATGACTTTGCGGCATCGTACCGCTTAGCAAAAAATGGCAGCGAAATTAACGTATGTGGCCGATCTAATAAGTATTTGGTCATGTCCACGAGTCTTTCTGAACGTTTCAAATGACTATCCTCCCCAATGTTTGTATTTACCTGGTAAATTCTACGCCATCAGGCAAAAAAAAGCACTAACGCTTTTTTGAAAATGTTAGTGGTAGATGCTATCTTTTCAATTTTTTGGTGCTAAATGCTAAAATTGCTTAACTTTAATCGTTAAACTCCAGAGCAATGTTCTTAGTTAACAAATCGGTATAACTATAAGAAACATGTTCAAAATTATTCTGATCTTGATCTAAGTCGACGACAAAGACAGCAGGAAAAGTTCGCTTCAAAACACCATGGCGTCTTGTTACTTTTTTGCGTCCAGCCTGGGCAACCACAGTAATGGATTGACCTAAATGTTCATCTAACTTGTCTTTGATGGTACTAATTGATGTTGGCAAATATATCACGGCTCCTTTATGCATATTTTAGCATAGCAGGCTTGACAAATCAAGTTCTACTACTTTGGGGTCCGAGCCAGTTCATGACCCATAATCAATGGTACTAATTGTAAAAATTGTGCCAAACTTAACTCTTCTGGTCGCACCATAGCTGGCAAAGCGAGCTTTTCAAAAATGAGCGACTTGCGTTCCGGTGACACCAGTCCCTTTAAGTTATTGTTGAGTGTCTTCCGACGTTTAGCAAAACATAACTTTACAATCCGATTAAATTGTTTGCGGTCCATGGTTCCTAACTTGGAATCAGCGAGCGGGGTTAGTACCACTACACTGGAATCCACTTTGGGTGCAGGCATAAAACTATGACGATCCACCGCTAATGCTAAGTTGACACGCATCTCACTCTGAATTGCCAAAGTTAACGGGCCATAAGCCTTACTGTGAGGCTCAGCGACCAATCGTTCCGCCACTTCTTGTTGCATCATCAGAGTCAAGCTCGTAAACCGTAGTGCACTCTGTGACAAAGCAAAGATAATGGGCGTCGTAATATAATACGGCAAATTGGCAACTACCTTTATGGGTTGCTCCAAGTCAAAAAAGCCCGCTAAATCGGTCTTAAAGTCCGCTTTTAGCACATCCTTTAAGAGTAGTTTAAAACGCGCAGCTAACGGCTTACCAGCAATTTTAGCCGGCAATTCGCTCATTAAAATGGGTTCCAAATCGGTATCCACTTCATAAGCCAAGACCTTGGCACCAGCTACTAGTAATTGCTCTGTCAGTGATCCAATTCCTGGCCCGATTTCAATCACTTGATCGCCAGCTGTGATGTCAGCTGCCGTGACAATCCCAGATAAAACGGTGGAATCAATCAAGAAGTTTTGACCCAGTGCCTTCTTAGCGCGCATCAAATACTTATTAATAATCGCTGTCGTTCTTAGTTTGGATCCAATCGGAATCTCAGTCATGGCGCACCTCTTTAATCGCTGTGGCTAATTGTGTCCGACTAATCCCAAACATCTGCAATCGTTTGAAAAAGGTCTTGCCATTACCATAACCGACACTTAATTTAATCCCCACTGCCTCGCGCAAATGTTTCGCTGAACTATTGCCAGCTAGCCCGAGACGACGATAATCACTCAGTGTCAGGTCACTATTTGCTGCTTCAACTTCATGTAAGTCGCCTAAGGCGCGCAGTAAAGCTGCTTTCGAGGCGTGCTCAACGCCCAGACTATGACCGCGTTTCTGCGGTTCACCTTCCTTACGGCTAATAAAAGCTTGCTTAGCAGTCGGAACAGCCCGACTTACGATTCGGCGAATCCGTTCACCATTGAAGTCTGGATCAGTAAAAATAATAATCTCCCGCGTCTGAGCTAACACTTTTAGCTGGGCTAACACTTCAGCGGACACCGCTGAGCCATTAGTCTCAACCGTTTCAATCCCTGGAAAATATTGCTTCAGCCGAATGGTATCGTCCTTACCTTCAACGACGACGACGGCATTAAATTGTTTTTTATTCAAGATGATAAACCTTCACTGTATTAGCGTACGTTTGGGCGGCAACGCGCTCAAGGGAGCAAGCTTTCAACTCCGCAATCGCTTGCGCCACATAATAAACATAGCCTGGTTCGTTTTGCTTTCCGCGATATGGCTTGGGCGTTAAATAGGGCGCATCAGTTTCAACTAGCAATCGCTCTAACGGCACTAACTTCACTGATTCGTGGACTTCGGTCGCTTTTGTAAATGAGGCAACCCCGGAAAAGGAGAACTGCACATTAAGTGTTAAGAACTGCTGGGTCATGGCAGGCCCACCATTATAGCTGTGCAAAACTGCCCCGTAACGTAAATCATGGCGCTTGAGCATCTCATAGCAGTCAGCAAATGCATCGCGAGTATGAATATTCACTGGCAAATGCAACTGATAAGCCAAATCGAGCTGTCGTTCAAAAACAGCCCGTTGGACCTCTCGCGGTGATTCATCCCAATAATAATCTAGCCCAATTTCACCTAGAGCAACCACTTTGGGTTGTTGCAACTGCTGTGTTAGTAGCTGGCAAGCTGCATCATCGAATTTTGAGGCCACATCAGGACAATAGCCCACCATCGCATAAACCGGCTGAAATCGCGCCGCTAGTGCTAAAGCACGCAAATTAAACTCAGGATCTTGCCCCACACAAATGAGCCGTTCGACCTGTAAATCCTTAGCACGAGCCAAATAATCAGCTTCGCGTCCGCGAAACGCTGCATCATTTAAATGGGTATGATTATCAATCAGCCGCATTAACCGAGCACTGCTCCTAAAGCATGTTCATCCCCAACCAGCGCTAATTTAACAATGCCGTCCTGTTCGCTTGAGAGTAACATCCCTTGACTTTCGTGCCCCAACATTTTACGTGGTTTCAAATTGGTAACCGCCAGCACCTTTTTACCTAGTAACTCACTACTATCTGGGTAGAACTTACGAATGCCACTCAAAATCTGCCGCTCTTCACCATGACCGAGGTCGAGCTTAAATAGGAGCAACTTGGTTGACCCTGCGACCGGTTCAACCGTCAGAATTTGCGCCACTTGAATTTTAACGCGGTCAAAGGCATCAATATCAATCTGGTTAGGTTCTTTTTGCTGATTCCGGCTTTGTTTCTTGGGCTTAGCTTTTTTCATTTCATTCTTAATATAAGCGACTTCTTCAGCCGTTTTCAACCGAGGAAAAATTGGCTTTGGTTCTGGCGTAACCATCACATTCCAGTCATAAGCACCAAAAGCTAATTTGTGAGCTGCTGCTTCGTCGTAATCAAGACCAAGCTGCTGAAACATTTGTCGTGGGCTACGCGTCATCACAGGCGCAATTAGCAAGGCCACTAACCGTAAAGTTTCAGCTAAGTTCGACAATACTCGGCTAATCGCAGCCGTTTCACCAGCTTTATTCAGGACCCAAGGCGCGGTCTCATCAATATATTTATTGCTGCGACGAACTAACGTCCAAACGGTATCCAGCGCTTGGGCAAAGTAGAGGTGGTCCATTTGCTCACGGTAAGTCTTAATCGTCTCAGTCGCTGCGGCAGCTAGTTTTTGGCCAAATTCATCTTGCTCAGCCACTACTGGTGCCACATGACCAGCTTGATACTGGTTAATCATGGAGACTGTCCGATTGAGTAAGTTACCTAAGTCATTAGCCAAATCGAAGTTTAAATGCTGGATAAAGTCCTCTGGGGTAAAACTGCCATCTTGACCAAATGGTAAGGCATGCATCAAGTAATAACGCACCGGGTCAAGCCCGTAGCGGGAAACTAATGATTCTGGGTAAACGGCATTCCCCTTCGACTTGCTCATCTTATCTTGATAAATCAAGAGCCAGCCATGACCCACAATATGCTTAGGAAGTGGCAAATTAAGCGCCATTAACATAATTGGCCAATAAATGGTGTGGAAACGGACAATTTCCTTACCGACTAAGTGCACATCAGCGGGCCAATATTTCTTAAATAAGTGGTCATCAGAACTGTCATACCCAAGGGCAGTAATATAATTGGCTAAAGCTTCAAGCCAAACATAAACCACATGCTTCGGATCCGAAGTCACCTTAATGCCCCAATCAACGGTCGTCCGCGTCACGGACAAATCTTCTAGACCAGGGTTAATAAAGTTGTTCAGCATTTCCTTTTCACGTGAATGCGGCAGAATAAATTCTGGATGTTCACGGTAATACGCCACCAACCGATCAGCATACTTGCTAACCTTGAAGAAATAAGAAGGTTCTTTGACTAACTGCACTTCATGGCCTGAAGGTGCAATCCCACCAGTTACTTTGCCAGCATCGTCTTTGAAGACTTCCTTTAGTTGACTTTCAGTGAAGTATTCTTCGTCTTCAACGGAATACCAGCCCGTGTACTCACCGAGATAAATATCGCCTTGCTGACGTAATTGTTCAAAAATCTGTTGCACAGCTTGAACATGCTGCGCATCAGTCGTGCGGATAAATTTATCATAGTCAATATCGAGCATTTTCCACAGCTGCTGATAAGATGCAGCCATTTTGTCCACATAAGCTTGCGGTTTAATGCCTAAAGTCTTGGCTTTTTGTTCAATTTTCAGGCCATGTTCATCCGTTCCAGTTAAGAAAAAGGTGTCATACCCTTCACTTTTTTTGTAGCGCTTAATTGTATCAGCGGCCACCGTGGTATAAGCATTCCCGATGGTTAATTTGCCAGATGGATAATAAATTGGAGTAGTCACGTAAAAAGTTTTTGAATTAGCCATAGTGCTATCTAAGCTCCTTTGATTTAAATACGGTATCTCTTATATCATACAACATCAGAAAAGGGAATTCCGTAACAGAATTCCTTTTTTCAGCTTAAACTAGAAATTTTTCATGCCGTAGATAGTAATGCTTGACTACTGTGGTCAACAGAATATAACCAATTAATAAACCACCGACCATTAACAGATAACTCATTGGCATCACGCCAAATTGTAATAGCCGAGCAACACCAGAATATGGTAGCAACGTGCCTAAGATGGCAGCCCCAATGGTTGACACAATGACCGCCGTAGCAGCCCGTTGACGAATAAATGGTAAGTGCTTGTCCCGCAAGGCATGAATCACGAGCTCCTGCGTCCATAATGATTCAATAAACCAACCAGTATGGAACAAAGCAATAAAGCTGGCTTGGCCAGCTGGATTTAAGCTGGCCAAGTGACCACCAGTAATTCCTGGACAAACAACGAAGAACAGTAAGGCGAAGGTTAACACATCAAAGATTGAAGAGGTCGGGCCAAAGTAAAACATAAACTTTGGTAGTTTTTTCGTCGACCAAGACCGTGGTGTCTCAAGGTAAGGTTCAGCCACATCGTCAAACGGAATCGACAAACAACTCGTCCCGTACAGAAGGTCTAAAATTAACAATTGTAACGGTAGCATCGGTAAGAACGGTAAAAAGCTGGAAGCAATTAAAATCGAAAAGATGTTCCCGAAGTTTGACGATAACGTAATCTTAATATACTTCATGGTATTGGCGAAGACCTTACGACCAATCCGCACGCCTTGCTCTAAGACGCCGAGGTCTTTATGGAGCAAAATAACATCCGCTGACTCTTTGGCAATATCCACCGCCGTATCAACCGAAATGGAAACATCCGCGGTTTTCATCGCTGGCGCATCATTGATGCCATCACCCATGTAACCGACCACGTGACCATTGGCTTGCAATAGCTGAATAATTTTCGTCTTCCATTCTGGGGATAACTTCACAAAGATATTGCAAGTTTCCACCATTTGTTTCAGCTCGGCTGGCGTCTTGCCTTCAAGGTCGCTCCCTGTATAAACCGTATCGACATTGAGCCCAACTTGTAAGCCAACGGCACGCGTCACCGCTTCATTATCACCAGTTAGAATCTTAACCGTAATCCCGTCGCGCTTTAAGTGCGCTAGTGCGGACTTAGCACTCTCTTTTGGTGGATCAAGAAAGGCCAGGTAACCAATCAGCGTCAAGTCGCACTCATCTTTAACTGAGAATTCTCCCACTGGCGCTGGATTACGCTTATACCCTAGCATAATCACCCGGAAACCATCGGTATTCATCTCATCGATGCGCTTTAGAATTTCGGTTTTGCGATCTTCAGTCAGTGGCAGAACTTTGCCATCCACTTCAACTGCCGTCGAGACCGCAATCATCTCTTCGGCGGCACCCTTAGTTACCAGCAGGTGTTCGCCATGCTTTTGATCAGAGTTGGCGACCACGACACTCATGCGTCGGCGACTAAAGTCAAAGGGAATTTCATCAATCTTGTTATAGTCGCGCTGAATTTCACTCACATCGAGTTCATCCCCCGCTGCATCCATCACAGCCTTATCAATAAGATCCTTCATGCCGGTTTGGTAATAAGCATTTAGGTAGGAAAGCTCTAAGACCCGCTGGGTTTCTTTTAAGCCTAAATCGTAATGCCGCTCTAAGACCACCTTGTCCTGCGTTAAGGTGCCGGTTTTATCAGTACAGAGGACATCAGCTGAACCAAAGTTTTGGATGGAATTCATCTTCTTCACAATGGTGCCGTGCTTCGACATTTCCAGCGACCCTTTAACCAAATTAGAGGTTACAATCACTGGGAGCATCTCCGGCGTTAAGCCAACGGCAGTGGCAATCGCAAAGATTAACGCATCTAGCCAATTTCCCTTAGTCAGCCCATTAATCAGAAAGACCAATGGTGCAATAACGGCTGTCATCGTAATGAGCAGCTTGGAGATGTCCTTAATCCCGGTATCAAAAGCAGTGGCTTTTACTTTATTATTTGAAATATCGGCAGCTAATTTACCAAAGATGGTATGGCTACCGGTCGCAAAGACTACGCCTTGACCTGAACCGGAAACAATTGTCGTTCCCTCGTAAAGCACATTGGGATAATCTAAATACTCATCCTCATGACCGGCTTTGGGCCCAACGTTGGCCAACTTTTCAACCGGATTCGACTCCCCATTAAGCGAACTGGATGAACAAAACAGGTCTTTACTACGCACTAGCCGCATATCAGCTGGTACCATATCGCCGGCAGCTAAATTGATTAAGTCACCCAAAACGACGTCTTTCGTAGGTAATTCTTGATCTTGACCATCACGACGAATATTCGTCGTGACCGATACCATATGTAGTAGCGAGTTGACCGCATCATCCGTTTTCACATTTTGGACAAAAGAAGTTAAACCTGAAATCAGCACCATGGTCAACATAATAATGACGGTGCTCAGGTCTTTTTGACCAGCAGGGACAAAAATATCATCGGTCAAGAGCGAAAGCGTCGCTAAAATTAGCAACACCACTGTGAATGGCGTTAAAAAGGCTTCCGCTAAGAAGGTCAGTTTAGAGTGTTGCTGATTAGACGCAATCTCATTACTTCCATATTGTTCTCGGCGCTTAGCTGCCTCTGCCTCACTAAGCCCCTCCTCGCTAGCATGGAGTTTAGCCAAGACATCTGTTCGTTTAACGGTCGCAATCGTCTTCACAAGTTGTAAATCAACGTGTGCAACCTTATGCTTGGGTGTCCTTCTAAAAAACATATTGTGCTCCTTCCCGCAAACGAACAAAAAAGCCACTCACATTACTGTAAGTGGCCCCAAGCCAAATAAGGCTAGTAACTAGTCGTTCAGTTTTAACACTACGTGACGTAAGCACATGCTAGCTATCTGAATCTCGCCTTAAATCGACGAGACCTTTTTAACCCGTTGGCATCTCTGGATGTTTCCGGGCGATAGCGTGTGTTCACGTAGGAGTCTCACCTAACAGTTCATTTGCTTATCAAATTTTACGTTCACTTGAATTTTAAAGAGCTATCGCGAATTAGTCAAGCGCTGAAACACGATTAACTTTATTTTACTGATTCATCATCATGGCGACGCCGCGTTTGTTTAAATAAATAAGCTAACGCCGAAATTAAAATGACAATTGCTAAGGCCATCGGCAGGGCTAAAGTATGGGGATGATCTATTTTAGACAATTCATCGCCGCTTAAGTCATATTTGTCCAGTGCATATTGGTAGCGCTGATCAATTTTGGCAGCCATAGCGCGATAAACAAACCGAATACCGCGATTTAATTTAGCAGGCTTCTGACTCTGTAAATCACTGACAGCCGCGCGAATAATATTGCCGCGAATGGTCGCTGTAAAGGAACTATGTAAATCTTTGCTCGAATAAATCTGTACCTCACGCTTAGTAGCCGTCACGCCAATCACCAGATAGACGCGGCGCGGATGGCGGTTGAGACTTTTTGGCGTTAAATGCTTCACACGTTTAAACGTCCGGACCTCAATTTGCGGTTGTTCCTTCGTCTGCAAATACCGATTATTCTTTTGCTTAATCAGCTCACGTGTCTGGCGATTTAACAGCTGCGCACTATCGTTAATGTTAGGGTCACTAAAAGCCAGCGTTGGCACTAAGACAAGTCCCAGGAGCGCGATTAAACTAAACTTCATTGCGCCCTTCCAGGCGCTGATAGAGGCTATCAATGTATTTAAGGTTGATTTTAACTTGTTCATAAGGCACCCCACTTTCACGTAAAACTTGTACTGCTAAGGGATTGTCGCGATAGTCATAATAATAATTAATCTGCTTAATACCAGCTTGAACTAAAGCCTTACAACAATTGTAACAAGGAAAATGCGTCACAAAAATAGCAGTATTGCTCGTTGACACACCAAATTTGGCACATTGAATCAGCGTGTTCATCTCGGAGTGAATCGTGCGCACACAATGCCCATCGACCATCTGATGACCAACCTCGTCACAATGTGGCTGCCCTGAAATGGATCCATTATAGCCAGTGCCAATAATCCGTTGATTTTTGACTAACACACTTCCCACTAGGGCGCGATTACAAGTAGAGCGCTGCGCAATGACGAGCGCTTGCATCATAAAATATTGTTTCCAAGGAATACGATCGTGCATTGCAATGCCTCACTAATTCTTAAAATAATTTAAGCCAATAGCATCACGTACTTCGGCCAAGGTCTGTGCTGCTACGCGATTAGCCCGAGCAGATCCAGCTTGCAAAATTTCATAAACTTCATCAGGATGCTTGGCATAACGTTCACGCCGCTCGCGAATCGGGGCGAGTTCTACCTCTAGGACTTCGTTCAAATAGCGCTTGAGCTTCACGTCACCTAGTCCACCGGCTTGATATTGTGCCTTAAGTTCAGCCACTTTAGCTTTATCTGGTGCAAAAATATCCAGATAAGTGAAGACAGTATTGCCTGCCACTTGTCCGGGATCACTGACATGAACGTGCTTCGGGTCCGTATACATTGACATCACCTTTTGCGTGACGGTCTTGGCATCATCGGCTAAATAAATGGCATTCCCAAGTGATTTCGACATCTTGGCATTGCCATCTAAGCCAGGTAAGCGACCAGAACCAGCCGGCGCAAAATAGCCCTTTGGTTCAACTAGCACATTGCGCTGGTATACCCGGTTAAAAGTCCGCACAATTTCACGCGTCTGCTCTAGCATGGGTTCCTGATCATCCCCAACTGGGATTAGGGTGGCCTTAAAAGCCGTAATATCAGCTGCTTGCGAAACTGGATAATTCAAAAAGCCAATCGGAATCGAATCTTTAAAGTCCTTTTGTTTAATTTCAGTCTTCACCGTTGGATTACGCTCTAAGCGCGCTACGGTAACAAGGTCCATATAGTAGGCCGTTAATTCAAACAAAGCTGGGATTTGTGATTGCACAAAAATAGTTGCTTTCTCTGGATCAATCCCCACTGCCAAATAATCTAGGGCAACTTCAATGAGACTTTGGCGAATTTTTTCCGGATTACGAGCATTATCAGTCAGGGCTTGCGTGTCCGCAATCATGATATAAGAATCATACTGACCAGAATTTTGTAATTTAACCCGATTTTTGAGCGACCCAATATAATGACCAATATGCAACTTGCCGGTTGGGCGATCACCGGTTAATAATATTTCCTTTGCCATAGCTGTGTCTCACTTTCAAATGACTTTCAGAATGAATTTTAATAACTTAAAGCTAATTTTAACAAAAATAGCGCTAAGGTTAAACTACTACTAGTCTCTGCCCGCTTCAATCACACCCGCAAAATTAAATTTGGCATTTTAAGGCAAGCATGCTAGAATAAACAAGTACAAAAAAGCCCTGCGGGTATAGTTTAATGGTAAAACGCTAGCTTCCCAAGCTGGAGATGCGGGTTCGATTCACGCTATCCGCTTTTTTAAAAGGCGATGGACAAACAATGTCCATCGCCTCTTTTTTTGTCTAAGTGTGCTACTTACATCATCACAATCATCAGTAAACCATTCGCGACTGCCAAAAAAGTAGGCATCCAGACGCTTTGACTGACGAGGTAAGACCACGCAAATAAGGCTCCGTAAAACGCATTTAACAAGAATAGGCTAGCCGTAAATTGAAAATTCAACCCGGCAAAAATCAAGGCCGAAGCTAAAATGCCAACCACGCCGGTTAAAACGCTTTTTCCCCGAAAGAGGTAATTAAAGAGAAAGCCACTGGCTAAGAAACCTTGCAGAATTGGAATCACGATACCTTGCGACAAAATCAAAAACCAGAATAAGTTCACAGCTTCGTGCCGTAAATAATTTTGTTGAAAACCGAAGAGCGGCAGCCGACCTGAAGCTTGCAAATATGAGACGCTAATTCGGGTCACAGCCACGACTACCGTTAAGGCGATTGTTAAGCCGCAATAATCCAGCCAGCTCAGGTTGGTATCCTTTTCAAAAAAGCGCGCTTCTCGATTAAACCGATACACAAAAAACAGCAATACCGCTGCTGCTACCAACAAGTAGAGTACCACATCCCACGTTTTCAAAGGGACGGTCTTCACAACCAATTGATTAATGCCTAGCACCATTAGCATTGCTAATAAATAAACGGTATACCGAATTAGATTTCCTTCTCTAGATGTTGGTGTATTCATATGCTACCTCGCCGCCTGTTCTCTCACTAAACTAGTATTATAACAGAAATGACTAGGCTTATAAAATTGACCTGTCGTGGGTGCCCATACCCAGGTGCAGTACCGCTATTAGCGAATCGCAAGAATAACAACTTGATAATTACCTGCTGGGGCAACCACCGTGACCTGCGCGCCGACGTGTTGATGCATGAGTGCGAGCCCCAAGGGCGAATCATAGGCGACTTTGCCATCAGCCAAATCCGCCTCAAGCGCCCCCACCAATTGGTAGTCAATTTCCTCGTCATCATCCAGAAAACGCAAAGTCACTGTTTTACCCAACTGAACCTCATGGTTAGCAGTCGTGGGTGCTACAATTTCAGCATACTTTAACTGTTTATTCAGAAAACGCAAACGACTTGCCAAATGTCCCAAGTCGCGTTTAGCTTCTGTATATTCCGTGTTTTCCGACAAGTCCCCTAATGCCCGAGCGGCTTTCAAGACTTTGATGCGACGCGGCCGATCTTGCTTAAGCCGGGTTATTTCAGCTTCAATTTGCTGATAACCGGTTGGGGTCATTTTTTGATAATAAACCATCTAACTTCCTCCATCAACCGCTAATACTAGCACGATTACTGGCTATTTTTGCCCAGACTAGTTGAGCTGATACCACCTTTAATGATAGAATGTTGCTATCTTTAATAATAGATTAAAAAGGAGTACTGACCATGAATCATGAATTAACTTTACAAGAATTAGCTGACTTTTCAGCTGCTTTCAATGAAAATCCGCAGAATCAGATTATCGCGCGCGCTGCGAAACGTAGCGGTGTCTTAGAGGCGGCTTACAATCCCAATGTGGCAAGCCAGTTAACCCGCGTCTTTTCAACGGAATTACCTACTGACGAGGTTTCTAATCAGAAACATTCTGGCCGCTGCTGGCTATTTGCCACACTGAATGTCTTGCGCCATACCTTTGGTAAAAAATATCATGTCAAAAACTTCGAGTTTTCGCAAGCTTATAGTTTCTTCTGGGACAAAATTGAACGGGCCAACATGTTCTACGACAAGATGATTGACCTTGCCGATAAACCGATCGACGATCGTGAAGTTCGAGCTTATCTTGACTTTGCTGGTGGCGATGGTGGTCAATTCCACATGGCTGCTTCCTTAGTTGCCAAGTATGGGGTAGTGCCAACCTACGCCATGCCAGAAAGCTTCAATACGAGTGATACCACTGGGCTAGCTCAAGCATTGGCGGATAAGGAACGGAAAGATGCCTTGTTACTGCGCAAGTTGCAAGTAGCTGGAAAAACCGCTGAAGTTGAACAAGCGCGCAAAGATTGTCTGAGCGAGATTTACCGTATCGTGGCCACTGCCGTTGGTGAACCACCAAAGCAGTTCGACCTAGAATACCGCGATGACGATAAGAATTATCATCTCGAAAAACAATTGACACCGACCCAATTTTTACAAAAATATCTAGGTGATGTCGACTTCAACGATTACGTCGTCCTGACTAACGCGCCGGATCATGATTATCAAAAAGCCTATACGCTACCGTTTGAAGATAACGTACGCGGTCAATATGGCATTAAATTCGTCAACGTCCCAATGGATGTCTTAACCGCCGCTTCCATCAAACAATTAGCGGCCGGCGAAGCTGTTTGGTTTGGTAACGATGTCCTGCGTCAAATGGATCGTAAGACTGGCTACCTCGACACCAACCTCTACCAATTAAATGACCTCTTTGGCGTTGACCTTGACTTAAGTAAAGCCGACCGCTTACGGACTGGGATGGGTGAAGTTTCTCACGCCATGGCCTTAGTCGGTGTTGATGTTGATCGCGGTGAAGTACGGCAATGGAAAGTCGAAAACTCATGGGGCAACAAGTCCGGTAAAGCCGGTTACTTCGTCATGAACCACGCTTGGTTTGAAAATTATGTTTATGAAGTGGCTGTGCGCAAAGAATTCCTAACCGCCGCTCAGGTCAAATTAGCAGAAGGCCCAGCGACTGAACTACTACCATGGGACTCACTAGCTTAAGGAGCAGATATGCATCAATTATCATTAACTGAAATCAAGCAATTTAAGGCAGCCTTCGCGGCGGAACCTGCCAATGCCATCAAGGCGCGTGCGACTGTTAACGTGGGCGTTAAAGCAGCTAGCTATGAGGCCAGCATTGCTGGAAAATTAAATCGCACTTTTTCCATCGAACTCCCCACTGACAATGTCACCAATCAAAAACAATCTGGTCGTTGTTGGTTATTTGCGGCATTAAATACTCTGAGACATGATTTCGCTAAAAAGTACCATGCGAAAAACTTCTTACTTTCTCAGAACTATCTCTTCTTCTGGGATCGTTTAGAGCGCGCTAATATCTTCTTTGATCATATCCTTGAGACCGCAGACAAGCCCTTATCGGATCGTGAAGTTAGCTTCTACTTACAAGGACCGGATACCGATGGTGGTCAGTGGGCCATGGCGGTCAGTCTGATTCAAAAATACGGACTGGTCCCGAGTTATGCCCAGCCAGAAAGTTTCAATGCCAATGCGACTGATGATTTCAATGCTCTCCTGAACAAAAAGTTACGCGAGAATGCGTTGATTTTACGCCGCTTGCAAGTAGCTGGTGACACCGATATCATTGAACAAAAACGGCAAGAATTTTTAACTGAAGTGTACCGGATGGCAGTTATCGCCTTTGGTCAACCAGTCGAACACTTCGACTTAGAATACCAAGACGACGACAAAAAGCCGCAACTCACTAAAAATCTAACACCGCTCACGTTCTTGCATGACTATTTTAGTGATGACTTAGGCGACTATGTCACCCTCTTTAATGCTCCCGATCATGATTATCAAAAGCTATATGCTTTTCCTTTCGAGGATAATGTCCAAGGCGGTACCCCAGTTCAGTTCTTAAATGTTCCGATTGAGGCGCTCAAAGCTGCCGCTATTAAGCAACTAAGTGCTGGTGAAGCCATTTGGTTCGGCTGTGATGTCGGCCAAAGTAGTGACCGCAAAAAAGGCATCCTAGCTAACGGACTTTATCAGACTGACGCGCTCTTTGACATTAAGTCGGGCCTGACGAAAGCAGAACGTTTAGCAACGCACGATTCTGGCTCAACTCATGCCATGACACTCGTTGGCGTTGATGTCGATCAAGGTGAAATTCGCCAATGGAAAATTGAAAACTCTTGGGGCGAAAAAGTTGGCCAAAAAGGCTACTTTGTCATGAGTGATGATTGGTTTAGCGATTATGTCTTTAAGGTCGTTATCAACAAGAAATACCTCCCAGCTGAGCTCGTCAAACTAGCCGAAGGTCCAGCAACGCCATTACCATGCTGGGATCCAATGGGTTAAAGTGCAATCAAAAAAGCGTTAAGCGATGGCTTAACGCTTTTTTATTTTGCTTGCTAATTCGTTAGCTTAAAGATGTTCAGCGAAACTAGGTGCAAAGTAAGTCGAGATGCTACTTTCACTGACATTTTGACCTGGAGCTGGCGCATTAATATATCTGCCATTACCCATATAGATTGCAACATGGTAAGAAGAACCACGGGCACCCCAGAACAATAAATCACCTGGTTGTGCTTGTGACACAGGAATTACCGTACCAACCCGCTCTTGTTGTGTGGTCGTTCTTGGTAATGAAACACCAGCCTTAGCAAACACATATTGCACAAAGCCAGAACAATCAAAACCAGCAGGTTTCGTCCCGCCCCATTTATAAGGGACGCCAAGATACTGCTCAGCAATGCCAAGCACACCAGTTGCTGAGGTGCTTGTTGTGTGTGACGACGTCGTCTGGTTGTTGCTACGCGTCGTCGTAGTTTGGGTCGTTTGACTAGTCGTCTGTGTTGACTGACTAGCTTGGCTTGATTGGCTAGATTGCTTAGTTTGAGCTGAAGAAGTTGACTTAGTAGGTTGTTGCACTGTCTTAGCGGCATTAGAACCAGTAAAATCGGCTAAAATCCAACCGCCTTGTTGTAAGTGATACCAAGTCTCACCACCAACGGATTTAGTTTCAGTATAAGCAACTGACTTACCGCTGTTTAAGTAACCAGCGATTGCTGAAATATTAGGCTGACGCCAAACCGTCACTGCACCAGCATGATAATTGGTCGTCACATTACCTGCGACGGCTTTAGTGGCAGGAGTCGCTGGCGTTAAATTAACCTTAGTTTTAGGAACGGCGGCATCCCCAAGTGATAAATAGGTTTCGGGTAACCAGCCGTGATCAGCTGTTTCATACCAAGTGGTACCGTAAACTTGCTTCGTATTCACAAAATTTAAGGCAGTATCTTTACTGATATAACGTTTAACTGCTTGACCTTTAACGGCTGAAGTCCAAACCGTTGTAGCTCCCTTAGTATAGGTAACTTTACCCTGAGTGGTTGCAGCAAACACCGTGGGGGTACTTACTAGTGCAGCAGAAGCCAAAGATAGGCTGGCTGCTAACGTCAATGCAAAAGTCTTCTTCATCTGAATTTAATCTCCCAAACAACTTACAAAATCTATCTGTCCTATTTAACAAAGCCCATTATAGTTTCTTAATGTTATCAAGTTGAGACATCAGCGTTACAGAACAGTTTCAAAACGTTATCATTTTAGTAATTATTAAAAAAAGACTACATCGGTAGTCTTCTTTTTTACTCATAAGTTGCGGCGATGGCTTCGTAGTGAGGCACTTCCGCCTCAGTACAGCGGACCCAGTGACCTGGACGAATTTCATGCAGGGTTTGCCCAGGAATGCCCTCTCCCTGACTGTCATAGTTGATCCGCTTGCGCGTACGTTCAATTTCTGGATCTGGCACAGGAACAGCTGAGATCAAACTCTTGGTATAATCATGCAAAGGCCGATCATACACATCGTCAGCGGGACCAACCTCTAATAATTTACCGTAATGCATGACCCCGATACGATCTGAGATAAATTTAACCATTGATAAATCATGGGCAATAAAAAGATAGGTAAGCCCCTGCTTTTTTTGCAAGTCAATCATCAAATTAACCACTTGGGCTTGAATGGAAACATCTAGTGCAGAAATCGGCTCATCGGCTACAATAAATTTTGGCTTAACTGCTAGTGCCCGGGCAATCCCAATTAGTTGGCGTTGACCACCTGAGAATTCATGGGGAAAACGACTCGCATGACTTTCATTGAGACCGACTTCGGTTAACAGTTCCTCAACTCGTGCTCGCCGTGCTGCCTTATTGGCCACTAAGTGGTGGATATCTAGGCCTTCGGCAATAATATCTTCAACGGTCATTCGGGGATTCAGCGAAGCATATGGATCTTGAAAAATCATCTGCGCATCCCGGCGAAATTGCCGTTTTTGCTCCTGACCATGTAATTGACTGACATCTTGACCTTCGAATAAAACTTGGCCACCCGTTGGCCGATAAAGCTGTAAAATGGAGCGTCCAGCCGTGGTTTTACCCGAGCCAGATTCACCCACAAGACCAAAGGTCTCGCCTTCGTAAATATCAAAACTGATGTCATCGACCGCCTTGGTTAAGGTTCGGCCATTTTTGAAATATTGTTTCAGATGCTTAACTTCTAACAATTTCTTGTTTGCTGACATGCTACCCCTCCTTAACCACGTTTCATCGCTTTAAATTTAGCCCAACGGCGTTTAATCTCAGCTGGCGGATCAACTTGCGGTGCCTCAGGATGTAAGAGCCACGTTGCTGCATAATGCGTATCTGAGACTTTAAAGAACGGTGGCTTATGGTCAAGATCAATTTTTAACGCATATTGATTACGTGGACAAAATGGATCACCTTTCGGTGGGTTGAGCAAGTCTGGTGGTGTCCCGGGAATTGAAGCCAAAGTCTGACTAGCCAAAGTTGGCATCGAATTAATCAGTCCCCAAGTGTAAAGTTGGCATCGAATTAATCAGTCCCCAAGTGTACGGATGCTGTGGATTGTAAAAAATATCATCCACGGTCCCATACTCCATGAGCTCGCCAGCATACATCACAGCAACGCGATCTGCCATCCCTGCAACGACGCCTAAATCATGCGTAATGAAGATAATTGAGGTTTTAACCCGTTTCTGCAAATCTTTCATGAGATCCAGGATTTCCGCTTGTACTGTCACGTCTAGCGCCGTAGTTGGCTCATCTGCTAGCAGAATCTCTGGTTCACAAATCAGCGCAATCGCAATCACAATTCGTTGCCGCATCCCACCTGAGAATTGGTGAGGGTACTCATTGATGCGTTCTTCAGGATGAGGAATACCCACAGCTCGCATCATCTCTAGTGCTTTAACCCAAGCCTCTTTTTTCGAAGTGCCACGGTGCTTAATGAGTGGCTCCGCAATCTGCTGTCCAATTTTCATGGTCGGGTCAAGCGACGTCATGGGGTCTTGAAAGATCATGGCAATCTCATTCCCACGAATTTTTTGCCATTGCTTTTCCTTAAGCTGAAGCAAATTCTGACCATGGAAATTGATTTCACCGCCCATGACTTGGGCATTTTTAGCCAAAAGTCCAATCACACTACGCGTTGTGACCGATTTGCCAGAGCCAGATTCACCCACAATGGCCAAGGTTTCCCCAGGATCAAGGTGGAAAGAAACATCGCGAATGGCCTTAACATCACCGCCATAAGTATGAAAATCAATCTTTAAATGTTTGACATCTAAAATACGATTTGTCATTAGCAACCTCCTAGTTCTGTCCCTTAGGGTCAAAAGCATCGCGTAGTCCATCACCTAATAAATTAAAGGCAATCATCAAAATACACAGCACAATTGCGGGGTACCACATCTGATAGGACAAAAACTGAAAGTTCTTCTGTCCTTCATTTAACAACACCCCAAGTGATGTTTCTGGCGCGCTAATCCCAATCCCAATAAAGCTTAAGAAGGCCTCAAAGAAGATTGCGTTTGGAATCGTATACATTGTTTGAATGATAATGATACTCGATAAGTTGGGAATGAGGTGTTTCGTGGCAATCTTCCATGGCGATTCTCCTAAGGAACGGGAAGCGAGCACGTATTCTTCATTCTTTAAACTTAACGTTTCCGCTCGTACCTGCCGCGCCATCGTGGTCCAAGAAGAAATGGCAATCGCGATAATAATGGAACCAATCCCTGGTTTTAGCACCACTAGCATGAGCACCACAATGACGAGATTTGGTACTGAGGAAATAATTTCGATAATTCGCTGCATGATATTGTCAGTACGGCCACCAATCTAACCGGAGATAATGCCATAGGCCACACCGATGGTTAGGTCAAAAAAGGCCGCAACTAGGGCCACAATTAGTGACACCTTAGTCCCATAAATAATCCGTTGTCCCAGCGAACGACCAAGATAATCGGTCCCAGCTACAAAGTACTTATCCTTAGGGACATGGTTCTGGGCATAAGCATTAACCCAGACGCCGCTTTGTTTCAACTTACCGTTTAGACCCATTGACGGCGCCAAAACCAGGCACCTTGGCGGGTAAATTGGCATATTGGGGATGTGATTTTACCAAAGTCGCATTCGTAATAAAGGGAATCGAGCCAAACGCGACCACGACCATGACGATAATTAAAATTGCTGAAACCACCGCTGACTTACGTGCTTTGAAACGTAACCAAACATTTTGTCCAAAAGACAGCGACGGACCAGAAATTTGTTCGCGATCAATCGTTTCATCTTTCGTTACGGGCGTAAACAGCGCTGAATCAAATTCAGTTGAAATATCTTTAGCCATTAAGCTGCCTCACTTCCTGCTAAGCGAATTCTTGGGTCAAGTAGACCATAAACCACATCAGTCACTAATAAAATGACAACCAGGCCAATGGAGTAAACCATCGTAACCCCCATAATTGTCGGATAATCATTCGTTAAAATTGATTTGACAAACTGCTCACCAATTCCAGGAATGTTAAAAATGTTTTCGACCACCATTGATCCAGTCATTAAAGCGACTGCATAAGGACCGATAAGCGTCACTAGCGGAATCATGGAATTGCGCATCGCATGTTTACGAACGACTTCCATCCGGCTCAGTCCCTTAGCCTTACCAAGTTCAATATAGTCACTGGACAGGGTATCGACCATGCTCGTTCTCACAAATCGAGCCGTCTCCGCTAATGGCCCAACCGCTAAGGCAATCGTTGGTAAAATTGTTTGGGACCAAGTTCCCCAGCCAGCGATTGGGAACCAGCCAAGCTTGAGGCCAATGTAGTATTGCAATAAAACAGCCAAGACGAAGTTAGGGACAGACTTACCGATAATGGCGACCACTGTAGACGTCGAATCGGCCCAGGTCCCCTGTTTCATGGCGGCAATTGCCCCGATAATCACCCCTAAGATGACCCCGACAATTAAAGCTCGCAAACCGAGTTGCACCGATGCACCGAGCCGTGCCCCAATTAAACTCGCCACCGGTTGGTTGCTGTACTGGAATGACACCCCGAAATCACCATGAGTGACACCCAGTAGTAGATTAAATATTGCTGGAATATTGGCTTATTTAAACCATACTGGACATTCATAATCTGAATTTGTTGTGCCGTTAATTTTTCCTGATTGGCATAAGGCGATCCTGGCATTAATTTCATCAAAAAGAACGTGACAGTAGCCACAATGAACAAGGTCAGAATCATGTACAATACACGTTTTATTAGGTACCTGGCCATCTAATGACCCCCCCTCTTGAGTTATCGTGATGATTTAATCTTTTTCTTATTATAGCAGATATTAAAGCGATTGATAACATATTATGAGAAAATACAAAGCCAGCCTATAAAACTTTCAGTTTTTTCTCTGAATTAATGCTGATCAGAAAACAAAAAACAGGCCTCATTGAGACCTGTTAAATCAGCTTTAAGCTTAGTGATAGTTAGGCGCTAACTTGGTCATTTGGACATCATGCGGATGTGATTCAACCAGTCCGGCATTGGTAATCTGCACGAATTGTGCCTTAGCAATTAAACTCACAACATCCCCAGCACCGCAATAGCCCATGCCTGAACGCAAGCCACCATTAATTTGGAAGAGCACATCTGAAACATCCCCCTTATATTGCACGCGGGCTTCGACCCCTTCTGGGACTAATTTATTGGCTTCGTTAACGCCGCCCTGGAAGTAACGGTCGCTGGAGCCATGTGCCTGCGCCATCGCACCCACTGAGCCCATGCCACGATATGTTTTATACTTCTTGCCA
Organism: Lactobacillus sp.; assembly: GCA_030455605.1. GTDB lineage: Bacteria > Bacillota > Bacilli > Lactobacillales > Lactobacillaceae > Lactobacillus. The sequence continues at coordinate 35,520 of JAKDPD010000010.1, forward strand.
TGATCTTCGAAAAGCTCACCTGGTGCTTCGGTTGTGCCTGAAAGCATTGAACCCAGCATAACCGCATTACCACCCGCGGCTAGGGCTTTGACCACGTCACCAGAATACTTAATCCCACCATCAGCAATAATTGGCTTGTGATACTCTTGCGCAGCTGTCGCTGCATCATAGATGGCTGTAATTTGCGGCACGCCAACACCCGCAACCACTCTAGTCGTACAGATTGAGCCCGGTCCGATTCCAACTTTGACCACATCAACCCCAGCATCAAATAGGGCCCGCGTGGCATCGCCAGTAGCAACATTTCCGGCAATCAGCGTTGCCTTCGGGAAGTGTTTACGAATTTCCGTGATTTTACGTAACACCCCAGCTGAATGACCATGCGCCGTATCAATGACAATCGCATCAGCACCTGCTGTTAGTAGCGCTTCTGTCCGTTCAAAGGTATCACTGGTAACACCTACGGCAGCAGCACATAGGAGACGTCCTTGATTGTCAATCGCTGCTTTAGTGACATTTGTGGGCACACCCACATGCTTCACATTGGCAACTTCGCTTGCTTGGGCTTGAATAGACATGTTCTTATGAATCACACCAAGACCGCCTTGTAGTGCCATGGCAATCGCCATGCCGCCTTCCGTGACTGTATCCATCCCGGCTGAGATTAAGGGAATATGCAGTTTTAGGTTCGCTGCTAACTGCGTACTCAAATCCACCTCATTTGGCAAGACATGGCTTTCAGCTGGAATTAGTAACACATCATCAAAAGTTAAACCTTTTTTAGCAAACTTCGTATTCCAATTTGACATTCAACAGGGCTCCTTCTATCTAAACGCAACATTCCAATTAGATTATGTTCACTTTACTATCCTTTGCCAGGCACGTCAAGACATCTCCGCCCGACAAAAAAAGCAATCACTCTGGTGATTGCTTTTCTTTAAATAATAAGGAGGTTTATTTAGCCATATAGGCAGTCTTAAAGTTGTAGTTAATGCCCGCACCATTGTACTGAATGCCCTTGACACTTGGACGAACTAACCAAGCCTCATCCGCATGGAACAGTGGAATGCTACCTTGTTGGATTAACAATAATTGTTCAGCTGAGCGTAAAATACGGTAACGCTCGGCTGGATCAGCCGTGACTTTGCTCTTGGCAATCTCACGGTCATAAGTGGCATTGCTCCAGTGACCGAAATTATAAGTATTATGCATAGTGAACAAATCTAAGAAGGAAATTGGGTCTTGGAAGTCAGCGAACCAACCGGTAAAGGCAACATCAAAGTCCCCACTGACCATCTTGGCTAGAGCGGCTTTCTTCGGAATACTTTGAACATTAACAGTCAGGCCCTTCAAGTTGCCTTCAAGTTGACTTTGGACAAATTCCACGGCCTTCTTGGAAAGATCATCATCATAGCTCAGTAAGCTGAATGATAACTTGCTCTTGCCTAATTCTTTCAAAGCTTCTTTATATAACTTTTCAGCTTTAGCTGGGTTATAGCTATTAATAGCTTTGGTTGCTGGCGTCGTGACATAGCTGGCAAAGTCTTCACCGTTAACCTTCGAGATGCCTTCTGGTGACATCGTCGTAGCTGGCAAGTTAGCACCACCTAAAGTGGTTGATAAGGCTTTACGGTTAATCGCCAATGACAATGCTTGACGCAGCTTCAGATTCTTGAAGTAAGGATCTTTCTTGAGGTTAGGTGAAAGGTATTGCGTAGCTGACTTACGTCTAATTAAGAAGCCGCTCTTACCCTTATAGTTTTTAGCAGCTTGTGAGTCAAGGAGCGTCCCGTCTAACTTACCTGCCTGATACAGGTTCAAGCTAGTTGCAGGTGTTTTGTTAACACTGTAGTTAATATGCGTTAACTTAACATGCTTTTTATCCCAATAAGTTGGGTTCTTAACCAATTTCCAGCTCAAGTTGGAGCCGTTCCAACCCTTAGGAATAAATGGTCCATTATAAACCATATATTTTGAGGCCGTTCCGTATTTAGAACCAAACTTTTCAACTGCATGTTGGTTCTCTGGGAAAAAGACCCCAAAGCCCATAAGCAACTTAAAGTAAGGAATCTGGCGATCCAACGTTACCGTTAGTTTATACTTACCATCAGCCTTAATCCCCAAGGAGCTAACTGGCGCTTTACCAGCGGTAATCTGAGTGGCATTATGAATGCCTTCAAAGATATAAGCATATTCTGAAGCGGTCTTTGGGTTGACCGTCAGGCGCCAAGAATAAACAAAGTCTTGGGCCGTAACCGGATCACCATTTGACCATTTAGCACCTTTACGTAACCGTAAACTGCCAAGTTTTATCGCCATTAGAGACTTTTGTTGAAGTGGCCATCGCCGGCTGAATTTTAGCATCTTTGCCTAACCGATACAGACCATCCACACTATTGTTAAGCTGATCCATACTAGAAGCATCAGTCACTTTAGAGGTATCTAAAGTCTGCACTTCCGTTGAAGTGGTCCAGTTCAGAACCTGCTTGCCCGAAGATGACTTCGACCCACCACAAGCGGTCAAAATTGCGGTGCTTAGTAAAACGACACTGCCTGCGAGCCATTTTCGATACAATTTCTTCTCTACCATCAACCAATACACTTTCTAAAACTTGTCTAAATCAATTTAGCTAAACCGTCCGACAAGAATAAAATTACTGTTAGGGATAAGTTAAATATTAGTATATTAGTATATTATTAAATACTGTGAAAAGCAACTGTAACTTATTGCTTTATTTAATAAATATCAAAAAAACCGTTATCCCCTGTGTTTCTAATCGGAGATAACGGCTAATAAATAGGCAATCATGCCTTACTCAGCCTGCCATTCGGCCAAAAATTGGGCGACAAATTTTTTCATAAACTTGGTGCGCTCAGTCGCCGCTTTTTTACCGGCAGGCGTATTCATCAGCGCTGCTAAATGAAAGAGTTTTTCATAAAAGTGATTCAAAGTGGTCTCTTGATGCGCCCGATACTGATGATGACTAGTCAGTTTTTGTGGTTTAACTGCCGGGTCGTAGATGAGGTTGCCATGCTTGCCACCAAAAGTAAACGCGCGCGCAATCCCGATTGCCCCCAGCGATTCAAGGCGATCAGCATCCTGTACATATTGTCCAGTGAGCGACAATTGATAATGCTGCCCAATATTCTTGGAAAAGGACATGTGGGTAATCGTAAAGCTGATGTCCGCAATCTGTGAGGCTGTGGCGGCTGCTTCCTGCAACATCGTCGTCACCCGTGCTAATTCAGCAGCTGGCTGGGCACACACTTTTTCATCAATCGTATCATGCACCATGCCTGCAGCAAAGGCTAAATCACGATTAGCTTGCGTCGCAGCAGGATGATCCTGCAAGAGCATTTGTTCAGCCAATTTCGCCACACGCTGACCATGATAAAAATCATGGCCCGTTCGTTCGTCTTGCAATTCTTGTTGCACAAAGGTGCTAATCACTGCGCGCCGCATACCTAAACCTCCATCAAGTTTTAAATGATTAAGCCGTTTCCCAGGTTTGAACTGGGGACCTCCTCCTTACCACGGCGGTGCTCTACCTACTGAGCTAAAACGGCAAAAGCCCTAATGGGCCATTTATTACTTAATTCGAACTAAAGTATACTTCTTTTTACCCTTACGGATGATGACAAATTTTCCTTCAAAGTCAGCTGCCGGATCAATTTCAAAAGCTACGTCAGTTTGACGATCACCATTAACATAAATTGCGCCATTGGTCACATCTTCACGCGCTTGGCGCTTAGACTTTTCAATGCCAGTAGCCAATAAGAAATCAATAATATTTTGCTTATCAGCACTGGCCGTAGTACTTGGTGCTTGCTTCAAAGCAATGACTAATTGCTGGACTGATAATGCTTTTAAATCACCCTTAAATAAGGCGGTCGTAATTCGCTCTGCTTCTGCCAGACCGGCTTCGCCATGAACGAACTTCGTCACTTCTGTGGCCAAGCGTTTCTGTGCCAGACGCTTCCATGGCTCCTGCTTAACAGATTCTGCCAAGGCATCAATCTCGTCATGACTTAAGAAAGTGAAGTACTTCAGATACTTGACCACATCACGGTCATCTTGATTGACCCAGAATTGATAGAACTCATAGGGACTCGTCTTTTCCGGATCAAGCCAGACAGCGCCACCAGCTGATTTGCCAAACTTCGTCCCATCAGCCTTGAGCATTAAAGGAATGGTTAGGCCAAAGGCCGGACGATTAGGCCCCGCCAAGCGGTGAATCAAATCAATCCCAGCGGTAATATTTCCCCATTGATCGGCCCCACCCACTTGGAGTTGGACACCGCTGTCACGATTCAACAAGTAAAAGTCAACTGATTGTAGGATTTGGTAAGAAAATTCCGTAAAAGAAATCCCATTTTCTAAGCGGCTCGCGACAACTTCTTTATTAAGCATGTGATTTACTTGGAACAGCTTGCCATAATCACGCAAGAAATCAAGCAGTGACAATTTGCCTAACCAGTCGACATTATTGACAATTTCAAAGTTTTCCCTGCCAAAGAGTTTTTCCATTTGGGCGGTTAAGGCTTGTTCGTTTTTATGAATTTGTTCTGGATCTTGCAAAACCCGCTCCGTAGAACGCCCAGATGGGTCGCCAATCGCACCGGTTGCACCACCAATCAAAATCACGGGATGATAGCCAGCTAATTGAAATCGTTTCATAATCATAAAGGGGATGAGGTGGCCAATATGCAATGAATCGCCAGTCGCATCCGTCCCACAATATAATTTCAAATCATCATGCTTGGTTAAATAATCACGCAAACCCGCTTCATCGGTTTCTTGATTAATGGCACCACGCCACTTCAAATCTGTTAAAACATCAAAGTTTGCCATTTGCTATTTCCTCCAACAAAAAGTCCCTAGACTCCAAGAGTCTAGGGACGACTTTATTTCATTAGCCGTGGTACCACCCACATTTGCGCTAGTAGCGCCTTAACTAGTTGTTATGGAAACTACCCCATTGTAATTGACAAGTAAGACCTGCCTAGCTCACACCAACCGCTAGTTCTCTGAACGCTGAATCTTCTTGCTAAGGTTATAAGCATTATAGTACTGGCTTAAAGTCTGTTAGTCAACTCCCAGTGTGATTATTTAGCTGGATCGTAGAAGTTCTTGAGACCAAGCCCATAAGCTTTACCAGTCGTCATGTCATACTGAATGGTTTCATAATCCTTCAGTAAGGCTTGTTGGCTGCTAGACAAGGTTTTAACTGGAACAGCTTCACCCTTATTGTTCACCAATTCAAAGCCTTTATCACCAGCATAATTAATGGTTACAGCCGGCAATTGACGGTGAATTTCAGTCAGTAAGGCTTGATATGGGGTAACTTTACTATTTGTCTGATCTAGCATCATGGCAATAAAATCACTACTGTTTACAAAATTCGTCTTGCTGGTTAATTTGGCTTTAGCGCCATGCTCACGCGCGTACTTATTCGAATAAATAAAGTAACGTGTCGAATGCATTTGGATCGGATATTTAGACGTATAGCTTTGACTAATAATCGATGGATAGTGGTCGCCATAAAAGACAATCGTAATTGGTTTCTTAATGCGGTTAATCGACGCAATAAACTTCTTCACCGCACGATCGGTGTACTGAGTTCCTTTGACATAAGTGGCAAATTGCAATTTCTCTGCTGCACTAGACAACAAATCGCCACTTACTTTACCAACATAACTGTTGTTTGGATACCAATTGTTATATGGCATATGATTTTGAATTGAAATCAAATTAATGAATTGACCACCAGCACGGCTATTAATCTGATGAAGCCCATTATCATACGTAGTAAAGTCAGAATTGTACTCAGATTTGCCTAAAGTCCGCTGGTTGACCAACTTGTAGTTAGAACCCTTATAGACAAATTTATTAAACTTGAACCGTTTATAATTTTCAATCCGAGAATAGTAGGAACCGATGAAAGGGTGAATGGCTGATTTATAGGTGAAATTCATCCCAATCGTAGGATAGAACTTAAACTTAGGCACAACCTGTACGTATGGCGTTAATGTTGACGAGAAAAGCCCCATATTAAGCCCCGTCAAATTTTCCCATTCCATATTGGCAGTCCCACCGCCGTAACCGGCAGACAACATTGAACCATAAGTCGTTTTCTGCTTCAGCGAACGAATAAACTTCACTGGATCGCTACCATTAATTTTAATGGTTGGGAAAGTTTTGGGATCAACAAAGCTTTCTGATAAATTAAAAATCACTGTCTGCTTGGACAAATCATTGTGACGCGTCCGATTAATCTGAGCTGCCACCTTGGTGTACTTTTTAGCAATATCAGCAACTGTGTGTTGCGAATAATTATTAGGGCGGGTCATAATCTGTAAGTCAATATAGTTTAAAAAGTTTAGAATTGGCCCATTGATTTGAATATCACGTTCCGGATTACGGAAACTTTGTCGGTTATCAAAACCATGACTCAAATGGTGAATCCAGCTACTATCATGATTAAAACGCGCTGGCGTCATGAACAATAATAAGCTGAGGAGTGCCCAAATCCCGCGTCGTTTCCATGAGCCACGCTTTTCAACTGGTAACTTCAATTCCAAGAAGATGACAACCACAACAACAATTAAAATACTGATCCCAGCAATAATTAAGGTGTTCTTGCCCACCATCGGCAGTAAAGTCTTCCAGTTAACAATTTCACTGAGTTCTGTGGGATAGATTGGTTCCCCGCGCAATTGGAGTTTAATCTTATTGGAAACTGCCCAAACAATCGTAATAATCGTCACGATTAAATTACTGGTCCAATAACGCGTCGTTAAGAAGTACAGGACTGAGAAAGCCGCATCCAAGAAGATAGCGGTTAGCACAATCGCAAAGAAACGGGTAGCTAATAGGAAGACAACGGCGTTAATGGTCGTTGCCGTATTAATTTGAATCCGCATATTGTCTGCTTCAATGACAAAAGAAGCAAAACTCAAAATGTAGAACCAAGCCCACGTCAATAGATTGATGCGGTTAGTTTTAATCCAGCGCCATAATTTGAGGACTGTGAGTTCCAATACCTCAGTCAGACGACGCGGTTGACCTAAGAACTTCAATCCTAAGCGTACCGGCTTTAACCGATATAAATAGCGTTCAAACAAACTACTGATGATAGCGACTAGCACACTCAGAATTAAAGTTAAAATCAGTTTATTGGCAGCAGCTGAGCCAGTAAAGCGAAAACTCTTACCAAAAGCATTTGCCATTGGCGCTTGCATCAGAATGATCACTGGGATAAAGTAGCGCATCTGGCGACTACGCAGTGACACAATGACTGGCTTAAAGAGTACAAAGGCAACGGCGGCAATTAAGAACATAACAGGTGAAGCAACATTGGCTAGAAATTCATTATTCCATTCACCAACTGACCTGCCCGATAATAATTGTGCCCAATAAACCGCATTAAACGCCGGCACACCCATTGAGACGAACAATAGTAAGAAAGCACCTACTAGGGCAGCCAAAACCAATTGCTTTTTAGTAAAGTGCAACCGGCTTAAGAACATTCCCCAGGCAAAGAAAATGATGAGATACACGCCCGTAATCGCATAACGATCATTGAGCATTCCGGCACTGGTAGCAAAACCACCAATGGTTAGAAACGATAATAGGATGGTAGCTTGCCGATTGGTCATTTTAGCTAACCAATCAAACAACATCGGCTGGACCACTAAACTAAAAATCAGACCCGCGAGTAAGACTGAGGAACTGGTCGTAATTGGCAGGAGCATTCCCCATACTTTCCACATTAAGAAATCACTAGGTACTCTGATGAAGTAGGCCAGATACAGCAGCCATAAGCTGGCAACCCCTAATACCCAAAACTTAAAGGGTTCAGTGAGACTGACCTTTTTACGACTATAGACCGCCCCAAAGACCATCATGACCAAAATAATCGTGGCACTCTGCGCAATAGTTGGCATGAAACGCAACAATGCAATATGACTCCGATACATGACCCGTGACAGGTTAAACATCTGGGCAATCATGAAGAAGGTTGCAATCGCCATCGCAATAATTTGCCAAATTTTTAGTGATTTACGTTGTTTGATTTCATTCATTATCCTAATTGGAATCCTTACTAGTTTTTCCTAATAATCCGGCTTCCACTAAGCTTGCGCTTAATAGTTTTCAGAATATCAACGCGCTTACCGCGTCCAAGACAAAAATCTACGACATCCGGCCAAAAGCGAATGAACATCACGAGTGTCATTAGACCAAAGATAAGTCGCGCTTCGAAATGCATTTGCTGATCAGTCACACTGAATAAAAGCATAAACATTAAAGGTGGAATCGTCAAATTCTGAATGATTGTGGCAGCTAAGAGCGCAATCAGTAACGCCACGAGCGCCCAGTGCCAATCGTATGACAGCAATAACACAATCGCGACAGCCACTCCCTTGCCACCCCTAAAATGGCGCCAAAGTGGAAAACAGTGACCTAGAATAAGCCCTAAGCCGGTGTAGGCCAACGCGAGCTGACTACGGTATAGCCAATAACTCAAGATTAAGGCCAAGATAGTCTTACCAAAATCACCTAGACAAGTTAAAATACCATACTTTTTACCAAAAACAGCCCCGACGTTAGCTGTGCCCGGATTTCCTGACCCGACTTTACTCGGATCAACATGCAAATAGTAGTGGCTAACGACATAGGCAAAGACTAAATTTCCCCAAGCATAGCCGATCAAAATTGCTCCGACGCGCCACATCATGGCTGGCTCGATTCTGTATAACCAGGATAAATCTGATAGGTCTGAGTACGGGTAGCTTTAAAATCAAAACCATGTGCTTCATTACGCTGATTCTGATAAGTTTCATGGTTAGAAATCTTGGCCGCAGCTGGACCTAGTTCGCTGCGCACATAATTGGTAATCCGTTGCAACTCTGCCGTTGGCTGCACCTGGTAGCTACTACCATCAATCTCGCAGCTATAACCATGCAAATAATCACTATGGGAAGTTGCGACCGCACTACGATAATTGACTGCAATTCCCTGTAGCGCGGTAAAAGGCAAATTCGTCTTCACATTGCCTGACACTGAAGTCATGATTTTATCCAAATTAGTCAGCGAATTTAGCGAAACCGTCTTTTCAATCAAGGTCGTGATTACTTGGCGCTGCCGCTCCTGGCGTCCATAATCTCCTAGCGGATCGGTGTAGCGCATACGCGAATAAGCTAACGCACCATCACCACCCATCCGGGTCAACTTCCCCTTCTTGAAACGATACCCACCATAGCTAAAACTCAAGGTTGGCCGGATTTCTAAGCCCCCGACATAGCGAATCATCTTCATGATACCGCCCATATTCACTAGTGCATAATACTTAATGGGCACATTGAGTAAACGTGAAACAGTCTGTAAGGACGACTGGGCACCACCTAAGGAATAAGCAGCATTAATTTTGGCCACTGGCTGATCGTGATCCTTACTACCATAGATTTTAACCATCGTATCACGCGGAATTGAAACCAGCGAGTAGCGTTTGCGCTTAGGGTTAACGAGCGCCAAAATCATCGTATCGGTATTACCTAGCTTATCGGTACGATCTAAGGCTCCCGTATCGGTTCCTAATAACAGGACTGCAAAGGGCCGTTTTCCATTAAATTCACCTTGTTTGACAGTCACAGCATTTTGGTGGTCATAGGTCTTATCAACGGCTTGCTTAGCACAAAAATAAACGTAGCCAACCGCTACAGCTGCAATTACCACACCAGCTACGGCAACTCGCCCCAGCCATTTAAAAAGGCGCTTTCGCCTTATCATACGCTGCCCCACTGGTTGCTTGGGCTGCTGATCATTTGACTTCATATTCTTTAAGGCTCCCCGCCTGAAAAATCATTCTGTATTATAACAAAAAAAGCAAGCCACCCATGGTCTGCTTTATTATCTTATTAAAATCATTAAAATTACTTCAGCGTCAACGTCAAGCCAAAAGTCTGACTCGTATGGGGAGCTAGTGCAGCAGCAGCAGAAACCGCAGTTACTTGATCCGTAACTGACAGTTGCAATTCGGCTGATGCCACTTCTAGCTCGTGTTCCTCACCCGTCAAACGTACTTGATTAGGTTGCTGCCGAGGTGTGAAGCCACTCGCAACCGGTAAGTTTAAACCCAGTAGGTAGGGCATTGCCTGCTCGGAATTGTTTTTCAGATAATGCGAGATACTCAGTTGATTACCTTCAATGGCATAGGTCACCATCAACTCAAAATGATACGGAAATTGGGCTCGGGAATCGTCAGTATCAATCATCGTTAAGCTGACCCGAGCATCCCCCTTGTCAACCACAGTCCATGCCAAGGTGGTGGTTAAATTAGCCGCATTGGTAGCTGGAAAGACCAATTGCAGATGTTGATCTAGTCCCGCTAAATAGTCAAATTGACCATCTGCAGTCGTTAATTGTGCAAGCTGAGCGCCATTCTCGTCGATGGCGACGTGTAATAATGAATTTCCAATTGTTTGCATAATAACACCCCACTTAATACACCCATAAGGGTACAACGGAATTTTTTTAAGGTTAATCTAAAATAAACGAGATACTATGATAATAATAACTAAAGCGGTTTCTAGGCAAAAATAGTCGGTTACAAATTAAAAAGATATGGCATTCTGCTTTCTAATATAATATAA
>JAKDPD010000030.1 GCA_030455605.1 Lactobacillus sp.
CCCACAAGTGTTAGTGCTATATAAAATCTTTTATTAGTATTCATTTTATCTGCTATTCTGACTAAATTAACTATATTATTTTGCAAAAGACTATAAAAAATAGTTTATTTAGTAATAGGCAAAAAAAAGGCTAACACTGTTTGTTAGCCTCTTTTTGAAGGAAAAATATTATAGGATACTAATTCTAGTTAAGTGACATCGCTGATGGTAACTTTATTTTGATCAACATCGCAATTTGTTAAGATAGTCTGCCACCGCTGTTACCGCAGCATCGACAACCAATGCAGTTGAATTGTTCTTTCTGAGGTAAAAGTGGATTCGCGTGTATTGATTCGATAATCCTGCAGCTTCGAGTTCAATCTTCTGGTAACGATTAAATTTGCCATTAAGGGTACCGACCTTGACTACACCAGTAGCACCTATCCCTTCTGGAACTAATCCATAAAATAAGACAATGACAGCAATAATCATAACTTCAGCATCTCGCTCGCTATGGCCGGTTCTAAAAATCAGCACCACCGCAATCGAAATAATAATTGCCATTATGATCTTAATATAATTCGTTCTGGCCTTCAGCTTGATTGTTTTTACCTCCTTAATCTCAATTCCCATCATTATCAAGACGAATATTGCGATTGCGACGACACCTGCCATATCAAATCCCTGCCTTTATCTAGTATTACCATTCTGCAATGGTACCATCATAATTTTCCCAGGCTGGATTCGTCCATACCAACCCTTGTTGGGCCACATCCTTAATCTTGTCTTCATCCATTTCAATCCCTAGACCAGCGCCCTTGGGGATATCGACAAAGCTATCTTTATATTGGAAGATTTCTTTATTTTTGACAAAGTCGAGCAGGTCAAAACCCTTGTTATAGTGAATGCCTAGGCTTTGCTCTTGAATAAAGACGTTAGGCGTACATGCATCTACTTGGAATGTCGCTGCTAAAGCCACCGGCCCATATGGCGCATGTGGTGCAACTGCCATATCAAAAGCTTCTGCCATGGCAGCAATTTTACTTGTTTCCAATAAACCACCACAAAGTGCGATATCAGGCTGGACAATGTCAACGGCGCCTTGTTTAAAGATATTCTTGAAGCCCCAGCGAGTGTAGAGGCGTTCACCCGTTGCAATTGGTGTTGACACTTCATTAGATATTTGCGCAAAGTACTCTTCATTTTCCGGTAATACTGGCTCTTCAATAAACATTGGATGCAATGGCTCCAATGCCTTAGCTAAAACTTTAGCCATTGGTTTATGCACACGCCCGTGGAAATCAATTCCTACCGCCATTGCACTACCAAATTTTTCACGGATAGAAGCCACTCGATTGACGACCGCATCTATTTTTTCATAAGAATCAATATAATGTAGTTCCGCAGTAGCATTCATCTTAACTGCTCTAAATCCTCGATCCCAACGATCCTGAGCATTGGCAACAATATCCGATGGTCGGTCACCACCAATCCATGAATAAACTTTAATTTTGTCACGTGCAGCGCCGCCTAGAAGTTCATAGACGGGAACGTTTAGTGCCTTGCCCTTAATGTCCCATAGTGCCATTTCGATTCCTGACAACACAGTACCGTTAATAGGGCCGCCCCTGAAGAAAGAGCGATGTAATCTTTGCCAAATACGCTCAATTTCAAATGGATCTTGACCCACAATTTTGGTAGCCATCTCTTTAGCACCAGCGACGACGGTTTCAGTCTTGGTGCCTGAGACCATTTCGCCCCAACCTGAAATTCCTTCGTCGGTATTGATTTTAATAAAAATCCAACGTGGCTTTACCTTATAAATCACATAACTTGAAATTTTCATCATCAATTTGACCTCTTTAGTCTTAAAAATATTAATCTATTTGCCCTCAGCCATAGCAGCCTCAGCAGCTTCGGCAGCCTTGTTAATCCGTTTAACGTGGTCAAAGAAATACCAAATTCCTGCCAATGCAATCAGTAAAACTGGAATGCCAATCACAGGCTTCCAAGTAAACGCAAAGTAGACGATATAGCTCTGAATCATGGAAGTGGCTGCAAATGACGAAATGAGTAAGCTCCCACCAGTGGATAACTTAATCCCCACCGATTTTGCAATCGCTGTTAAGACAGGGGAAGTGGCTGAACCACACCACAGTAGCGAAGCTGTCACAACAACCCCGATAATCAAGTTCTTCAACAAATTACCGTTAGTTAGTGCAACTACCATCGCTACTCTAAATGGCACAACGGCTAAATCAGCGAAAGGTAACACCCGGTTACCAGGTAGCACTACTGCCATTGCAATGGTAATTGGAATAATGATTAATGCAGTCGTAATAACATCTGGATTACCCACTACAACTGCAGCGTCTAAGCCGATGAACAATTTGCGGCCCTTAAACTTACTTTCTGACCATTTTTGAGCTGATTCTGAAATGGGCATTAACCCTTCCATAAACATCGCCGTCATTCTTGGAATTAAAACTAGCACGGCTGACATGCTAACACCTAAGCCTAGAACTTGTTGTAAATCATAACCAGCCAAGATACCGATCACAATCCCGATGAGCAAGCCCATAATCATTGAATCGCCAAAGAAACCGAGATATTTTTGGGCATCTTTCACACTGAATTTTGAATTTTTAAAGAATGGAATCTTATCTAATAACCAATTGACTGGAACGGCAATTACTAGTGAGGATAACGCTGACACCGTTGGCAGTGAGACCCCTGGAATACCAAAGAACTTTTCCACCATTGGCTGTGACCAGTCTGACATTTTGAAGGTTAAGATTGCCATGACAATGGCTGATCCCACCCCTAGAAAAACATTGTGAGTCACAAAGTAAACCATAATTCCCACAATTGCCATATGATGATAATTCCAAATATCAACGTCTAGCGTATGGGTTGCTTTGAGAATCAATAACACAATATTGACAGCTAAAATAGCAAAGATTAAAAATGCAATGATTGGGGAAGCCCAGGTAATGGCGGCGATTGATCCCCAGCCCACATCCAAAGCATCTAGCCGGACACCGGTTCGTTCAACCATTGCCTTCGCAGCAGGTCCCACATTGGTGGTCATAAAGTCTAGTACCAACTTGATACCAGCAAAGCCAATCCCTAATGTTAATCCGGACTTAAAGGATTGGGTTAATTTAAGCCCAAAAATCAAACCGACGATGGTAATAATAATGGGTAACATGACGGTCGGTCCGCAATTAATAATAAATTGAAAGCCGGCCATAAAGCCATTAGCAATCTCTGTCCACATCGCTCTTTCTCCTTTAGTTAGTCAACGCATCTTTGAGTTGTTGTAGCGCGGCATCAGTACCAATCCCAGTGAGTAATGGCATCCCTGCAATATAAGGCACACCTGAAGTTTCACCAAAGAACTGCCCCGTTGTCACTAATGCGTCATAGCTCGCAACTTTTCCCGGAACTTCAGTCAATCTCGTCTGGGTCGTATCGGCATCAATGCCTTCTTTTGCTAAATATTGTCTAATTTTGGTGGCAACTACTGTTGAAGTTGCAATTCCGTTGCCACATGCTACTAATATATGTTTAACCATTTTTAATACCTCCTAATTAATGGCCGTTTCGACCAATTTGATTAATGTTTGCCGATCTTTTGCCTGTAATAGTTGCGCCTTCAGTACTGGATTTTGCGCAATTTCGACTAATTTTTGTAACATACTTACCTGACTATGTGGTTCGGAAATCACTAGCATGATGACAATTTCAACTGGAACGTCTTCAGTAATGGCCCCCATATTTTTGAAATTGACAGGATGCTTAAGGGTTGCCACAGCAATCGTCGTTTTATAAACCAAATCCGCATTAGCATGAGGGATTGCAACCGCTGGCGTAGCTGATGGTAACCCAGTTGGAAATTCTTTTTCACGGTCTAGCAATGCAGTCTTATAAGTATCTTTGACATAACCATATTTCAGCAATTGATTAGCTAAATAACTTTCAACCGCTTTACTAGTTCCAAGGTCAAGCTTGACAAACCCCAGCCTTTCATCTAATTGCATCATATCTTCACCACCTACTTTGTTTCAGACAGCAGCTCGAGCAGCGACTGATGTAATTTAGAAACATCACGATTATGAATATCAGCTTGGTTAAAAGCACCCGATCCAATGCCGACATAAGATGCCCCGTTTGTCATAAAAGTCTTGATATTTTCTTTAGAAATCCCACCAACTGCCATCAGACGCAGTTTTCCAAGCGGCGCTTGAATATCTTTAAAGTATTTAGGTCCCACTGTGGTAGCTGGAAAAATTTTAACAATATCGGCGCCATACTCCAATTGTTGTGACACTTCACTTGGTGTCATGACACCTGGAACAGTAATCACATCATGTGCCTTGGCATAAGCAATCATTTCTCGACTAAAAGTACAAGCGCTTAAAATAAATTTGGCACCGGCCCTGATGGCTGCCACTTCAGCTTCCCAACTGATAACAGTTCCTGCACCAATGATCAATTTATCGCCAAGCTGCTTGTTAGCAGCTTTAATCATGGCGGCTGCACCAGGTGTGTTCATCGTAATTTCAACGGCAAAGTGGCTTTCTAGTCCTTCCATTGCCGCCAAAATCGCCGTAACTTCATCATCAGAATAGCCACGGACAATAATGGTATATTTTGGATACGCTGTTACTTTCATCATTCATCCTCGTTTTCAATCTCATTTTTAATCATTTTATAAGCCGACAATGGCGTCGAACTAGCCAATAATTGTTTAACTTTCTGCTCATTAGATGCAAGTGTTGACAATTGATTTAATGCTTTGGCATACAGATTCATATCAAAGAATGCAATCGGTGCGATAATATTAGCCTGTTTTCCATATGGCAATTTAATTGGATATTTCGAGATTAGAATTGAAATGCCATCAGCTTGGACCCCGTTCTTGGGTAGTGAGTGCGGAATGAGCATATCGGGACCTAAGAAACTATAGTTGTCCTTGCTATCAATCTGTTTAACCAGTGCTTCATAATATGACTTCGTAATAATCTGATCTTGAATGAGTGGCCGAATAGCTAGGCCTAATGCTTGCCGCCAATCGAGTTACTCAACTTGAGTTATTTGAACATATTGTGGTTTAACATAGGCAAGCAAGTTGGGTAACTGTGGTTCAAGTTCCTGACTTTCATCATCTGTCATGAGCAACCGTTCGATTCCCTGCTGCAGTTTTTCCAAGTCCTTAATATCGGCATACTTAGCAATCAATTGCATAATACGCTGGACTTTATGGTCAACTTTTCGAAGACCTAAGTCATTTAATACCCGGTATCGCAATTCCAATTTGCGCGTGTTAGACATATTAGATGTCACTAAATACTGCATCGTCCTAGTCGTTAACGGGACCGTTGAAAAGACCACATCGACATTTTTACGATAACTTTCAAATTCCCGCGCTGACATCGTGAATAAAAAGTTTAATTCTGGAAAAATGATGTTTAATTGGCGCAACAAAATTTTGGAAATGATAATGCCGTTCGAACAAACGACCACGGCTTTATACTTACGATCCCTGCTAGTACCAAACTTGTCAGTCAGCAGATAGCCAAAATAATAAGTCAACAATTGGACTTCTTGATCTGGAAATGGTTTTCCTAACCAGTCTTCCAGTGGTCTAACTAAATGCACCATAATATCTTTCAGGATGGCATTATTCTGATCAGCTGCTAATTCAACCAACCCTGCACTTGGTAACCCGAACTTAACCCGATAACAAGCCGGACGTAAATGATTCAACAAGCGTAATTCAAATGCAGCTGACTCATCCAGACGTACCAACGTTTTAGCCGTAAACTGTGCCACCATCTGATGAATATAACTCAGCAGTTTTAAATCCCTTGGACTGTAGTCCGTCTTGGCCTTGTCGTAAACATTGGCTGACAAAACTTCCAACGCAATCCACTGAATATAATTCGTGTTATAGCTACTAAGCGCTTGGCATTGACGTAAATAATCATACTCACTCGTATCAGCAATAAAGGGGTCAACGGTTTGAATAGCTGGTAATTTTCGTGCTAAGATAATCTGCACAATTACCTTTAAGGCATTAAAATATTTATCAGAGAACTTCGTCTTAAATTTCTTTTCAATATCCATCACCAATGTTGTTGCTAGCTTCGGCTCAGCCTTCGCAGGGTTAGCGGCCGCTACAACTGCATCCGATAGCAAAGTATCATGTGCTAAAACCAATTTGGTCGCTAAACATAGAATATCCGCCTCATTGCCTCGGAGTGAATATCCCTGCAATCGGGTATAACTAACCTTTAGTTTGCGGTCTACAATGCGCAGATTAATCATGCGCGTATCATTAGAAATTGTCGCCTTGCTATATTTTAAGAAACTCATGAGATGGTCTAATGACACATAGTCATTGTTAAAACACAAATAAATCAAAATAAGTGTTTGACGATCGAAATCAGAATAGGTGTCTTGTAAGTAATCGTTAAAAGTTTGCGATAGTGCTTCACGCACTGCAACTGAAATATTAAAAACACCATTCTTAAACCGCTTGATTGTGGGAAATTGCCCCTTTACTAACTTCTGGTTAATAATCTTGATTGCATAATCGATTTGCCTTCTGGTTAGTGATAATCGCTGCATCATCTCCGTTATTGTGATATTTGGCTCCTTAAGTAAAAGGGAAATAATCTGCTTAATTCGCTCATTCATAGTCAATTCTCCCTTCAATTAACATCATATGATATCGCTTGCATTTTATGGGCACGCTTTCATTTAAAAAGTGTCACGCGTTCCTCTAGGCTAAACATTTTTTAAACGGACAAGGTGCTAAGTAGCATTAATACTAGTCTGTGTATATCTATCATTTTATTATGGCCACCGCATCTAAGCACAAAAAAAGCCAACCACATGTCTAACATGTGATTGGCTTTCGCAATGATGCCAATTATTGGAATCGAACCAACGACCTTCTCTTTACGAGGGAGATGCTCTACCAACTGAGCTAAATTGGCAAAAATGCAACGTATTCAGTGTAGCAAATTCCGAAAAGTCTTTCAACTATTGAGAGTAACTTTTTAAAAATATTCTGTGCAATTTATCAAGCGGTTACATTGCCTGTTGATACGGATAAGGCTACAATATATAAGGTATGACAAATTAATAGCACGATGAACGAGGGATATTTATGAAAATTCTTGTAATTGGTGGTGCCGGCTATATCGGCTCACATGCTGTCAAACGTTTAGTAGCAGATGGCAAAGAGGTCGTTGTCTTGGATGCCCTATATACGGGACACCGTAAGGCAGTTGATCCGAAAGCAAAATTCTACCAAGGTGATTTACGTGATACGTTCTTAGTTGGTCAAATTCTAACTGAAGAGAGGATTGATGCGGTGATGCACTTTGCGGCATACTCGTTGGTCCCAGAATCTGTGAAGAAGCCACTTAAGTATTACGACAACAATGTTCAAGGAATGATTTCCTTATTGAGGGCGATGCATTTTGCCAAGGTAAATTACCTGATTTTCTCGTCAAGTGCCGCCACTTATGGCATTCCAAAGACGATTCCAATCACGGAAAATACACCACTTGATCCCATCAACCCTTACGGTGAAACCAAGATGATGATGGAACGGATTATGCATTGGACGGACAAAGCCGATGGCATTAAGTCAATCGCACTACGTTACTTCAATGTTGGTGGCGCTGCTGGTAAAATTGGTGAAGATCATGCACCAGAAAGTCACTTAATTCCTAACATCTTGAAAAGTGTGAATAATACGGCTAAGCCACTGACCATTTTCGGTCAAGACTACAATACCAAAGATGGTACTAATGTCCGCGACTACGTCCAGGTTGAAGATTTGATTGATGCCCATGTCCTCGCACTGCAGCATTTATTAAAGACCAAAAAATCTGATGTCTTCAATTTAGGAACCGCTCATGGTTATTCTAACTTAGAGATTGTCGAAGCTGCTAAAAAAGTTACCGGGACAGACATTCCTTACACGATTGGGCCAAGACGTGGTGGGGATCCTGACTCCTTAGTTGCAGATTCCACTAAAGCAAGAACCATTTTAGGCTGGAAGCCACAACATGAAAGTGCTGAAGACGTCATTGCCACTGCGTGGGAATGGCATAAGAATCATTTGAAGGGTTATGCCGACAAATAAAAAGTAGCAAGGTCAGTTGCAGATTGCAACTGGCTTTTTATTTCTCAAATCAACTATTTTCTCACGCAGTATTTCCTATTACTTGTTAATATGATAGCATATAAATATAATTATATTGTAAGCGCTTAATTTAAGGTGCTTTCTAGTAATTGGAGGATAGCCGATATGAGCAGTAAAAGTCATTATCCCACAACTGAATTAACCAAAAGCAATCCCATGTTTAGCCGGATCAGGGCAACTATTGAGTCAGCTTTTTTTGCCAACAACGTGCATGAAGTCACAAGTGTTGCCGAGGCTTACGAACTGGCCGCAAGCCAGCCTGGCATTGTCGTGACCGATTTACCTATCTTGCACACCACAGAATTAGGATTACCTCGTGGGGCTAAACAGTTAGTAGACAACCACGGTAAAGTCCTCGGACGAACCGCGAGTGCACGCCATTTTGCAGATAACCCGAATGAAGATGCCGAAGCGCTGGCTGCAAATTTGCGCAAAGATATCTATACTGGACGCAAGCAGGATTATTTAAGTGCCACCTTGCTGGTTGGACTAGATGCGACGTTCACGGTTAAAGCTCATATCATGATGCCGCGTGATCAAGCCTTCAATTTACTCGCTTATTTACTAAATTTCCGTTTCTTTGACGATGCAGCTGCCGAAATGTATCGCACGTCTGTGTCCTATCAAGAGCCTGACCTTTATTTCTACTTTGATCCCAATGTTCAAGATGCAGATCACCCCAATGGGTTCGGTGTCTTTGATGCACCACACAATTGTGCAGCAGTCTTTGGGCTACGCTACTTTGGGGAACTGAAGAAAGGCACCTTAACACTGGCTTGGGCACTCGCTCACCGCAATGGCTATGCAGCTTGTCATGGCGGCGAACAGTCTTTCCACTTTAAAGACCGGGCTGATCAAGTTTTTGCCTTTTATGGTTTATCCGGATCGGGAAAATCCACGCTGACCCATGCCACTCACGGCGGCAAATATGATATTACGGTGTTGCACGATGACGCTTTTATCATTTCGCGGATTAATGGTTCATCTGTTGCTTTAGAGCCAGCTTACTTTGACAAAACCCACGATTACCCCGCAGGTCATCATGAGACCAAGTACTATACCACGGTCATGAACTGTGCCGTTTGCCTGAATGAGCAGAATCAAAAGGTACTCGTTACTGAAGACTTACGTAACAACAACGGCCGGGTGATTAAGAGTCGCTACAGTTCTAGTCACCGCGTCGATTACGAACCACATCCCATTACCGCCCTCTTTTGGATTATGAAAGATAGTTCACTCCCACCCGTGTTAAAACTCGCGGATCCGACACTCGCTGCCACGATGGGCTTAACACTAGCCACGAAACGAACTTTTGCTGAGAATTTACCGGCTGGTTTCGATTTAAACACGCTAGTCATTGAGCCCTTTGCCGACCCCTTCAGAGCATATCCAGTCGCCGAAGATTATACCGACTTTAAAGAATTATTTACCAGACGCCAAGCCAGCTGTTACGTGCTCAATACTGACGCCTTCATGGGACACAGCATCCCGAAAGAACTTACCATGCAAATTGTCGAAGATATCGCCAACGAGACGACTGCTTGGCAACCGTTCGGAAAATTCAGTGGGGTTTCCTACGTGCCATTAACTGGTTATGAAGTTGATTTCAGCGACACTCATTATCAGCAAACGCTGATTAACCGGATGCAGGGCCGACTGAACTGGATTAATCACTATAATGAAACTCACCCGCAAACGCCATTACCGGATGAAGCCCAGACTTGCTTAGCACAAATTATCGCATCGCTAACTGCCAAGCCCATGTCCAACCGTTAAAGTCAGTCTTAGCAAAAATCACCCAGTGGTTATCCACTAGGTGATTTTTTTATTCAATATTGATCACATTAAGGTGCAAAATAATACTGGTTAAACGTGAGTTTCTGGACCAGTCCGATACGGCCTGCGCCACGATTAGTGAGTGTCTGCAATAGCTGCCCCGAGCTGCGATATTCCTTAATTTGGGACTGTGCCCCAGTACTTACAATGAGATGCTGGGTAAATTGCTGGACCGAGCCGTCAAAATCTGTCTTAGGGACTTTCACCCGGCTGATGAGTCGATAGGTGCGCGCCTGCGGATCAACCAAATACCGGTCAACCAAGGAAACCGGTGAATTAATCGTCAATCCGCCTTGTTTGCGATAAAATGATTGCAAATTGAGACCAGTCCGAGAATTCATCTGTAAAAAGTTATTATTAAAGGCGGTCAGATAATATTGTCCTGCCTTTAACCCTAGGCCCGTAGTGACTTGAATGCTATGTTGACCTGCCATGCTTAAGAAGGCACCTTGCTTCTGCAATAAAAAGGCACTGGTTGATCCCAGTACTTGCCAGATAGCCGGATCACCCATCAAATAAGCGAGCTGGGGCTGCGTATTCGGATGCTTAATGGCAATCACCGTTGAAGTCTCTCGCGATGATAGTAGTAGCTGATGCCCTGCAAAGGCTAAACTATTAAGTTGCAAAACGTCTTGATGACCATGACCACCGCTAATGGCTAATTGATAAAGACTCGGTAAGAGATTGGCCAGCTGAATACTACGAGTAATTTGTCCCGTTCGTGGATTCAGCTTGATGACTTGATCTTGACGCTGTGGTTGATTGACACTGCTTGCTAATGCCCATATTTGATGACCATGATCAACCAGCAAATCACTTCCTAATTCATAGCCCTGCTGCCGTAAATTGATTACTTGCGTCACTTGTCCTAAGCGATTAAGACTAGCCAGACGGCTGCGACTAATCCCTAAATAAAGGCGCTGACGATCGACCACTAGCTGCTGTGCACTCGCCTGGGCTAATGGCATTTCAGCTCGGACAACACCAGCATTATCAAGTAAATAGGCACCCCGAATTGGCGTCTTGCCTTGCTGTCCCAGTACCGCATACAAGCCCTGACTCAGCTGACGCGGTTTCGCAGTTAGCTGCTGGCGGTAACTATTAGCAACCATGCCTTGCAACGGCCGCGGCTGATACGTAAATTGCTGGGTCCGGTGTTGACCATCACGCGTCGTAGCAGTTAACGTGATAGTATTTTTAACACCGCCAACGGCCCCAATAATTTGGGCCTCATGGGTTTTACTGTAAGTTTGCGGCGCAGTAATCAGTTTAGCTGCAAAATCAGCATATCCTGCTGCGCTTATTCGCACAGTCACGCGAGTTGGTTGTGGCGTTTTAAAGTAAACATAAACGCCAGTAGTGTTGGTCAAGAACGGATTAGCAACTAGTAATGGGTGAGATAACGGATAAGCGCGGCGCCGGCGTAAGCCCCGCAATTGCTGGGCAAGTTGACGCTGATTGCGGACACGATAAATATCGGTCACGGCAGCTAACTTGAGTGAGCGGTAAGACAATGTCTGCACCGGTCCATTGCTGCTAGCAAGCTGGTCTACGTGCCAGTGACTTTCCAGCCGGTGCTGCTTACCCGCAATGCGTTCGTTATTACGCCAGCGCATCGACCGTAATCCTTCAGCCTGTTGCAGTGCCTGGTTAAAAATGGTATTCGTGGCATAATAATACCAAACTAATCCCATCGCTACCGCGATTATCAGTGATGCTAGCTTCCACTTCTTCATTTTGACCTCTTCTTGACTCTAACCATTACGTCTTATTCTACCAAAAACTCCCCGGCCAGGATATCAAAGTTCATTGCCAGTTTCAGTTCCAAACAAATAGCGGTAATCGCGGCTGCGATTATCGCTATCTGATGATGAGTTTATTCAAAAGTTACTGCCCTATGCGCGGATTTCCTTACCGTCATAACAATCCTGCATTAAAGTTTCTAGTTGATGGATAAATGGTGCAACTGGATTCGTTACCGTATTTTGGTCACCAAAGGCTTCAATTGCGAGCTTAGGAATAGCCCGTTGAAACGCCGTTTGGTCGACCCCATAATCCTTAAAGGCCAGTTTAATGCCAACGGCATGTGCTAAATCAATCAGTTTTCGAACCAGTTGCTCGACTAACGCCGCATCACTATCACCCGTCAGGCCTAAACTCCGAGCCAGTCGTGCATAATCGGCGTCAGCCCGGTAAACCTCATAATGTGGCCAAGCAGCCAGTCTTTCTGGGCGTTTCGCATTAAAGCGAATCACTTGTGGTAAAGCAATCGCATCACTCACACCGCTTGGCAAGTTAAAGGCAGCACTCGCAGTATGTGCAATGGAGTGCTCTAAGCCTAAGAAGGCGTTGGCATAAGCCATCCCAGCCAGTGTGGCAGCATTATGCATCCGCTTGCGGGCGGCCAGATTACCATGATATGAAGCTTCCAAGTTGTTAAAAATCAGCTGGGCTGCTTCTAGCGACCAACCACGGGTAAAGTCAGTTGCCATCGTCGAAACATAACTTTCAATCGCATGGCCTAAGGCTTCAAAGCCTGATTGTGCGACTAGCTTTGGGGGTAAAGCAGTCACAAATTGATCGTCCACAATAGACACATCTGGATTCAAAGCATAATCACATAAGGTATGTTTAATGCCAGTCTTCGTATCTTTAATAATCGCAACTGGCGAAACCTCTGAACCTGTTCCTGAAGTCGTCGGAATGCAAACCAATTTCACATCATTCTGCTTAGGAAAACGAACGGTCCGTTTACGAATGTCCAGAAATTTTTGATAAGCTTCAACAAAAGTCAACTTCGGGTTTTCATAAAAGAGTCGCATGGCTTTAGCGGCATCCATGACTGAGCCACCACCGATGGCAACCACCACGTCAGGCTTAAAAATCGTCATGCGGTGAACCCCATCCTGAATAACTGCGGTTGAAGGATCGAGGCTAACAGCCTTAAAGATTTCATACTCCTTATTGCCCAACCGTTTCGAAATAATATCCGCAATTTCATCAGCAAAACCGCGCTCTGCAACACCCTCATCAGTCACGATAAAGAACCGACTGACATCAGGCATGTGGCGTAAATAATTAGCAGCATTATGTTCAAAATAAGTCTTGGCTGGTACCTTCAACCATTGCATGTTGTCGCGCCTATAAGCCACCGTCTTAATATTCAATAAATCACTGGCTGAAATATTATGTGAGCGCGAGTTAGCACCATAAGAACCGGTTCCTAAAGTCAATGATGGCGTCATATTATTATACAAATCACCTACCCCACCTAAAGCAGCCGGCGTATTCACCAAAATACGACAAGCGGACATTTCATGGGCAAAGTCAGTAATTAATTGCTGGTTTTCACTATGAATCCCGGCAGTATGACCCCGGCCACCATAAGCTAATAAATCATGACATAACTGAAAAGCCGCTTGGTGATCATGTGCCCGATACATCGTAATGACTGGTGACAGCTTTTCAGCTGATAATGGGTGAGCTCGGCCCACACCTTCATATTCCGCAATTAACACTTTAGTCTTAGCTGGCACTTTTAACCCGCAAAGCTTCGCAATTTTTTCAGCTGAACGACCAGCAATTGGACCGGCTACCGTGCCACGCTTAGGGTCGATAAAATGTTGTTCAAAGCCTTTCACTTCATTTTTAGCCAAAAAGTAACAATGCCATTTAGCAAATTCAGCTTTCACCTGATCATAAATCGCATCATCCACAATGACCGAGTTCTCAGAAGCACATACCATCCCGTTATCAAAGGTCTTCGACAAAATAATGTCATAAACAGCTCGTTCAATGTTAGCCGTTTGTTCAATATAAGAAGGACCATTGCCAGGGCCAACTCCTAGAGCAGGCTTACCTGATGAATAAGCTGCCTTAACCATCCCTGGGCCGCCAGTTGCCAAAATCAATTGAATGCCAGGATTAGTCATTAATGCATTGGTTGCGGCCATGCTTGGTTTAGCAATCCATTGGATGGCATCTTTAGGTGCGCCGGCTGCTTCTGCGGCAGCCTCCAAGATTTCCGCGGTCCGCACACAGGCTTGTTGTGCTTGTGGGTGGAAGCCAAAGATAATGGTGTTACGCGTTTTTAATGCAATCATCGCTTTAAAAATAACCGTCGAAGTTGGGTTCGTCACAGGCGTGACACCCGCAATGACGCCAACCGGCTCGGCGATCTTCTGTAAGCCTAATTCCTTATCTTCCGAAATGATACCGACGGTTTTTTGATGGCGTAAATTGTTCCAAATATTCTCACTTGCAAATAGATTCTTGGTAATTTTGTCTTCAACCACACCACGACCCGTCTCTGCCACGGCCATTTGGGCGAGTTCCATGGCATGTTGTTCACCGGCAGTTGCCAGCGCGGTACAGATCTGATCCACTTGGGCCTGTGTGAAGTGGGCCATCTTCGCCAAAGCGACATGTGATTTTTTTACCAATGCTGTGATTTCATCTTCGACATTAGCGGGCTTAATTGCTACCGTTGTGACGATTGTTTGTTGTGATTTAGCCATTCTAATCTGCCTCAACTCATCTATTTAAAATTGTGAAATTATTTACAATTAATATGATATCACGCATTTCAAAAATGTAAACCAATTTATTTCCGTCTTATAAAGCTTCACGAAGCCAGCAAGTTACTTAAAAG
>JAKDPD010000044.1 GCA_030455605.1 Lactobacillus sp.
TTCTTAGGCATCTGTGCGCCTCCTTCCATTGTTTCCGGCGTCTCTCTTCTTCCAACACCAGCTTAACAAGTTGACCCCGCGCAAAGGAATGATAATGTTCGTTATTTAACAAGATATTTTTAACAGTGCATACTTATTGACATTATAGGTATTAATCTGTACATATAATGTAAAAAGCTCTATTTATAGGTAAATAAGGTCTTCAAACCCAAAAGTAGCCTTGAAACAGCCGGCGTATTGCCAGTAAGTTCCAAGACTACTTATAGGTTATTTATTAAACTAATTAGTTTAAGCTTTGATGATTTTCCCAACTGCAATTGGTAAAGTAACGTGGGCATCGTAGTTCATGACAGTTCCTTGAACAGTAGCCGGTAGCTTCAAGGTATCCGGCACACCATGAATATAAATGACCCTTTTATCGAGCTGCAAATCGTCACTGCCAAAAGCGGCTTTAAACGCTGTCTGCAATTCCTTCAGATCAACGAGTTTGTCATAAGCATAGTGACCTTCTGCATCAGCCACTGGGTAACTGTCATTTGGCACATGCATCTTGGCCGGTTCAGCGTCAAATGGCACCATCGTTGTACCGGAAACCGGTTCTGTTTCTGGCAGATCAACGAAACCGTCACCATTAGCATCTTGTGCCGCTGTGGCGATTTCTGCTGGCTTACCATCCGGGAATCCGTGGAAATGTTCCCAATGCTGCACATTAGCAGGTGTATCAAACATATCGATATGAATCTTCATTTGCGCACCATCAATCGTGAACGTCGCGGCACCGTGCGGCGCGGTGCCAATCTTCTCAGCGTTCAATGGCACAATTTCTGCTGTATACTTTTCAGCCATGCAAAGCACTCCTTTTAGATTTAGACTCAGTTTCAGTATAGTGCTAACTGGAACGACTCACAATCTATTGCATTTCAAAAGTGAGGTTGCAAGATTATTTGGCCAATTGCAATAACCGTTGGCGCAAAGCAGGATCAGCTGCGTAAAGATAAAGCCCATGCTTCGCCCTCTTCAGCAGAATATTAATGGCATTCATGATAATCGCGGCTTTAGCGTCGGTGGTGTCGGCCAAATCCGGGCGCTTTTTGAATGCTTCCTTGTCTTGGTACTGCGCCAGATCAACCGTAAGCCGGTCTTTTGAGGGATCATAGCCTAGACTCGGCCCTAGAATCACACCTGCGTAATTCAAGTCAAAGCCTTGAATAGTATAAATGGAACCAACTTCATGCAATGTCTCAGGACGTTGTGCCCACGGGCGATCGGTGAAGTTGAGCTTGTCCCAAGGCAACCGCAGAGAACCAGCTTGGACATACCAGGTTTTACCATCGAGCACTGTGAATGGATAGTCAGCTGTCGCGATCATGCGCGAAAGGCCGGTTTCGGCATTGCGCCGCTGAATGAGGTCATACATCGGCTGACCATCAGAAAAGACTTGAAAATCAAAATGTTGCGGATGTGGCAAAGGCAACACTTTTCCACGAACAAAATGATCAATCCAGTCATTCACCGCCGCATCGCCTACCCGCATCTGTTCGGTCAGATGATAATGTGTCACTGCGTATTCGCGCGTCACTCTTTTCAATAAAGCAGGTGTCCAAAAACTCTTTAGCTTGACTAGCTGATGGAAATCGAACACGAGCACCACCACTCGAGCCAACTGAAGAATATCAGCAAGCTGATTATG
>JAKDPD010000031.1 GCA_030455605.1 Lactobacillus sp.
AAATAGAAAATTAAATTGGTATTTTTATGGGATTTATTACTTTAGGCTCGTTTGTTTCTTGATTCTTAACACTGTTCTTTCATTAAAAATTTTGTTATAAAAAACGCGCTACGTAAACGTAGCGCGTTTTTTATTTGCGATATGCATCTAAATCCACTAAGAAAGGATAAGATTGGCTTAACCAAACCCATAGCCAATAAGTACATCCAAACAGAACAGAACTCATAATTAAATTGCCAAACAAATTTTGCCACAAGCTGATAACCGAGATACTAGCCAGATCCATAAAATTCAAAATCAGCCAGATATAAACTGTCAAACAGCTCGTGCCCACTAGTACCACAATCCAGCGAAATAGCCAAAAATCAGGCAAAATACGCGCCAAGCGGTGGCAGCACCAGACACTCACCGGCAAAAACACCGTATAGATACCAATAATGCCCCAAAAGTATAAATCAGCAATAACTCCAGCGCCCAAAGCTAACCAGTATTCCTGCACATTTAAGTCATCAATTAAATTGATAATCATCACAGCTATCGGCAGAACAAAAACTGGTGCAATAAAACCATGAATAGCCAAATGCTGGATATAAACCGAAACTAGCCCTTCACAGCTCAAAGCAGAATACAAAGCAAGTGCCAGCACCCATTGATGAAAAATACGCATCAATTGGCCACCCTTCTTTTAATCACTGTCACCACTGAAGCATCGCTCACATTACCTGCAGGCTTAATCTTAATGACATCAGAAAGTCCGTAAGAATCTTTGGTGGTTACCGCAACCTTACCCACTAACAAGCCCTTAGGTGAATTGCCGCCTAAGCCACTTGTATAGACTTCGGTCCCCTTCGTTAATTTAGCTGAATCAACAACTTGCGTAAATGATAAGCTATTATTCGTATTGGCGCTAATAATACCATGGACTTTTTGCCCAGCTTTCGCATCCGCTTCAACTGCAAACCGATTAGCAGACTGGTCAGTAGTGGTAATTAGTTCCACTTTGCTGGTCGCAGCATTGGCTTCTAAAATTCGCCCAATAACACCGCCACCTGACATTACGGCCATATTTTTAGCAATACCACTGGCGCTACCTTTATTAATAATGAGTAAGTCTGACCAAGTATCAGGTGAGCGTGAGATAACTGATGCATTAATCGTCGTATATCCTGATAACGTGCCGTTTAACTTTAAAGCGGCTTGCAACTGACTATTTTCGGCCACTAATGCGGAATTGCGTGCTTTAGTTTGTCCCAAATCATCGATTTGGCTCTTGAGGCGATCATTCTCTGCTTGAACCTGTAACAATTCGTGCACATTAGTCGCACCACCTGACAACAAACTAACTGGGAAATTCACCACATTGGCGGCAATACTAGTCACATCATTGCCAAAACTCTGAATTAACAACGGCGTCGTCCGCTTTTTACGTAAACTCACGCTTCCTGCCAACACCACTAAAATCAGTAACACGGTCACAAAGGTCATCAACAACTTTTTATTTTCGAGAAATTTCTTCATACAGAAACATTCCTAAACAAAAGCCGGCTATATTTGGCCGGCTTTAACGTTATTTACGCGTTCTACGCATAATTTCAATATTCTTAAGTGACTCACCAGTTCCGACAGCCACACAATCGAGTGGATCTTGTGCAATGAAAACTGGTACCTTAGTTGCTTCCGCAATCACATCTGGTAAGTTTTTCAATAAAGCACCACCACCGGTCAAAACAATGCCGTGGTCGATAACATCAGCCGCAATTTCGGGTGATGTCTGTTCCAAAGTCTCTTTAATGGCAATGATAATATCTTGTACCACATCTTGAATCGCTTTTGCAACATCAACTGCAGCAACATCAATTGACTTAGGTAACCCAGTTACCAAATCACGTCCTCTGATGCTCATAGCTTCGATTTCCTTAGCCTTTTCAACTGAGGCAGAACCAATCTGAATCTTAATATCTTCAGCAGTCCGTTCACCGATTAACAAGTTGAAATTGGCATGGATATAGTTAATGATAGCCGCGTTAAACTTGTCGCCAGCTTGACGAATTGAAGTTGATGAAACAATGCCACCCAGCGAGATGGTGGCAACATCAGTGGTCCCACCACCAATATCAACTACCATCGAACCAGTTGGATCCATAACTGGTAACCCAGCACCGATGGCTGCTGCAAACGGCTCTTCAATGACAAATGCTTCACGTGCACCGGCTACGCGAGCGGCATCAATTACCGCACGCTTTTCAACCTCTGTGACACCAGAAGGAACACAAATCATAACTGAAGGCTTAGAGTTGCCATTGGTTTTTTCCATGAAGTACTTCAGCATCGCTGCAGTCGTATCATAGTCGGCAATCACGCCATCCTTCATGGGCCGAATGGCTACAATTGATCCTGGTGTCCGTCCAATCATTTCACGCGCGTCCGACCCGACCGAGATAACTTCACCGGTTTGAGTGTTCTTCGCTACGACAGAAGGCTCTCTTAAGACAATCCCTTTGCCTTCCATGTATACCAAAGTATTGGCCGTACCTAGGTCAATACCTATATTCTTTGTACCTAATCCAAACACGAAAATATCTCCTTACGTCGCGACCTTAAATCTTGAATTATTATAGCATATTCTCTTTGCTTTTTTAAAAATCACAACAATTTAAAGGAATCTTTAATTTACGTCAATCAAATGAAAAGCCTTCTGAGACCATACTCAAAAAGTGTCCATCACCGACAATCAAGTGGTCAATAAAATCAACATTCATAATTTTAGCAGCTCGCAAGAGCCGTTCAGTCAGCTTTAAATCCGAGACTGAAGGAACAAGCCGACCACTAGGATGATTATGACAAATAAAAAAGCCACTGGCGCCAAATAAAAAGGCCCATTTAAAAATTTCACGCGGGTGTGCTGGTGTTTGTTTAAGACTCCCGACAAATAATTGCTTTTCGCCGACTAACTCACCAGCTGCACTAACATAAATTACCCATAATTCTTCTTGCAAATGGTTAACCAATTTTTCTGCCAGATAATTACCAATATCAGTCTGGCTTTCAAATTCGGGCGGGCACTTAATCTTAGCTTGGCGCACTCGATCTAACAGCCCCACAATTAGCACTGCCAACTGATTGGGACAATCTGGACCAGCAACATAGGCAACTAAGTCATCACAGCTAGCGATATGACGTGCTTGTAAATACGGCTTGAGGTCAGCTAGCGTACTAACCCCCATCTCTGCCAGGGTCGTAACTAATTCCTCAAACAACTCAAAGTCTGCACGCACCCAGCCTTGCTGATAATTCTTTAAATTCTGTACTAGTGTCATAATATTTACCTCCACTAGTACATTACGCAAAGTTAATTAAAATTCAGTAAAACTCGTTAGCTTATTCGATTTTAGTCACTACAGCGTTAAAATCTGACACAACCATCGTTGCCCGCTGCCGATCAAGCTGCGTTGCAGGAACTAAATCAGGAATCATAATGCATTTGAGTTTAGCGCGACTAGCAGCCGCTACGCCAGTAGCTGAATCTTCAAAAACCAGCAAATTCGCAGCAGCAATATTTAGCCGCTTTGCGGCGGCTAAATAGATATCTGGTGCTGGCTTAGCACGAATCTTCCCGCGTTCTACATCCCGATAACTCAAATAAAACTCAAAATAGTTGCGAATCCCAGTCGCCCACATCATCTGCTGTAGTACCCGCTCATAATTGCTAGAAGCAATGCACATTCTAACACCAGCTGCCTGAAAACGGTCAAGCGTCGCCTGCACACCAGGCTGCAATTGTAACTTTCCTTGGTTAACCCACTCCCACACCAGCGCATCAGTGCGAGCAATAAAATGATCACGCTCACTACTAGTCTTAAAGTAGCGCTGATAAAAATCAGCCATTTCAGCCACAGTCGCACCGGCAAGTTTTAAATAACTGTCCTTGGGAATCGCCAAACCCGCTTCAGCTGCCGCTTGAATATTAGCTTCCCAATATAAACGTTCTGAATTGACTAGCAGACCATCCATATCAAAAATAATGCCTTTAGGATCAGCTGCTATTCCTGCTATCCGCACATTAATCACCTATTTGTAAAATTTCGCTCACTAAATAAAATGAACCTGTCACTAATAAAATATCATTGGGCTTACTCTGCGCTTTTAACTGCACATAAGCACACCGATAGTCTTGAACGAAGGGATACTTGTCCTGCACGAATTGCGGAAAATCAGTTCTGCGGGCAGCTCTTGGATAATCAATGGCAGTTAATGTGAGCTGCTCTGAATCATCAAAAAGCTGAAAGATTTCTGCCAAATCCTTATCTTTCATCATCCCAATTAAAACGTGGACCTTACCCTGGCGGCGCTGCTGCTCAGTCCGCACAAAGGTGAGCAAATGGCTAATCGCTTGCAGATTATGCCCACCATCTAAAATTACTAAAGGCTGTTGAGCGCGTATTTGGTAGCGTCCAGGGATGACCGTTTCCTTAATACTAGCGATGATTTCAGCAGGCGTCAATTGTAACTTTAAAATCTGTAAAACTTGCACTGCCATGGCAATATCATACCCTTCAACTAATGGGTACCAAGGTAGTTTAAAAACTTGCTGGCTAACCTGAACTTGCAAACCAGCACCAGTCGTCACCTGAAACGCTTGCCCCAATTCATACACCGGAGCAGCTAATTGCGTTGCCCGTTTTAAAATAATCGTGCGGACTGCTGGTGGTATTTTCCCTAAAACTACTGGTCTGCCGGCTTTAATTACCCCACTTTTTTCACGCGCAATATCAGCCAAAGTGGGGCCAATCAGGTCTTCATGATCCATGCCTACAGTCGTAATGACACTACACTCAGGGATGATGACATTGGTTTTATCATGTGTGCCACCAATGCCCACCTCGATCACTGCATACTCGCAATGTGTCAAACTAAAGGTCACAAAGGCCATGACCACTTCAAATTCAAAAGTGGTTAAGACAAAGTCAGCTGTTGTTAGCTGTAACTGATCAATTGCCTGCTGTACAAGTTCCGCCACCTGCAACAGTCGCGCTTCACTGATATTTTGACCAGCAACTTGAATCCGTTCGTTAAAAACTTGAACATAGGGAGAGACAAAAAGACCGGTCTTACGACCAGCCCTTTGTATCAAGCGACTCAAATAATATGAGGTCGAGCCCTTACCGTTGGTCCCAGTGACATGAACTGTCTTAACTTGACGTTCAGGATGCCTCAGTTGCGCCAAAACACGTTTCATATAAGACAAGTCACTTTTAGGATGTAACCGCGGTAAGTGATAAAGATATGTTAATAAATCTGCTTGAGTTTGGAAATTCACTTATTTGCTTTCCTTCAGTTCTTTCATGCGTAACTGCACGCCCGCGAGTTGACTCTGATAGTCGGCTAATTTAGCTTGTTGTTCTTCGACAATAGCTGCTGGTGCATGCATCGTAAAGCCTTTATTGGCCAACTTCTTTTCCGCACGTGCCACTTCTTGTGCTAAATGATTGGCTTCTGTAGCCATTTTAGCCAATTCATCATCCAAATTAACCAGTTCAGTTAACGGGACAAAGATTTGCGCGCCAGGAAGCACAGCTGTTTTCGCTAATTTTGGCGCCACAATCGACGTGCCGACGGTTAATTCCTTAGGATGCAAGAAGTTCTCAACATAAGATTGATTATCAGCCAGAATCGCTTGCTGATGTACTTGATCAACTTGGATTAAAAGCTTAATCGGTTTGGACATTGGAGCATTAACTTCCATCCGAATATTACGAACGGCTTTAATGATTTCAATTAAAAAGGCCATCTGTTCATCAGCTTCAGCATTTGTAAATTCTGGATGAACCACTGGATATTTTGCAGTCGAAATACTGGTGCCTTCATGTGGCATCGACAACCATAATTTTTCGGTAACGAACGGCATGATCGGATGCATCAATCGTAAAATCTGGTCTAAAATCCAAGTTAAATGCGCTAGCTTGCAATTCTTCAGTTCAACATCTGTCCCATTCAAGGCCACCTTGGAAATCTCGATGTACCAGTCACAGAAATCATTCCAAATAAAGCTATAAAGTTGACGACCAGCTTCACCAAACTGGAACTCATCAAATAACCGAGTTACTTCTGAAACTGTGTGGTTTAAGCGATTAAAGAGCCACTTATCAGCTAAATCAAATTGACTTGGATCTGGACACGTCGCTGGTTTGGCGTCAGCCGGTAAATTCATAATGACAAACCGACTAGCATTCCAAAGTTTATTAACAAAATTCCAAGACGCATCCATCTTCGTGTAGCTAAACCGCGCATCTTGACCTGGCGCCGTCCCATTCAACAAGAACCACCGCAGCGCATCAGCACCATATTTTTGGATAACATCCATTGGGTCAATGCCGTTCCCCAATGACTTAGACATCTTGCGGCCTTCTTCATCACGCATTAAGCCATGAATCACGACATGGTCAAATGGCCGCTGTTTGGTAAAGTGCAACCCTTGGAAAATCATCCGTGAGACCCAGAAAGGCAAAATATCATAACCGGTTACTAACGTATTCGTTGGGAAATAGTGCTTAAAATCGGCTGCTTCAGTATCTGGCCAACCTAAAGTCGAAAACGGCCATAAGGCACTTGAGAACCAAGTATCTAGCACATCTGGATCCTGCCGCCAATTTTCAATATCAGCTGGCGCGGTTTCACCAACATAGAGTTCACCTGTTTGCTTATGATACCAAGCAGGAATTCGGTGCCCCCACCACAGCTGACGCGAAATAACCCAGTCATGAATATTATCCATCCACTGCGTAAAGGCATGATTAAAGCGATCAGGCACAAAATCAACCCGATTATCGGTCTGCTGATTAGCAACTGCTGCTTCAGCTAATGGTTTCATCTTCACGAACCATTGCGTCGATAGCCGTGGTTCAACTTGCACATCAGAGCGTTCAGAGTGACCGACTGAGTGGACAATTGGTTCAACCTTGATAAGATAGCCAGCGGCCTTTAAGTCAGCTACTAACTGTTCACGACAGTCAAACCGATCAAGCCCATTGTACTTACCGCAGGCTTCATTCATCGTACCATCGTCATTCATCACGTTAATGCGTTCCAAATCATGGCGATTACCAACCAAAAAATCATTTGGATCATGCGCCGGTGTTATCTTAACGAGTCCGGTCCCAAATTCGAGATCAACATGCTGATCGGCAATAATTGGAATATGACGGCCAACAAGTGGTAACACTAATTCCTTGCCTACTAAGTCCGCATAACGCTTGTCACCAGGCGCAACAGCAACCGCCGTATCACCAAACATGGTTTCTGGACGGGTGGTCGCAATTTCGACAAAGCCGCTCCCATCAACAAACGGATACTTGATGTGATAAAAAGCACCTTTGTCATCTTTATGAATAACTTCGATATCAGACAAAGCTGTTTCTAGTTTTGGATCCCAGTTAATAATGTATTGTCCCCGATAAATTAAGCCCTCACGGTACAACTGGACAAAAACTTTACGAACTGCTTTTGATAAACCTTGATCAAGCGTAAAGCGTTCACGACTATAATCAAGCGATAATCCTAATTTAGCCCATTGCCCCTTAATGATCTTGGCATATTCATCTTTCCAATCCCAAACCTGTTTGACAAAGGCTTCACGGCCCATTTCATGGCGATTTTTACCTTGCTGACGCAATTTTGCTTCAACTTTAGCTTGGGTCGCAATCCCAGCATGATCCATGCCAGGCAAATAAAGCGTATCATAACCTTCCATCCGCTTAAAACGAATTAGCGCATCTTGGATGGCGGTATCCCAAGCATGACCCAAGTGTAATTTACCAGTCACATTTGGCGGTGGAATCACAATCGCATACGGATGTGCCTTACTATCACTGCTGGGTTTAAATAAATCTTCATCTAACCATTTTTGATACCGACCCGCTTCAACGGCTTCGGGATCATATTTTGGTGATAATTCTGTCATATTATTCCTCCAATAAAAAAAGTCCTAGACAATTGTCTAGGACGATTTACACCGCGGTACCACCTAAGATTAGTTGTCAAAGTACGACAGCCCTCTTTCAGCTATAACGGTGCTCTCCGGATTAGTCTACTTGGACTGCATGTTACATCAGGTTCAACTAATCAGTAACCAAGCTACTTATCTAGCCAACCACCTTTCAGCACTGGGGTGGCTCTCTGTTATTAGCTCTTTTTCTTGGTTATTACTTATAGCGATATTATAACATCCTTCTTATAACAAATCTGCATCTTCAGCGGATTTATTATGTAAAAACTGTTGGTTAGGATAAATAGGTGTCACTTGGATACCGGCTAAAGCACGTTCAACGAGGCCATTAATATCGAGTTCTTGTTCATAGAGACGTGCTTTATCAAGCTTAGGTTTCGTCTTAGGACGTGGTGGTGCAAAAATGGTGCAACAATCCTCGAACGGCGCAATTGATAAGTCAAAGGTGCCAATTTTTTCAGCTAAGGCAATAATTTCATTCTTATCCATCGTCACTACAGGACGCAAAACTGGCATTGCAGTAACGTCATTAATGGCAATCATGGAATCAAGGGTTTGCGAAGCCACCTGCCCGATACTCTCACCATTGATGATGGCTTTGCCACCACGCTTAGCACGAATTAAATCAGCTAGGCGTAACATAAAGCGGCGCTGAATAGTCATTAAATACCCTTCTGGGAGCTTTTCCTTGATAGTTTCTTGAATCTCAGCAAACGGCACCGCAATAAAATTAATTTTACCCGAATAATTGGCTAAAATCCCAGTGAGTTCCTTGGCTTTAGCTAACGCCTTATCAGTGGTATATGGTGGGCTGAAAAAGTGCACCATTTCAATATCGACGCCCCGCTTTAGGGCTAAGTAAGAAGCAACTGGTGAATCAATCCCCCCAGATAACATCATCACGGCTTTGCCGGCGGTGCCCACGGGCATTCCACCAGCTCCTTTAAGTAACTGATTTGACAAATAAATTGCATCCCGGCGAACTTCAATTCTCAAGACTAAATCTGGATGCTTCATTTCAGCCTTTAAGTCGGTCATCTGATCAAATAAATAGTCACCAATCAAGCTATTAAGCTGATTCGTATCATATTCAAACTGATGGTCACTGCGCCGAGTATTGACCTTAAAACTCATGCCTGGCTGAAAAGTCGCCTGCATAAGTTCTAGCGCTTTGGTTTCAATTGCTAGTAAATTCTTTTCAGCAGTCACGACTGGCGAATACGTTTGAATGCCAAACACGCGCTTTAAACGCGCATCAATCGACTCAAATGGTGCGCCGTGTAACACAATATGCATCCGATCATGCCGGGGATGAAATTCCAATTCTGGCCAATCGACTAAGGTCTTTTGGATATTGGAGGCTAAGCGATTGATAAAATCTTTACGATTTTTTCCCTTGGTTGACAACTCGCCGTAGCGAATCATCACTTCCGTATACTGCATGACTACTCTCCTAAATGATTTATTTTAGCAAAATGATGGTAAATATCGCTAAATACGGCGATGAATTGATCAGCTTCTGCTAAGGTATTGCTTTCGTCGAAACTAAGCCGAATTGCACTGGTGGCGAGTTTCGCTTGAACATGCATCGCTGACAAGGTGCTTGCTTCATCCGCCGTTTTCGATGAACAGGCGGAAGTGGTTGAAGTATAGATATCGTGCGCTTCTAACGTATGCACGAGCGTTTCACCGCGGATACCGCTTAGTGCAAAGCAGAGAATGTGCGGGGTAAAGGTCGCATCATCGTTTGAAAAAACGGTGACCCCAGGGAGGGCACGTAAGAAATGATCAATCTTGGCTTTAATGGCGGCTTCACGCTCTGCTTTAGCGACTTCATCAGTTAATAGCAGTCTGATTGCTTTCGCCATACCGGCAATTGCGGCCAAATTCTCAGTTCCAGAACGTAAACCACGCTCCTGCCCGCCACCTTCTGCAAGTGGGGTTAGCATCTTACCCGTTTTTTTATACAGGATACCGACGCCACGAGGGGCATGAAATTTATGGGCTGAAAGACTAGTCAAATCGACTCGTGGTGTAAAGACTTGTGACCAAAGATTCTTTCCGAGCGCCTGGACATTATCAACATGAAACATCACATTCGGATAATTCACGAGTAAATCCGAGATTTCAGCAATCGGCTGAATCGCCCCGACTTCATTATTAACACCCATAATCGATACTAGCGTCGTATCTGAATCTAAACGTTGTTTTAAATCCGCCACGCGAACCCGGCCAGACCGGTCAACGGGTAAACGGGTCACCCGCCAGCCCAATTGTTCAAGTTCATTAAAGGCATTGGCAACGGAAGGATGTTCAACGCTTGAGGTAATAATGTGCTTACCAAACTCCCGCTTTTGAATCGCAGTGCCCTTAATCGCCATATTGTTGGACTCAGTACCGCCAGACGTAAAAATGATTTCAGGTGCGGTCACGTTAAGTAACTGCGCCACTTGCTGCCTTGAAGCCTCTAATAATTGGTGCGCCCGATCCCCTAGCCGATGCAAACTAGAGGGATTTCCCCAAATTTTCGTGGCAACCTGATCATAAGTTGCCAAAACCTCTGGATAAATTTGTGTTGTGGCACTGTTATCAAAATAAATCAAAAAAATATCCCCTCACAAAAGACGGTCAATCACTTGACCGCCTCAATAACTTCACAATTTTAGCTCAAAATAACTTTTGCTTCAATTATTTTCTTTTTTGTTCTGCATAGTAAGCATTTTCTAAGCGCTGATAACTACCTGGTTCTGCGCGTTCAATCGCTGGCGCAATCGTATCCAGCGCCTCTTTATAGGAAAATTTATCGCGGTACAATGCCATTGCTTGCCGCTGCGCCCGTTTCACAAGTTCATCGCCAGTAAACTTATTAGAATATTGCATGGTTAGCGCTACTAAATTCGCGGAGTTGATAATTTCATCCGCCTCGCGCTTGAGACGCTGAACATCATCTGAAATTTGAATTAATTCATCAGCAATTTTTTCCATATTAATCCGAACTTGATCGAGTTCATGGCTTACCTTAGCAATTTCATTCACCACCAGGGTATAAATCTGAACAAAACTTTCAGGGCTACCTGGCAAATCACGGCGTTCAATCCGGCGATAAACCAAAGCCACCTCCTGTTTGAAATTAGCAATGGAAGCCCGCGCAACATTTTCAGAATCATACAATCCCTCGACATTAACTGCCATTTGTTCCTGCTCAGCTTCAATTTCCTTGAGTCGTTTCACCATTGCTAACCAACTCGCTTGCAATTTAGAAAAGACCGCCTTACCATCTGCGATATTCTGCGTATCAACGGTATACTGATGACTCATCGCAGCCACTTCGCGTTCAAGTTTTTTACTCTGTCCTAATTCACCATGTGTCAATTCATAGCTCTCATCAATATGCTTTAATTTTTCCACTAGCTTCTTTGAAGCAGATTGCTGCCGGGCAATCTGTGTGAGCACCTTAGCCTGATTTTTTTCAATAAATGGCTTAGCCTTAAATTCACGAATCAGGACTTCATAGATTGTGTTAATCTTGCCCGCAATGGCCTTATTTTGATCCTTTAGCTCTGCAATTTTGACGCCAGCTAGCAATTCATTCGCGTGCTCAATTAAGGCATATAACTTCTTAACTTCTAGCTGGACATCCAGCGCATCAATATAAAACTTATCTTGACGCATTTGCTTGTAAGTATCCGACACTTCATGTAGTTGCGACTGAAAAACCACTTCAAGTTGATGCTGCGCGTGTTTAACATCTGGTAGTGCGGCCTTTAGCTGGCTTAAGTCCACCTGCAATTTATCCAATACGCGCTTGGCCTCAACATGATCACCTTGGGAAGAAAGATTTTTAGCCTCGGAGAAATTAGCTTCCATCGTAGACAAGTCTTCTTCTAGCTGATCAATAGCCGGGCCATAGGCAAAAGAATGAGCCAAAACTTCCTTGCGCATCCCTTGGTAAGTAGCACTCA
Organism: Lactobacillus sp.; assembly: GCA_030455605.1. Lineage (GTDB taxonomy): Bacteria > Bacillota > Bacilli > Lactobacillales > Lactobacillaceae > Lactobacillus. The sequence goes on from JAKDPD010000031.1 coordinate 11,965, forward strand.
AGCTATCATACTGCATTTGATTTTCACGATTAGCCTCAAGGAGCTGTGTGAAAACTTGCTTGGTATGCTTCGATGAATCATTGACACTAACCAACAAAGTTTGGGCTTCTCTTAGGTCTTTGCGAGCACCCCACAATTTATAAGCAGCCACTTGCTCGCTGGCCAGATCAGTGCGACGAGTAATCTCTGGAATCAGCTTTTGTGTGATGGTTTTAAACTGCTTTTTCCACGTATTTAGCGTGATCAAACTCTCACCGGCAAGCTCCATCTGATCTAACCGATTAATATCTTGCCCGAGTTGTAAGGCGTTGATTTTCGTTAAAGTGTTCTGAATCGTAGCAATTTCGCGTAACTGTTTACGATTAATGAATAAGCCTAGTCCTAAAACAAATAAGATGAAAACAACTAAGGCGACTACAATTAAAGTTTGCGTAGATGACATAAGTATCCTCCAAAACTACTTCTAATTATACCAAAAACCCGCTTAATTACGACCTTTACAAGCTTTTTCTTGCTTTCAAGTTCTGAAACCGATATAATTGTTGACGTGTAAAATATTTGCAGCAACAGCTGACAAGCACGTCAACAACTTGAAACGTCAAGTGAATCAGTAGCCCCGGCTGCATTGGGTGAAAGTGTGAATTCAAGTTGCACGTATGTCGAAGCTGTTCTTAATATTTTACT
>JAKDPD010000045.1 GCA_030455605.1 Lactobacillus sp.
TGATCACCTGGTCATGATCTCGTCTGTAAACTGACACAAATTTTTGGCTATTATCGTAGATCACGACATTATCAGCTTTGAATGCAACTATTGCTAAATTATGATTTGATTGATTATAGCGTTTTTTAACAATTTCATCTGGTACTCCGTGCCCACCTTTTTTGACCCGTTCATGAACCCGATTAATTGCTACTCTTTCGTTTTTTAATGCCACGTATAAAAGCGTGACCTCAAAACCATTTTGGTGAGCCCGCTCGATTAAATTTAATTGTGCCTTTCCTTGCCCAGCTAAGGTTGTTTCAACATGAATACTCTGCCCGGTATCTAAAGCCGCGTGGAGTTGTTTTATTTCTTCGCGCATTGCCCTAAAGTTATCACGATCTTTATGCCAATCGCCACCCATTTTTTGTAGGATTTCATCGGCATTTAATCGTTTGGAGTGAGTAAATAATTCGGGTCTCGCGCGATATAAAGTGCTTTTACCAGCGCCGTTTATACCAGCTACGATGAGGTATCTTTTTAGCTCACTCATGTTAAATCACGAAATGCTTTTCGTTGATAATTTTCTCTTGGCGTTTATCTAAGAGGTAAGTGTGTACCGCGTCAAACAACTTGCGCTTATCAGGATCTGGATTATGTGCTGCTTGCTCCCAAATTTCTTGAATGTCGATTGCCCAGGGGTCAGCCAACAATTGCTCTATTTTTTCGACTTCTTTGCTTGGTTTGGTCATTTAAAAAGCTCCTTTCCCATCTTTCTAGATCAGTCATCGCCTGTTCAACCACTTAAGGCACCTATTTTTGCTTCAGAGCGGTTTTAAATCAGTTTTAGTATAAATTATGCCTTGCCTACTTAAAATGTCTTAAACGAGCTTATAGGGCGTTTTAGTTCCAAGTACGCTCATCGTCAGGGTGTTTGGTAGCATATTCTCTAGCCGCTTGTTTATTCCACCAAACCCCAAATAGGTTTTGCATGGTGCCGTACAAGTAGTTTTCAACGTTCTTGATATGCTTCTCATTGCTTCTCAGGGCGTTAAAGTAGCGTCTCAAGGCTTTAGTCATTAAAGGCTTCAGTTCCTCATCATCAAGTGGAATCATGACGCCAATGTCCTGATGATCCTTTTCAACTCGATATTTAGCATTCAGGATGATACCAATAAACCGGCGCATTTGTTGTGGCGTGCGGCACCAGAAACTAAGTAATTGCACGGCTTCGGGTTCTAAGAAAACCGGTAAGCCACTAGACCCCGGTAATCTTCCTGCCGCTGCTTTTCGATTTTTTGCCCCTGTTTTACTTGCAAGGGAGAAGCAATGCGATTTGTGAATTCAATCATAAACTGATTTGGTATAATCCGACCATCCTGCAATTGACGTTGCTTTTGTTTGGTAATATAAAGCACCATCACATTTTGAAGTTGTCCATCCTTTCCACGAACGTGAGCGACCCGGCCTAGAGGGCGATCTGGAATCGACAAATCTTCCGGAATTAGCCAGTAGTATTTAGTTGGCCGAATGCGCTTCGGTGTCATGAAATAACCCGCCATCATGGTGACTTTTCCGAGCACCTTGACGTGACGATTGCGATGCTGTGTAAAGGCTTTTAACTCAGTATCAG
>JAKDPD010000046.1 GCA_030455605.1 Lactobacillus sp.
GAGCCTGACAGCCGGAGCTAAGCGGAGAGAGGAGGACCGAGAGGTCCTTTTTTTGATGCCTTCATGGCAGCTTCATGTGATTGGAATCATTTTTAACTTTTAAAATGCTACTAAACAGGTACAATAAACACATGTAGATTTGCGGAGGTTCTTATGGAAATTGAAACGCTAAAGGAAAAGTATCCCCTTGTTTCTGACTTGGCAGCTGAGAAAGAAACATTTTGGGTCAATCCTGATTATGGTCAGCAGGCCAAGTTATGCACGACTCAGAGTGATTTATTTGATGCAGCCGCAAGATTTGAACGGTTTGCACCTTATTTTGCGTCGGCTTTTAAGGAAACGGCTAAAAGTCATGGTATTTTGGAGTCGCCAATTTATCATCTCGAAAAAATGAAATGTTCCCTGACACAGCGTGAGAATTATGAATTATTAGGAGAACTATATCTTAAGGCAGATAATGAATTGCCAATTAGCGGCTCTATTAAATCGCGTGGTGGCATTTATGAAGTGTTGGTGATTGCAGAACGTCTAGCAATTGCAGCACATAAGTTGGCTTATTTGGATAATTACCAGGTTTTGGATACTCCAGAATTTCATGACTTCTTTAGCCAATATGGTATTGCTGTGGGATCAACCGGAAATCTGGGACTCTCGATTGGCATTGTTGCTGCTAAGCTTGGTTTCCAAGCGACAGTACATATGTCTAGAGATGCTAAACAATGGAAAAAAGATCTTCTTCGCGAAAAAGGGGTGATTGTAGTCGAATACGACGGCAGCTTTACCGAAGCGATTACCGCAGGGCGTGAATTAGCGGCCAAAACCCCGAATGTCTTCTTTATTGATGATGAAGGTAGCGTTAATCTTTATTTAGGTTATGCTGTTGCTGCGATTCGTTTGCAAAAGCAATTGCGAGATCAGCATATCAAGGTGGATGCTGATCACCCATTGTTTGTTTATTTACCAGCCGGCGTTGGTGGGTCGCCAAGTGGTGTTACGTTTGGGTTAAAGACCATCTTTGGCGACGACGTCCATGCTATTTTTTCAGAACCTACGCATGTTCCTTCCGTTGCTTTAGGTATGGCAACTGGTTTGAATGAAAAAATTTCTGTTTATAATCTTGGGCTGGATGGGTTGACTGAAGCTGATGGTCTAGCTGTAGGACGACCAAGTCGTTTAGCTGGACATGAAATGCGGACGTTACTTGATGGTATTGCGACTTTTGACGATGATCGCGTAATGGCATATACAGCTGAGCTGTTTGATCAAGAGCAAATACGAGTTGAGCCGAGTGCTGCAGCTGGTTTTGCAGCGCTACGCGCAGCTCAGCCAATTCTAGCTAAAAAGTACCCAATGACACATGCGACTCATATTGTATGGGCGACAGGTGGTATGTTAGTGCCAGATGCTGAATTTCAGCGTGACTATCGGTTGGGTAAAGCTTTATTAACTCGGTAATTCAATTTAAAGGTCACTAGTCATAATACTAGCGACCCTTTTTATATGCTGCAGCTGATCTATGAGCAGATTAATTGCAATTAATTTGCAAAAAAGACTTGCCAAGCAGGCAAAAAGTTGGTAACATAGTTAACTGTTGTGA
>JAKDPD010000011.1 GCA_030455605.1 Lactobacillus sp.
GCTACGTTTACGTAGCGCGTTTTTTATAACAAAATTTTTAATGAAAGAACAGTGGTAAGACTGCAGCAACAATCGCAGCTAAAGTGATAAATGCCATTAAAATTACCATTGTATTTTCGATTTTTTGAAACTTCGATTTGTGTTTTTTATGTGCCATGAAGTGTCCTCCCTTAACTGTTATCATTTTATCGTGTTAGAGAGTTTTTTTCAATTACTGAAAAGGTTAGAATAAGTCCAGGAGGAAAGCCATGTTTCAAATTATTCTTGTCCCCATCCTCGGGCTAATCGCGTGGGGCTTACTCAAAAAACTTTTTCCAAAATCACAATTTCATTCCTATGCAGTGTTACCTTTTTTCTTTGTTTTTGCTTGTCAATTAATTACTGATCATGAACGCCAGCCCTCGTTTCTGCCATACGGCTTTTTATTGTATGCCTTGCTAGCCGTTATTATTATTTTGAAGTTAGCCTTGACTGATAAAAATTTATCCGTTAGTAAAACATTAGGTATTTTGTGGGAGTGTTTCACTTGGTCAAGTGTTTTGTGGTATGCTGGATTGCTGATTACCTTGTTTTAAGCCCCACCAGTGGTAAAGTTATTTAATCAATTTAATATTGCCTGAAAGTCTTGTGCTTTCAGGCTTTTTTTGTGGTCTCAATTTGTTACCAATAAGTAATAATGTTAAAAGATTTGGTATTTATGCAATGAATGTGGTATGAAGTGGGGAATTGTGGTAAATTAAATGTTGGAAGGGGGGCTATACCATGTTTATGGGTGAATACCAACACAATTTGGATACAAAAGGACGATTAATTGTTCCAGCTAAATTACGTGATCAACTTGGATCAAAAATGGTGTTGACTCGTGGCATGGAAGGCTGCATTTTTGGCTACTCAGTTACTGAGTGGCAGAAGATTGAAGCTAAGCTCGCTCAACTTCCACTGACTAAAAAGAATGCACGTCGTTTTACTCGAATGTTTTATTCTGGTGCGATGGAAGCTGAATTCGATAAACAAGGACGAATTAACTTAACGACCACTTTGAAAAAACATGCTGCATTGGAAAAGGCGTGTGTGATTGTGGGCGTGTCGGATCGCATTGAAATTTGGTCCCAAGCCCGATGGGATGAGTTCTCTGATGAAGCCAGCGATGACTATGATGAGATTGCAGAAGATTTGGATGATTTTGAATGATACCTTTTAAACATACAAGTGTGTTATTGCATGAAACAATCAATCAACTGCAGGTCCATGCGGGCGGCGTTTATGTCGATGCAACTTTTGGCGGCGGGGGACATGCTAGCTACTTATTAAGCCAGCTTGAGACCGGTATGTTGATTGGGTTTGACCAAGATGAATATGCCATCAAAACGGCACAACAAACATTTGCTCAAACATTACGACCTGATAGTGAGCCAAGGCTGGTGTTGATTCACAGTAATTTTAGTCAGCTTAAGCGTGAACTTATTGATCATGGTTTCAGCGATGGCATTGATGGCATTTATTATGATTTAGGCGTATCTTCACCACAATTTGATCAGGCTGGTCGAGGCTTTTCTTATCGCTTTGATGCTCGGCTAGATATGCGCATGGATCAGAGTCAACCCATTGATGCCTATCAATTGGTCAATAATTTGAGTCAACAAGAGCTGGCACAATTGTTTTATCGCTATGGTGATGAGAAGTTTGCGAGACCGATTGCGAGATTAATTGTTGCTAGACGCCAGAGTCACCCGGTGACCACCACTTTTGAGTTGGTCGATATTATCAAGGATGCGATTCCGGCTCGAGCTAGAAGAACCGGTGGTCACCCAGCTAAAAAGTGTTTTCAGGCTTTACGAGTTGCTGTTAACCACGAGTTGGAAGTTTTACAAACATCGCTGGAAGAAGCAATTCAGGTATTAAAACCTGGTGGGCGGATAAGTGTTATTACATTCCAGTCCCATGAAGATAAAATTGTGAAACAAATTTTTAAAAAACATTCTGAGGTTGAGATCCCAAGAGGGATGCCTGGTATCCCAGCAGATGCCAAGCCACTCCTGCGGTTAGTTAACCGCAAGCCAATTGAGGCTTCAGATTTGGAGCTTGAACAGAATAATCGCGCACATAGTGCAAAATTACGCGTTGCAGAGAAACTATAGAGGCAGAAAGATGGTTGACACTTCAGCAAGAAGACTTGAATACGATCCCGAAGAAGCAGCTGGGACCAGAGTTACTAGTATTGTTCAAGATTATCGTCAAGTTAGCTATAATTGGCGTGAACGGGCACTAGTTATCGTAGCTAGTGTCGTGTTATTAGTATTGGCAACAATATGTGTGTCTGCTAGTATTGCGGCAACTGCAGCTGAAGAACACCTGACCCATGTACAGCAGCAAATGGCAAAAAGGGAGACTAGTGTGACCGGGCTAAACCAACAAATTGGTGAGTTGACCTCGAATACACGGTTAAATCGGATTGCCCGCCAAAAAGGGCTCAGCCTAATTGAAAAGAATATTAGGACGATTCGCTAATGAGCAGGGATAATTATTCAAAACAGAATCAAGCCAAAGTTCACGGTTACCGTTTTACGGTGGGGAGAATCCTTCAAATCGCCGTGGCTTTGGTTTTTCTGCTATTTGTAGGTCGCTTTTTATATCTGGGAATGTCGAAAACCATTGGTGGTCAGAACATTTCTGAGCGAACGGCCGAGCTCTACACGCGTAATGCCATCTTAACTGCAAGCCGTGGCACCATTTATGATCGTAGTGGGTTAGTCATTGCAGAAGATTCCCATCTGTACACCATGTATGCGATTTTAGATAGATCTTCAATTGATGCCAATAATCATCCAGAGTATGTGGTTAATAAGCTTAAGACAGCTAACAAGTTAGCACCAGTTCTGCATGTATCGGCGAAAAAGTTACTAACCTACCTGACACCCAAACACAAGTCATTTCAGGTGCAATTTGGACAAGCTGGTGCAAATCTGACTGTGGCACAAAAAGCCAAGATTGATAAGTTGAAGTTGCCGGGGATTAAATTTACTGAAACGCCTTCGCGTTTGTATATGAATGGAAATTTTGCGTCTCACGTCGTGGGTTTAGCATTACCGGAGTACAATAAAAAAACGCGTCAGTCCGACATTACCGGTGTGATGGGACTAGAAGCTTGGTATAATCGAATTCTGACGGGGCATAATGGCTACAAGATTTCGACTTCGACTTCAAAAATGCAGAATTCGGATACTTATAAAGCACCACAAAATGGTCGTAATCTGTATTTGACACTTGACTCACCATTGCAAAGCTTGCTAGAGGATGAACTCAGTGCGGCTCAGGCTAAATACCAGCCCAAAAAATTAACTGCCGTGGTGGAGGATATCAAGACTGGGCAAGTATTGGCGGCGAGTCAGCGGCCTACTTTTAATCCCCAAACCAAGAAAGGGTTAACTCAATCATATCGGGATGTTCTGGTACAAGATACTTATGAGCCAGGATCGGTTTTTAAGATTTTAACCTTATCGGCCGTGATTAATAGTGGTAATTATCAACCCAATCAATATTATCGGTCGGGTTCTGTGAGAATTGGTGGTGCTACCATTCATGACTGGCAAACTGCTGGTTGGGGCTCGATTCCTTTCTCACAAGCCTTTCCACGATCGAGTAATGTGGGCTTGGCACTCCTTGAACGTAAGATGGGTGGCGCGACTTGGCAACGTTATTTGGACGCTTACCAGCTTGCAAAGAAAACGGGCGTTACTTTACCGGGCGAACAATCTGGATTAGTATCCCTTAAAGGGAGCCTCAACCAAGCGGTATCTGCTTTCGGGCAAGGTATTGACGTTAATGTGATGCAGATGATGCAGGCATTTAGTGCCCTTGGAAATAACGGGCAGATGGTAAAACCACAATTTGTGAAGACAATTACGACGGATAATGGTAAGACCATCAGCTCTTATCGGATTAAGAAAGTCGGCAAGTCAATTTATACGGCTGCAACGCGGGCCCTTTTGATTCATAATATGCGGCGGGTACTGAATCCGACAATCGGAACGGGTCATGCTTATAAGATGTCTGGTGTTGATTTAGGCGTTAAAACGGGAACAGCTCAGATTGCTAATCAGAAACATGGCGGGTATTTGAAGGGAGATAATAATTATCTCTTTTCAGTCGTTGGTGTCTATCCCGCATCTAATCCACGTTACTGTGTTTATTTAACGATGCAACAACCCCAACGGATGAGTAAGATGCCAGAGCTAATTTTGGCAGCCATTTTTAAGCCAGTGATGCAGCGGCTTGTCTTTATGGCTAAAAACCAAAGTCAAAATGTGTCGTTGGTTAAAGTGCCAGAGCTTAAGGGTAAAAAAATTGGCGCAGCGACGCGCTTGGCTAAAGAACATGATTTCGAACTCGTCAATTTAAATACGGGTCATAGCATACTATCCCAGAGTACAGTTGCCAATCAAACCTTAGTTGTTGGTTCTAGATTACTTGTGACCAGTAGTGGTCCACTGATAATGCCTCGTATGGATGGTTGGACAACAGCTAATCTAGAAAGTTTTACTAAATTGACGGGGATTAAGGTGAGCCAACGTGGGAGTGGAAAAGTTATCTCCCAGTCGATTTCACCCGGAGCCAAGCTTAAATCCAAACAAGTTATTAGCGTTAAGTTAAAGGAGTAAGCTCAAATGCTGCAGAGCACAATTGCATTAATTAGTTCACTAGTTATTACGGCCATTTTGTTACCATGGTTGATTATTTATATGCATGCTAATAAGGAAGGTCAAGAGATTCGTGATGAGGGCCCTAAATGGCATCAAAAGAAGAGCGGGACGCCGACTATGGGAGGAACCGTCTTCGTTCTAGCGGCAGCCCTTTCAACTATTTGGGTCACCATCTGGCAAGGCGTGGTGAGTAAGACTGTTTGGATTTTATTGATCAGTTTGCTTGGCTATGGCATTGTTGGTTTCTTAGATGATGGTTTGAAGCTACACTTTAAACGAAACTTGGGACTACGTGCCTGGCAAAAGTTGTTACTCCAAATTTTAATTGCAGTTGTCATTGTCTTGATTGCGGCTTCTGATGGGTTCGATTTCAAACTATGGCTACCTATCTTGGGAGTTACTACAAGTATTGGCCTGTTCACGATTTTCACGATTATCTGGCTGGTGGGTTATTCAAACGCCGTTAACTTATCTGATGGACTAGATGGACTCGCCACTGGACTCACAATTATTGCTTACGCAACTTATGCTTATCTCGCTTATCGCCAGCACCAAATTGCTATCTTAACTTATTGTTTAGCAATTATTGGTGGGTTAATTGCCTTCTTTATTTTTAACCATAAACCAGCCAAGATTTTTATGGGTGACGCAGGCTCACTCGCACTAGGTGGTGGTTTGGCAGCCGTATCACTATTCTTAAATCGTCCATGGTCTCTCCTATTAATTGGGATTGTGTTTGTTTGTGAAACAGCAAGTGTTATGATGCAAGTTGCATCGTTTCAACTTACTGGTAAACGAATTTTCAAGATGACCCCGATTCACCATCACTTTGAGATGTTGGGGTGGTCAGAATGGAAGGTTGATTTTGTGTTCTGGTTAGTTAGCTTAATTGGTAGTGCTGTTTACTTAATGATTTGGGGTTAAAACAAATAAAATGAAATTAATCGAGACGTATCGCAATAAAAAGGTCTTAGTTCTGGGACTAGGTAAGAGTGGCTTTGCTGTTAGTCAGTTATTACTCAAACTGGGTGCCATCATTACGCTAAACGATCAAGCCGATTTGTCACATAATGCTAAGGCAGCTGCGCTAACCAAGGCAGGTGTTACCGTTATTGGTGGGCACCATCCGGTTGAAATTTTGGCCGCTGAGCATTTTGATTATCTAGTTAAAAATCCTGGCATTCCGTATGACAACCCTATGGTTAAAGGGGCAATTGCTTTAAAAATCCCAGTTTTGACTGAACCACAAATTGCGCTAGCTTGCAGTGAAGCGCCCTATGTTTGTGTGACTGGTTCAAATGGAAAAACTACTACGGTCATGCTCACACAGCAAATCTTAGAAGCGCATCTTGCTAAGTCAGGGCATCATGCCTATGCTGTAGGGAATATTGGGGTACCTATTTCTGAGGTTGTTCCTAAAGCCACAAAAGACGACATGTTAGTGGTTGAAATTTCCAGTTTTCAGTTACTGGGTGTGACCGATATTAAACCTAAGGTCGCTGCGATTGTTGATATTTATCATAATGTCCATCTCGATTATCACAAGACCTTTGATAACTATGTCCAAGCTAAATTAAATGTGACCCGTTTCCAAACACCTGACCAATATTTCTTAGCTAACTATGATCAAAAGGATATCTTGAAGCAGGAATTAGCCCTGACTAAGGCTAAAGTGCTTACTTTTTCTGAGCAAGATCAGCAAGCCGATTATTTTGTGGGTAGTGAATTTTTGAGTAGTCAATCTGATCAAATTATGAAGATTGATGATGTTAAATTGCCAGGAATGCATAATCTGCAAAATAGTCTGATTGCGATTGCTATCAGTCAATTAATGGGAGCTGATAAGGCCGACATTGTCAAAGTTTTAAGTACTTTTGCTGGCGCTAAGCATCGTTTGCAATATGTAATGACTTTAGCGGGTCGTAAAGTTTATAATGACTCTAAGTCAACTAATATTGAAGCGGCTAGTGTCGCCATTCCTGCGTTTAAGGTGCCTGAGGTATGGATTGCTGGGGGCTTGGACCGTGGCTTCGTTTTTGATGAATTAGTGCCACTCATTAAAGCCCATGTAAAGGCTGCGGTACTCTACGGCGAAGCACGTTATTTACTTGCAGATGCCTGCCGCAAGGCTGGTGTTAAAAATATCGTCATTGAAGACACCTTGCAAGCAGCTGTTCCAGAAGCTTATGGTTTAAGTGAGCCAGGGGATGTCCTGTTATTCTCGCCAGCGTGTGCATCATGGGATCAGTTTCGGACGTTTGAAGAGCGTGGCGACTATTTCGTTAATTTTGTAAAGGAATTAAAGACTAAATAATGAAGATTATTTTTACAGGTGGTGGCACTGGTGGTCACATTTATCCAATTTTAGCTATTATCAATCGGTTAAAAGAGCGCGGGTTAGCTACAAATGATGATATTTTATTTGTGGGAACAGAAAAAGGCTTGGAATCTAAAATTATCCCGGCAGCCGGAATTAATTTCAAAACGATCAAAATTCAGGGGTTTAATCGCAAGCACCCATTGAAAAATTTTGAAACCATTGAACTTTTCCTTAAAGCAACTAAGCGTACCCGTGAATTAATACGCGAATTTAAACCTGATTTAGTTTTAGGAACTGGTGGCTATGTCAGTGGCGCTATCGTTTATGAGGCTGCTAAGCTTAAGATTCCTACAATGATTCATGAGTCTAATAGTGTTGTCGGACTAGCGAATAAATTTTTAGCATATTATGTGGATCGAATTTGTTATACCTTTGATGATGCGGCTAAACAATTTTCTGAAAAGAAAAAGCTGGTTAAAACTGGGAATCCTCGTTCACAACAGGTATTGAATATTAATGCGATACCCGTTGAACTAACCGATTTAGGTTTAGATCCAGCAATTCCAACAGTATTAGTATTTGGTGGTTCGCGCGGAGCCCTTGCGATTAACCGCATTATGCTACAGTCGCTAAAAGATTTACGTGAGAAGCCATATCAACTGATTTGGGCTACTGGGACATACTATTATGATGCTATCCAAAAGAAATTGGTTGATTATTCTTTAGGAACTAACATCAAAATTCTGCCTTACATTAAAAATATGCCAGGCTTATTACCAGAAATGACGTGTGTGGTGGCACGTTCAGGGGCAACCAGTATTGCCGAATTTACTGCTTTAGGGGTGCCAGCAATTTTAATCCCTAGTCCCAATGTTACGCATAATCACCAGATGAAGAATGCCCAAGATTTAGAGGATCAGGGGGCTGCATTAGTGATTCCAGAAGATGATTTGAATCCTAACAATTTTGTAGCTTCAATTGATCATCTCTTGCTCGATACTAAGGCTGCCCATGAGATGGCAACCGCTTCTAAGAAAATTGGGACGCCTGATTCAGCTGATCAAGTTATTAAAGTGATGCAAACTATTATTCGCTCGTAAATTCGAATCGTTAAGGGGGGTGAAGTAGGTTGCCAAAAAAGCGATTAACTAAAATTGATCCTGATGAAAAAATTTCACGGTATATTAATCATGAACAGAATCAGCGTCCAGGACGCCATAAAAAGCTCTCTGCTTCACTCGAACACTTGCGTGCAGAGCGTCATCGGTCGTTAACGCGTCGATTGGGTGCCTTTCTAGCGATTGCAGTGCTGGCAATTGTGGGTCTAGGCTATTATGTTTCCCCCTTGGCTAACATTGCCAGTATTAAGGTAACTGGTGCACAGGAATTACCAGCACGTGAGCTAGTGCAACATTCCGGCATTAGTGCTAAAGGAAAGCTAGTTGATTACCTACTAGATCAAGGCAACATTAGCCGACGATTAATCAGCCATTACCCAGAGCTAGCCTCGGTACAGTTACAAGTACAGGGAATTAATCAATTGGTCATTATGCTACATGAGCGGCCTACTGTCGGCTACCTAAAAATTGAGCATGGGTTTAAGCGCTTGTTAAGCAGCGGACGTTTAGGAACGCAGGTCCTAACTTGGTCAGAAGTTGATCAGTCACGGCCATTGTTTATCAATTATGAAAAACCACAATTCTTAAAGCGTAATTTGCAATTGTTTAAGTTATTGCCAGAAGAATTCCAAGATCAAGTTAAATTGATAAGTGGTCGCACCAGCCGTGGAACACAAGTCGTTTATGTCATGAAAAATGGTAATGTGGTTGTAGGCAATATTGATACTTTTAAAAATAAAGTTAAGTATTATGATGCTATTAGCGCGAAGGCTGGGAAATACAGTCTAGTGGACTTGGAAGTCGGCGCGTTTAGTCGACCACTAACCAGCAATGAAATGAAAGCATACGATATCCGGAATAATGTATCATAATCGGATTTATGGTAAAATTCTGATAAGTAGATGTTAATGGGGGCTTAATTTTGAAAAATCAAAACCTGTTAGTGGGCCTAGATATTGGCACCACTAGTATCAAAGCAGTTATCGCAGACAATGGAAAAGTCATTGGCTCAGTAACAACTCCCAATAATGGTATGCGCCATGGTCAAATTGTGGATATTGATGAAACAGCCGGTGCGATTAAGCGAGCTTTACAAGATGTTTCTGACAAGTTGGGCCAGCCAATTCATCGGGTGGTAACTGGGTTACCCGTCGGAATGTTACAGCTAGAGGCGGCTACTGGGCTTACCAATGTTGGTGAATCTGGGGTTGAGGTAACTAGCAAGGATGTCAAACGCGTTTTACAAGCAGCAATTCGTTCAGCTGTAAAAGATGGGCGTGAGGCTGTTTCATATCTTCCAAGTCGCTTTATCATTGATGGCAAAACCAACGTGGACGATCCACGCAAGATGATTGCCCATTCATTAGCAGTTAACGGCATTTTACTGACTGCGCCAAGCAGTTCATTACACAATTTAAAGAAGGCAATCGAACGAGCAGGCGTATTCAATAACTTCTTCGTTCCAACACCATTAGCGATTGCAAGTGTTGCTTTGGATGAGGGTGAACGTACCTTTGGTGCGATTATTCTTGATTTTGGTGGTGGAATGACATCTGCGACTGTCATTCATCAGGGACAAATTAAATATGCAAGTGTTGATTTAGAAGGTGGTAGTGATATCACGCACGATATTTCGGTGGTACTATCGACTTCTAATAAAGAGGCTGAGCAGGCGAAAGTTGATTATGGTTTTGCTTTACCAAGTCTAGCATCAGCTAAGTCACAATTTGCTGTACGCACGGTTGGTAAAACTGAACAACAATTAGTTGATGAAGCTTATCTGACTGAGATTATCAATGCGCGTTTGGAACAAATTGTTTCACGTCTTGGTAAGGGGTTGAAAAAACATGATGCCCTGAAATTACCCGGTGGTGTCATTATTACCGGTGGCACTAGTTTGCTTGAAGGGCTCGACACTTTGGTGGCCAATCGGCTGAATGTTAAGGCACGAGTCTTTCAACCAGATCAGTTGGGGATGCATAGTCCAGCATATGCTGCTGCATATGGGATTATCAACTATTCAAACAAGATGTCAGATATTGACTTCATGGCGAATAGTGCTATTTACGGGATTGAAGTTTTGTCGGATCAAACTGAAATGCAACCTAAAAAAGAACGATCTGCAAAAAGACGGCCTATCCTTAGTGAAATAAAAGCTCAAGACGATTATAATGAAAGTAATATGTCGGTAGCTAAAACTGTTTCTGACCAAAAACAAGATAGTAATAAGAAAGAGAAAAAGAGTTTCGGTAGTTTCTTCAAGAAGTTCTTTGATTAAAGGTGGTTATTAGATGGATTTTACGTTCGATTCAGATGACAACAAAAGCGCTGTTATTAAGGTAATCGGTGTCGGTGGAGCTGGTGGTAATGCTGTTAACCGAATGATTGATGACGGGGTGCAAGGTGTTTCATTTATTGCTGCAAATACTGATGTTCAAGCATTAAATAGTAATAAAGCAGAAGATAAGATTCAATTAGGGCCGAAGTTGACCCGTGGCTTAGGGGCTGGTTCTCATCCTGAGGTTGGCCAGAAGGCGGCCGAAGAGAGTGAACAAACCATTGAGGATGCCTTGAAGGGCGCTGATATGATTTTTATTACGGCCGGAATGGGTGGCGGTACTGGTACTGGCGCCGCCGCCGTTGTTGCTAAAATTGCACGTGAAACTGGTGCTTTAACGGTTGGTGTAGTGACGCGGCCATTTAGCTTCGAAGGACCACGTCGTTCTAAGAATGCGACTGAGGGAATTACCCAACTAAAGCAATATGTTGATACGCTGGTCATTATTGCCAATAACCGTTTGCTTGAGATGGTAGATAAGAAGACACCAATGATGGATGCCTTTAAAGAAGCCGATAATGTCTTGAAGCAGGGTGTACAGGGGATTTCTGATCTGATTACCTCAACCGACTATGTTAACTTGGACTTTGCTGATGTTAAGACTGTCATGGAGGACCAAGGTGCTGCCTTAATGGGAATTGGCCGTGCTAATGGTGAAAATCGGACTGTGGAAGCAACTAAACTGGCTATTTCATCACCATTACTTGAGGTTTCTATTGACGGTGCCAAGCAGGTGCTATTGAATATCACCGGTGGTCCAGACTTGACCTTGTTTGAAGCACAAGATGCTTCAGAAATTGTTTCTAAGGCTGCAGGGGATGATGTCAATATTATCTTTGGGACCTCGATTAACCCTAACTTAGGGGATGAAGTGGTTGTTACTGTGATTGCTACTGGGATTGATTCAGTGGCTGAGTTAGAAGCTTCAAAGCAATTGCCAGGGCGCAGTCATCAACTTCGGGCTAAGCCGACAACCACTAATTCAGCAGCTGTACCTAGCTCTCGTACCACTAATACGACAACGAGTGAATCTCAAACGAAATCCGTTGCTAAGCCAAATCAGGCAGAACCTGCTGTGAAATCAGCAACTATGGTTGACCCTACTAGTGTTTGGGGGTTGAACGATACTAGCAGTGTGAAACGTCCAGATTCCGTGGCACCAACCACAGATGATAATGATGCCGATGTTCTTGGTAACGAGGATGGCGAAGATATTTCTCAAATTGAGACCAGCATCCAGGAAGATGATGGGCACAGTAACAATTCTATTCCATTCTTTAAACATCGTAGCGAGAATTAGTAAGGAGTAAATTATGCTTTCAGAGAAATTTAACCATTTTTTTGGTTTGAACGACGAAAATGATGGTTCTGCATACGAGGATCAATTTGATGAAGCGACAGACGAGACTGCTAACTCACTAGGAAATTCGCTTAATCGGGACAATGTTGTTCCAATTAAGCAAGGACTTAATGCAGCTAAAAGTCAAATCATTCTCTATGAACCACGCGTTTATTCAGATGCCAAGGATGTTGCCCAAAATTTGTTAGCTAATAAGGCCGTCATTATTAATTTTGGCAGAATGGAAGATGAATCTGCACGCCGGGTTGTTGATTTTGTCACTGGTACGGTTTACGCTCTGGGTGGCAAAATTCAACGGATTGGCGATAAGATCTTTTTGGCAACACCACCTAAATTCTCAACAGATGGCAAAATTAGTGAGTTGCTCGATAAAAAGGATGGTTTAAGCTAATGTGGTTATTGTACCAACTGATTAACTGGATTATTTGGTTGTATAGTCTGCTTATTGTAATTGATGCCATCTTTAGTTGGATGCCAATGTTACGTGATTCAGTTTTAGGTCAACTTTTGGCAAGAGTTGTTGACCCATATTTAAACTTGTTTCGTCGTGGTCCGATAGCTCGGTTAGCATATAGCACTGGGATTGATTTGTCGACTATTATTGGCTTATTCATTTTGTATATGTTGCAGAATTTATTGAGCGACTTAATTTTTAGGTTAATTCTCCATGTCTAATAAGCAGGCAAGTAGTTACTATGCTCACTTTGCGGCATCGGAGCGTAGCGAGGTCGACTATTTAGTAGGCCTTTTTAATCGGCTTCTTTTTAAAAGTGTCCCGATTTTAACCCCCTTTTTAGATCCACGCGAACGTTTTATGTTGAAAATGATTGTTGGTCATGAAGCGCAACTGACTGGGTGGGGTGGCTATCCGCATGCTGAACGACAACGTGTTTATCTGACGCCAAACACAGTGGCCATGCCAGCAGCGAATTTTAAGGTGATTCCAATTGAAATCAGTTATCCAAACAAGTATGCCCAATTAACGCATAGTGATATTTTAGGTGCTTTGGCGAATATGGGGATTGCTTTACCTAATTTCGGTGATATTATTACGGATGGTCATGGACATTGGCAGTTTTTTGTCGTTGCGCGGTTACAATTGTATCTGTGTCAGCAATTAACGCGCATAGGCCACGTCCACGTGACTTTAAATGCCGTTGCTGAGGCTGCAGTGATTATACCTCAAGATGATAGTTTACTGCTTACGACAGTAGCTGCTGCAATGCGGCTTGATGCGGTGCTAGCTAGCATTACTCACCAGAGTAGAGGTCAAATTAAAAAATTGATTTCGCAACATGCCGTGAAGCTAAATTGGCATAATGTTACAGGTTCTAATATAATGCTAACTATTGGAGATGTTATTAGCTTACGAGATTTTGGTCGAGTTGAAATTAACCAATTTGGGGCAACTAAGAAAGAAAAGTATAGGGTGGTGTATAAACTTTGGCAAACAAAAAACACGCGATCATAACACCGATGGCGATTCATGATAAGCATTTTAAACGAACAAGCGATGGCTATAACGCCAATCAAGTGGATGCCTTTTTAGATGAGTTGATTGATGACTATAGTGATACGCTTGATCAGTTAATTGATTTGAAAAATGAAAATTATGGTCTGAAGCAGGAAATCGCCCGGCTAAAGACCCAATCGCAGACGCGTCGTGTTGTCCCTGAGAGTATTAGTGATTCAGCTCAAACTGTTGTCGCTGAAAAAGCTGAAGTGACGAACATGGTTGCAGATGCGCAGGTAGACTTTGACCAGCTGAAACAAGATATGGCTAAGTTAGACGCCGAAAATACGGCATTTCGAACGAAGATGGCAAAAATTTTAGCAGATGAGTCAGTTAAAGTGATCAACAATCACCAGACCAGGCATCAGGCTACGGTTGACAAAACCTCTGTTTCTAGCGTAGACTCAGTGGAAGACTCGGTTGTTGCTAATCCGATTCAAACAGATTCGACTGAAACACAACAGCCAGAGTTACATCAAAGACGATCAAAGCGTAGCGCGATGACAATTGTCTTTCATGATCATTCTTCAAAAAAATAATAGGACTTGACAGTCAAATAAAGTAGCAAGTTAGCGAGTTAGTGGTGGTGTGAGGCTAGCAGTAAAGTAGGCTATGGCATTGATCAGCTGCGGTAATTGAAGTCCAACGTTTTTTGCACGATACGCAAAAGTAAGTGGGGCAGTAATGCTCAATTTAGGTGGTACCACGGGTAGCTTCGTCCTAAACTAGGACGGGGCTTTTTTCTTTTGGAAGGATAAAAATGCGAGTAAAGGATACTTTAAATCTTGGTAAAACCAAGTTTAAAATGCGCGGAAATTTACCAGTACGTGAATTAGTGTGGCAAAAGGACTGGGATGAAAATCAGCTATATGAGCAACGATTAAAGCTTAATCAAGGGAAACCTCGATTTGATTTACATGATGGCCCGCCATTTGCTAATGGGAATATCCATATGGGTCATGCGCTGAACAAGATTTCTAAGGATATTATCGTTCGTTTTAAAAATATGAACGGTTATTATGCACCGTTTGTGCCAGGTTGGGATACTCATGGTTTACCAGTTGAACAAGAACTGGCTAAACAAGGTGTTGACCGTAAGCATATGGATCGCGCAGCTTACCGTGAATTGTGCCGTGATTACGCCTTAAAACAAGTGAATAAACAACGTCAAGATTTCAAACGACTTGGTATTATGGCTGATTGGCAGCACCCTTATATTACGTTGCAACCACAATTTGAGGCAGAAGAAATCAGATTGTTTG
This sequence comes from Lactobacillus sp., assembly GCA_030455605.1. GTDB lineage: Bacteria > Bacillota > Bacilli > Lactobacillales > Lactobacillaceae > Lactobacillus. Next base: position 14,612 of record JAKDPD010000011.1, read on the forward strand.
GTGAGATGTATGCCAAGGGCTATATCTATAAGGGGAAAAAGCCGGTTTATTGGTCACCATCAAGTGAATCCACTTTAGCTGAAGCTGAAGTGGAGTATCATGATGTGAAGTCACCTTCAATTTATATCGCTTTCCCCGTTAAAGACGGGAAGGGTATTATTGCTGAAGCGAACACTTACTTTGTCATTTGGACCACGACGCCTTGGACGATTCCTTCTAACCAAGGGATTACCGTTAACCCACAATTCGATTACTCAGTGGTGCAGGTAGGCGATAAACGCTACGTCATCGGCACGAATCGGTTAGCGGTTGTGGCTGATGCATTAGGTTGGTCTGATTATCAAACCGTGCAACATGTTAAGGGGAGTGATCTCGACCGGATGGTTGCCCGCCATCCACTCTATGACCAAGATTCCTTAGTCATGAATGCCATGCATGTTACTGCTGATGATGGTACAGGCCTTGTTCATACGGCTTCTGGATTTGGTGAGGATGACTATAACGTTTCGCAGCGCTATGGCTTACCAGTATTTAGCCCAATGGATGCGCAGGGGCGGTTCACTAAAGAGGTCCCAGACCCTGATTTAGTGGGCATGTTTTATGCGGATGCTAACCAAGTAGTCAGCGATAAGTTGCAAGCTAGTGGTGCTTTATTGAAGCTATCATACTTCACGCATGCTTACCCATATGATTGGCGTACGAAGAAGCCGGTTATTTACCGAGCAACAACGCAATGGTTTGCTTCAATCGCGAAGTTCCGTGAACAAATTTTAGCTCAAATTGAAACGGCTCAGTTCATCCCAAGTTGGGGGAAGACCCGACTTTATAACATGATTAAAGACCGTGGCGATTGGGTTATTTCGCGTCAACGGGCTTGGGGCGTGCCACTACCAATCTTTTATGCTGAAGATGATACCCCAATTGTGACACCAGAAACCATTGCCCATGTGGCAACCATGTTTGAAAAAGAAGGTGCCAATGCTTGGTACACGCATGATGCTAAGGAACTGTTACCTGCAGGCTTTACGAGTTCGCACTCTCCACATGGTATTTTCCGTAAAGAACAGGATATTTTGGATGTTTGGTTCGATTCTGGTTCGTCACATCGCGGCGTCTTAACGAGTCGCCCTGAGCTCTCATTCCCAGCTGATTTATATTTAGAAGGTTCTGATCAATATCGTGGTTGGTTCAACTCCAGTCTGATTACGGCTGTTGCGACAACTGGTAAAGCGCCATATCGTGGCGTCTTGTCACAAGGCTTTGTGTTAGATGACAAGGGTCACAAGATGTCAAAATCTTTGGGAAATGTGATTGCACCTAATGATGTCATTAAACAAATGGGCGCAGAGATTATCCGCTTGTGGGTTGCATCAGCAGATACAACTAGTGATATCGCAGTTTCACGGGATATTTTACAGCAGAATGCTGAAGCTTATCGCAAAATTCGGAATACTTTCCGCTACATGTTAGCTAATACGGGCGACTTTGATCCAAAAGCAAATCGCGTTGCGTATGACGACTTAACGTCAGTGGATCAATATTTGGAAGCAACTTTGAATGACTTAGTGGCTGATTGTTTGGCCGCGTATGAGTGTTATGACTTTACCACGGTATATAAAAATGTGTTCCGCTTTTTGAGCAATGAGCTGTCTGCGTTTTATCTTGATTTTGCGAAGGATGTGCTATACATCGAAAGTCAAAATAGTCAGCGCCGGCGCGCCATGCAAACTGTTATTTACGATGCCACGGTTAAATTGGCAAAGCTTTTAACGCCTATCCTACCTCATACGATGGAAGAAATTTGGGTCTTCATCAAGGAACCAGAAGCTTATATTCAATTAACCGATATGCCAGAGGTTGCCCATTATGCGAACCATGACAGCCTGCTTGCTGATTGGACTGAGTTTATGGAACTACGTGACGATGTGCTTAAAGCTTTGGAAACTGCTAGACAAGAAAAATTAATTGGAAAGTCCTTCGAAGCAGCGGTAACAATTTACCCGACCAATGAGATGAGCCAAGTGCTTACCAAATTAGCTACGAACTTCCAACAAATTTTAATTGTGTCGCAATTAACGATTAGTCAAGCACCAGCACCCGCAACGGCAGTCAAATTAACTCATGCCAGTGTGGTCGTTGAAAAAGCGGCTGGTAAGGTGTGTGAACGTTGCCGTATGATGAAGCAAGATGTTGGTCAAAATGCTGCGTTACCAACTTTCTGTGCACGTTGTGCCGAAATTGTTAGTCGCGATTTTCCAGCAGCTTTATCTGAAGGGATTGAGGAATAATGCGGACAGGGACAGTCGCACAGTTTGACCGCGGCAGTAGCTTTGGCTTTGTAGAAGATGATTTAACCCATAAACGTTATTTTGTTTTCTATACTGCAATCAAAGAAGCTGGTTATAAGCATCTTGAAGTTGGCGAACGGGTTCGCTATCAGCTTGCCCAAGGAAAGAATGGGTTACAGTGTATTAATTTATACTTAGCCGATTCAGAAGATAAGGACTAAATACTGAATGAACTTAGAAGAAGAAGAACTGTCAACACAGAAGATATTTCATGGGCATTTAATTAATCTTGATGTCAGAACAATTCGTCTCCCTAATGGTGCCACGGCAACGCGTGAAGTTGTCACACACCGTCCTTTTGCGGCGGTTGTTGCGATTAATGATGAAAAAAAGATGTTGTTAGTCAAGCAATGGCGTGAGCCCATTAAAAGATTGACCTTAGAGATTCCAGCGGGAATCATTGATCCGACAGATGCTAGTCCATTAGACGCCATGAAACGTGAACTCAATGAAGAGGGCGGTTATCATGCAGATTATTGGGCAGAAATCGGACAATTTTATACCTCTCCTGGTTTTTGTGATGAATATGCGCACTTATTCTATTGTGATACTTTAACCAAGCTGACGCAGAAACGACCACTTGACGAGGATGAGTTTTTAACGGCAGATTGGTATAGTTTAAAAGAATTGAAAAAGTTGTTAGCAGAAGGTAAAATCGTTGATGGTAAGACAGTTTATGCGATTACGGTTTGGGAAAATATGTTGCTAACAGGTTCTAAGGAAAATTAGTATGACAGAGAAACGCTCAGAGTACCGTCGTGCACATCAAAAGCGGGGGTTTGCGAAGCTATCAGCTGCTTTTAGTGACCGTCGTGAGCCAACAAATGAAACAGTTGACCGCTCTGAGACTGAGTTGGACCAGCCCAATCAGTCCTCAATGTCTCGCGAGCAGCTAGATCTAGCCCATCTGGATCAGCCAACTTCCCACATTGGGGCTCGACGTTTAAAACGTTGGCTAAATCGTGCCATCATCATTGTGATTCTACTGATTATAGTGGTGTTATTAATATTGTTTAAGTTTTAATTGAACTGAGGAAAGAAATGAAAATTGCGATTATCGTCCCAATGGAAATTGAGGCTGCGTATTACCGCAAAGCTTTCCAGTCAGAAACTAAAGAAATGTTCGGATCGACAGCATTCGAGCATTTTTACGTTCATGGCAATGAAATTTATCTCGGCTTAAGCGGGATTGGTAAAGTGAATGCAGCTATGAATTTGACCAGTTTACTGACGGCTGTCAAAGTTGATTTGGTATTTATTACGGGATCAGCAGGAAGCTTACAGGCTGATAGTGTGCAAGGCGATTTGATTTTACCGGATGTCTTGAGTTACCACGATGCCAATAATTTAGCTGCTGGTGATTATGTCTTGGGTCAAATCCCGCAAGAGCCAGTCGGATTTCAGCTGATATCAGAAGCGCGGGCTCATTTTATGACTTACTTATTATCGCAAAACGTGGCATTTAAAACGGGGCTGATTGTTACTGGCGATAGCTTTATTGCATCTAATCAGCAACGTGCGGAGATTAAACGTCATTTTCCAGCGGCACTTGGGGTTGAAATGGAGGGTGCGGCCTTTGCACAAGTAGCCAGCCACTTTAATTGTCCGTTGATCGTCTTACGGGCGATTTCTGATAATGGTGATGATACTGCTAATACTGATTTTATAACCTTTGTTAAACAGGCTGGCGCTCGAGCCGCCCGTTTAATTGTTAACTATTTAGAGGGGGAGTTGCATGACAGAAGTTTATCTTGATAATGCGGCTACGACACCGCTATCATCTGGCGTGATTGCGACGATGACGCATGAAATGCAAGCTGATTTTGGTAATGCCTCAGCCACTTATGCATTAGGCCGTCAGGCCCGTAACACCATTGATGTTGCAAGAAGTCAGGTTGCAAATTTGATTCATGCTGATGCCGGAGAATTAATTTTTACCTCGGGTGGCAGCGAAAGCAACAATACGGTTATCTTTGGGGTCGCGCGCAGTCGTCAGGCAGTTGGCCGCCACATCGTTACCACTGCGATTGAACATCCGAGTGTTTTAGAACCGATGCGGCAATTGGAGCGGGAAGGTTATCAGGTTACGTATTTACCGGTTGACCAGACCGGACATATTTCATTAACGGATCTGAAGGCCGCATTGACGCCTGATACAATCTTAGTTTCAGCCATGGCAGTAAATAATGAAGTAGGCAGTATTAACCCATTGCGTGAAATCGGTGCGCTAGTACATGCTAACTCTCAGGCATATTTTCATGTTGATGCGGTTCAAGGGATTGGCAATCTTGATTTAGATGTTAATGCGATGGAGATTGACTTTTTATCGTCGTCCGCGCATAAAATTAATGGTCCCAAGTTTTTAGGTTTCTTGTATGCTAACAGCAAGTTAAAGCTACCACGCTTTGTTTTTGGTGGTGAGCAAGAAGTTAAGCGCCGGGCCGGAACAGAGAACGTGCCGGGAATTGCTGGCTTTGCGACTGCTGTGCGCGGGCTGCAAATGACTGATCGGGCAACCGAGCAAGCTCGGTTTGCCGAGTTTCAAAAAATCATTTTAACTGAACTCGATCATGCTCAGGTGTCATATGAGATCAATGGTGGCATTGGTCCAGCGATGTCACATCATGTGTTGAACCTCCATATTTGTGGGGTCGCGACTTATGTGTTACAGACCAAGTTAGATCTTGATGGGTACGCCATTTCAGGTGGCTCAGCTTGTACCGCGGGTTCACTAACCCCATCACATGTCTTGACTGCGTTATTTGGCGCAGACTCACCACGGGTAGCAGAATCTATTCGAATTTCATTTGGGCGATTAACCACGTCAGCTGAGGTAACAGCCTTTGCAAAAGAGTTAGCAAAAGTGGCTAGCGCGCAGCAAGCTTAGTTGAAAGTTGCTTTTTATAGTTATTTTACTTATTATTAATAAGCGGGGGAAATAATGGCAAATATAGTTCAAATCAATGGCGATCAGCGCCAATTTACATTGGGACAGGCACTTAAGTTGTATGCCTTGATTGATGCGGGCTTTCAGAAGACCAATCGTGGTAATTATAGTTATGAGCATCCCTTATACAATGATTCTCCTTATAATGCGCCGACTAAGTTAAAGATTACGATTAGTGGTACCTTCGATCACTTAACAATGGTCGTAACTGATCGATCAGGGTTACAGAAAGTAAACATTTTTAAGAATCCTAAATTAGCGGACACTGTAACCTTATTGAATTATATTTTAACAGATTTAGAAAAGCGTCAAATTTTGACAGAGGTTTGACCGACGAGGATATAAAATGACTGATAAGAGTAAAGTTAGAGTAGTAGTGGGTATGAGCGGCGGGGTAGATTCCTCCGTTTCTGCTTGGCTACTCAAACAGCAGGGATATGACGTTGTCGGTGTCTTCATGAAAAATTGGGATGATACCGACGATGCGGGGGTTTGTACCGCTACCGAAGACTTTGAAGATGTCAAGCGCGTTGCTAATCGGATTGGTATCCCATATTACTCAATCAATTTTGAAAAAGAGTATTGGCATCACGTGTTTGAATACTTTTTGGCCGAATATAAGCAAGGACGCACGCCTAATCCTGATGTGATGTGTAATAGCCAGATTAAGTTCAAGTCTTTTTTGGAATTCGCACTTAAGTTAGATGCGGATTACATTGCGATGGGGCATTATGCTAAGACTGTACGCGATCAGGATGGTTTAGTTCATATGATGCGCCCTAAAGATGGCAATAAGGATCAGACGTATTTCTTGAGCCAATTGAGTCAGGACCAAATTAAGCGGGTAATTTTTCCCTTACAAGATTTGACGAAGCCACAAGTGCGCCAAATTGCGGAAGCCGCAGGTCTTGCTACTGCGAAAAAGAAAGATTCAACTGGAATTTGTTTTATTGGTGAACGTAATTTTAAAAAGTTTCTGAGTGAGTTTTTACCGGCTAAAGCAGGTGAAATGGTGACTGCAGACGGGACGGTCGTCGGTGAGCATGCCGGGCTTATGTACTATACCATTGGGCAGCGCTCTGGTTTGGGATTAGGTTCCACTAAGACTTCAACCGCACCATGGTTTGTGGTTGGTAAAGACTTGCAGCATAATCAGTTGATCGTAGAACAAGGATATGATTCGCAGCAACTTTATGCGACTAGGCTTGAAGCAAGTGGGATGTCATTTTTCACGAGTGTCCCAGACCATGATTTTGAGCTTAATTGCACGGCGAAGTTTCGTTATCGTCAACCAGACGTCGCCGTTTCGGTGAAATATCATGCTGCCAGCAAAGGTGTTACTGTAAGCTTTGCTGAACCCGCTAGAGCAGTAACGCCAGGACAGGCTTTAGTCTTGTATCAGGGCGAAGAGTGTCTAGGTGGTGGTAATATCGATGCGGCTTACCAGGGTGATCGAAAATTACAGTTAGTTTAGCAAATGAGTTAGGTTTGTCACCTAACTCATTTTTTTTGGCCAATCTGGTACAATATAAACAAGTATTAGATGAGGGAGCATTGGATATGCAAATTTATTTTGTCCGCCATGGTAAAACTGAGTGGAATTTAGCAAGTCGTTTTCAGGGCGGCCATGGTGATTCACCGCTATTAGCTACAAGTTTAGCAGATATTATACAATTAGGGCGGCATTTGCGTGGCACGCGTTTACGTGCGATTTTTGCGAGTCCGTTAAATCGCGCTTTTTATACGGCGCAAGGGATAGATCAAGCGATGAATGCCCGTTTGCCAGTCGTTGTTGATGAACGCCTGCGTGAATTTAATTTGGGTAAATTAGAAGGAATGAATTTCAAAAAAGCTGATGAGCAATTTCCCAATGAGATGACTAATTTTTGGCATCATCCCGACTTATATGATCCCACCGCTATTGCCGGTGAAAGTTATCAATCGGTGATTGATCGGGGACGTTCTTTTGCCCGTGATGTTGCACAGCAATTTTTAGGTGATGATGATAAGGTGCTAGCCGTTAGCCATGGTGCGGCATTAGCCGCGATTATGGGGAGTTTACTGGGGTATCCATTAGCAGATGTTCGTCATCGCGGTGGGCTGAGCAACACGAGTTTGACAATTTTAGAGACTAAAGATCAAGGCCAGCATTTTGTACCAGTAGTGTGGAACGAAACGGACTATTTGAAACGTAAGCTAGGGCAGACGGACTCACTATAATGAAAAAAGCGAATTTACCGGATCAAGCGAAAGTGGATGCCATGATTCATCGGCTAGTGACTGCAATTGATGCAGATCCACACGCAGTTGAAAACTACTTACAATTATCATCGTATTTATTGGAGCAGGGAAGTGCCGATCAAGCAGCCAAATTGCTGGAGGAGGCACAGCATTTAGTGGCGCAACCGACGCTGCTTTCATACAATTTAGCGGTTTGTTATTACATGCAAGGCAAATTTGACCAAGCGCTTCAACTGCTTGACCAGATTCCCAATGATGATTTAACGCTTTACCAAAAAGCACTGGTTTATTTGAAATTAGGTCAAAATCAAAAGGCTTTGGCCTATGCCATGACGATTAAGCAACCTGACAGCCGTGTCAAGGAATTGCTAGGGGATATTTGGCTTGCCTTGGGAGAATTAGCCACAACTCGAAAAGAACTGCTTACCATCCAGCCTAAAGCACGATCCAGTAAGGTTTATTTTTTGTTAGCAGTTGCAACTTTGACACAAGACCGTGACCAAAGTCATGTCTATTTTGAGCGGTCGAAAGCCCTTGATCCCAAATATTATGAGCGTGCTGGTAGCCAGTATCAGGCCATTATGAAATTGTTAAGGAAAAAGGAAAAACAGGATGACTGAGTTTACGGGAATTGTCCAAAGCATTATTTTTAGTAATGAGCAAGATTTATTTAAAATTATCAATGTTCGGATTGTGGGTCAATTGCCGAACTATGACCGTCCTGAAATTAATGTAACGGGGAGCTTTGGCGATTTGCAGGCAGGCGATAGCTACCGTTTTAGCGGAAGTCTAATTACCCATAAGAAGTTTGGGTTGCAATTCAAAGCGACGTCTTATAGTCAAATTTTGCCGCATGAAAAACAAAGTCTGGTGACTTATTTAAGCAGTGACAAATTTCCTGGTATTGGGAAAAAGGCGGCAGCTAAAATTGTTGATACGGCGGGGTTTGATGTGCTAGCAGACCTCAAAGCGCATCCCAATCGAATTGCAGATTTGCCATTAAGTAGTCGCCAGCAAGCGAGCTTATTAGCAGGTATTAGTCAGATGGACACGTATGCAGAAATTGCGCTGCAGCTAGCAAAATTTGGCATTAATCGCAAACTTGCGAATCGGCTGTATCAGCTATATCACGGTGATGTGATGAACCAGATTGAAAAGGATCCTTATGAATTCGTTAATCAAGTGGCTGGTTATGGCTTTAGGCGTGCGGACCAGATTGGCCAAGATTTAAAGATTGCATCAGATGATCCACGCCGGATCAAGGGCGCAGTTTATCAGTATTTACTTGACTGTTTGAATGAAGCGGGTGATACCAAGGTCGCTTTGAAGGATTTACTCATTCAAAGTAGTCAGTTGTTGCAACTTGAGGTGTTTGCGCCCATTGTGGCTGTTATTAATGACTTGCAACATCAGGGTAAACTCGTCGTGACTGATAATGACGTGGCTTTGCAAAATATTTATCAGACAGAGCTTGATATTGCGCAAACAATGGCCGAATTGGCTAAGCGGCCCGTTTCTAAAACTGATTCTTATTCAAACAAGGCAATGCAGACGGCTATTAAGCACGCAGAACATGAATTAGGCATTCACTACGATGAGACTCAAAATTTAGCTATTTGTAATGCGCTTTCGCATCCCATTTCTATTTTAACTGGCGGCCCAGGGACTGGTAAAACGACCATTATTAATGGCATTCTCCATTGTCTAAAGGAGCTGGCTGAGATTCCGGCAGCCTCATTGGAAAGTTCAGACTCACCATTTTTGCTGGCAGCACCTACTGGTCGGGCAGCCAAACGGATGACTGAATTAACTGGTATGAATGCTAAAACAATTCATCGCTTGTTAGGCATTGGCATCGGCAATCAACAAGAGCAATCTGATCTCAACGAGCTCAATGGTGAAATTCTGATTATCGATGAAATGTCGATGGTTGATATGTTTTTGTTTAAGTGGGTTGTAGCTAGTATTGTGGGTACGCGTCATGTCGTCTTTGTCGGGGATAAAGATCAATTACCAGCGGTTGGTGCGGGCAATATTTTTAGTGATTTAATTAAGTCACAAGCATTTCCAACGACTGTGCTGCAGCATATTCATCGTCAAGGGGATGATTCAAGCATTGTATCATTAGCCCATGCGGTTAATCGCGGTGAAAATAGCGATACCTTATTTAAAAAAACACAGAATTATTCTTTTGTTTCCTGCCAAGGACAATTAATCGATCAAGCAGTGGTACAAATTACGCAGCTGGCCATTAAGCGCGGTTTTAGCCCCGATGATATTCAGGTCTTAGGCGCGATGTATAACGGTGCAGGTGGGATCACACATTTAAACCAAGTGCTCTCCCCAGTCTTAAACCCGCAAACGGACACTACGAAACAATTATTTGTGCATGATGAAGTGTTTAGAATTGGTGACCGGGTTCTACAATTGCAGAATAATCCGGAGAAAGATATTTATAATGGACAAATTGGTAAAATTATCGGAATTGATGAGCAGCATCCCGATAAATGCTTGATTGCTAATTTTGATGGTCGGGAGCTAAATTTCAGTAAACAAGATGTGTTTGATTTAACTTTAGCCTATGCGATTACAATCCATAAGTCACAAGGTTCGGAGTTTCCGTTAGTTATTTTGAATTTAACTATGCAGAACTTTGTGATGCTAAAGCGGAATTTACTTTATACGGCAATTACTAGAGCGCAAAGTAATTTGGTCATGGTTGGTGAACCTCGAGCTTTCCAAGTTGCTTTAGCAACTGCTGGTAATGACCGTAAAACGGGCTTAGTTAGCAAACTGCAGGCGGCAATCGGGACGACGTCTGCAGTGTCACCAAGCGCAGTGACTACTGCCAAAGTTGGTGCGAGCGTAGAAACAGAAACACCAGAAACCAGTAATCAGTTAACGCCAGAATTAATTTATAGTGGTCAAATTGACCCAATGATTGGTATGGCAGGATTGACGTTAAAACATCATGCTTAAACTAATGGTTTGTTAGTAGTTGTTAGGAGGGCCTTTTATGTTGGCACTGAAAAAATTAATTGGAGAATGGGTCGCAGACCAAACCGAAGTGGTTGTCACGGATGATGGTGAGTACGAGGTGGCGACAACTGAAGTAGATGCATATGGTGATACGATTTACGTTTGGGTCAAACCAGATGGGACGCATTATCGGGTAGGCGATGATGGTCGCTTGCTGTTCAAGCTTGATCCGGGCGCTGAGGATACTGAACTCATGACGACGGCGGAAGAAATTGCACTTGGGTCAGGGTATGAATATAACCACGAGACAGGTGAAATTTTTGTCATAGTCACGGAGAAACAATTAGCAGGTGCGATTATGCGGCTAGCGTTACTCCAAACAGCCATTTCTTATATCGGTTAAGCAAAAAAAAAGACATCCGAGGATGTTTTTTTTTTAAGCTTTTGTGATGAGCATTGGTAAGATAATTGGCCGCCGCTCTGTTTTGGAATAGAGAAAGTCGGACAATTGCTCTATAATTTTTTGTCGTAAAACACTGTCTGATGGTAATTCAGGCTGACTTAATTCGCTTCGTAAGACATGATACACATGCTTTTGCGCAGCAGCAATTAAATCAGTTGATTCCCGCATATATACAAAGCCGCGGCTTAAAATATCGGGTCCAGCCAGAACACGCCGGTGTTGATAGTCAATTGTTGCGACGGCAACGACCAAGCCTTCTTCAGAGAGGACTTGGCGATCATGGATGACAACATTGCCCACATCGGCAGTGCCAGACGTATCGACGTAAACATCGCCAGCAGGGACGTGACCCGCAATTCTAGCCCCATTTGGGCTAAAGCAAACGACTTCGCCGTTCTCCAAGACAAAGGTGTTCTCTGCTGGGACACCGGCTTGCTGTGCCAATTGCGTATGAATAACCTGCATCCGGTATTCACCATGGACTGGAATCATATACTTCGGTTTAGTTAACCGGACCATCATCTTGAGTTCTTCTTGTCCACCATGACCAGAGGTATGGACATTATTAACACGACCATGGATAACATTTGCGCCACCTTCCATTAACTTATTAATGAGGTGGTTAACGCTTAAAGTGTTACCAGGAATTGGATTAGAAGAAAAGATAATCGTATCGTTCGGTTGGAGGCTAATTTGCCGGTGAGTCCCATTCGCAATCCGTGATAGGGCAGCTAACGGTTCTCCTTGTGATCCAGTACATAAAATCATAGCTTTATCAGCAGGGATACGATTAATCTCGTCAGCATCGACGATTAAATCCTTCGGTACCTTTAAGTAACCGAGATCAATCCCATTTTGAACGCCATTTTCCATACTTCGACCGAAGATTGCCACTTTTCGCCCTGTGGCGATGGCTGCTTGAATTGCAGTCGATACCCGATACAAGTTTGAAGCAAAAGTTGCGAAAATGATTCGGCCGTGAATACCAGTAATGATATTATGCAAGGAACTCGCTACGAAACGTTCTGATTTGGTAAACGCTGATATTTCTGCGTTCGTAGAATCAGACAATAGCGCAAGAACGCCATCATGACCAATTTGTGCCATGCGCTGAAAGTTTGGTGCAGGTTGATTCATCACTGGCGTTAAGTCGAACTTAAAGTCTCCCGTAAAGACGACTGAGCCAAGTGGGGTCTTCACTGCAATTCCGAGAGTATCAGGGATAGAGTGCGTTGTCCGGAAGAAGCTGACAGCCAGCTTATCAAACTCAAGCACCGTATCTTCATGTTCTTCATGCAATTCGGTCGTTTTCAATAAACCATGTTCATCTAACTTACCTTTAATTAACGCAAGTGCGAATGGTGTTGCATAGACTGGAATTTCAGGAATTTTTTCGAGTAAGAAGGGAATCCCACCGATATGATCTTCGTGTCCATGACTGACCATTAGGGCCTTAATCTTGGAACGATTCTGAACTAGATAAGAATAGTCACTAATAACGTAGTTAATGCCTAAGAGATTATCTTCTGGGAACTTAATGCCACAATCCATGATGACAATCTCATCTTGGTATTGTACGCAGTACATATTTTTGCCGATTTCATGCAACCCCCCGATTGCAAAAACCGCCACTTCATTATCTTCAATCCGCACTGGATTACTTCTTTGCAAAAGACGTTAACTTGAAGTCAGCGTGCTCTTTTTCATAGGTGAGTGAGTTACCAGTTAGTTCTTGGATCAATTCAATATTGTAGGGGGTATTGTCCTCAACTAATGTTCTCGCTGCAACCATGTTAGCTGCTTCCATATAAAGCGTCTGGGTAGTTTCCCGGCGTGGGTTAACAACTTTATCCTTTTGATATAAAACCTTGTAGATCATAGATAATAATTCTCCTTTTGTTATTCTTTTAATGGTCATGTGGTAGGTGGCTTAAACCACCCAATAGCTACTAAAGTCTAGCATAAATGTTAAAATAAGTATAGAAAATGAGTATCCTACCGAGATTATAGTAGGATACTCATTTTGATTAATACGGCATGTTGGTTAAGAAATTACCACTGTATCTTCTGCTAGCTTAAATGGATCAGCTGCATTGATGCGATCGTAGAAAAGGTGCCCATTTAGGTGGTCAATTTCGTGTGAAGCCACAATTGCAGGATAACCTTTTAAACGAATGGTCTTCTCAGTACCATCAACTTGGTAGTAGTGAATTGTCGTTTTGTAGGGCCGCGGAACATAACCATCGATGACCTTGTCAACGCTTAAGCAGCCTTCGCCTTCACTCAAGCAGGTTAATCTCACTGACTCTGAAGTGACAACCGGATTAACAAAGGTTTCTTTAAAGATAATGTTTCCTTGGTCATCTGGAACCAGTAAGGATGCCATGCTGACACTCTGACCCACTTGGGGAGCGGCTAAGCCAACGCCTGCTCGTAATTGATGTTTCTTGGCAATCTCTGGATCTTGAGAATTAACTAAATAGGCTATCATATCGGTCGCCAATTTTTGATATTCTGGATCTAGTGGAAAAGTTAAGTCTTTAGCCACCTGACGCAGTACGGGATTACCGTCGCGTGTGATGTCTTTCATTAAAATCATACTGTTACTCCTTTAATAAACTTACTCTTATTATTTTTACCATACTTAACGCCCGATTTGTTATTTTAGGGCCAACTTAATGCGATAATTATTTCAGAAAAAAGTTTTTTGGTAATTAATCGGGTCACTTGTACCCTAAGCGTTGACCAATGGCTGTCGTGGTGGTAAAATTTTAAACCGTAACCATACATATAAAGCACTTCGATAAAGCGCGTCACGCGTTACCGAAACTGTGACACCGTCACAGTTTTTTTATTGGGGAGTCGGGAGGAATACTTTTGTCAGAAAAAAGAAGAGACGATATTAGAAATATTGCTATTATTGCCCACGTTGACCACGGTAAGACTACATTAGTTAACCAACTACTGAAGCAATCAGATACTTTACCAGAGCATATGAGTCTAGAGGATCGTGCCATGGACTCAAACGATATTGAACGTGAACGTGGTATTACGATACTTTCAAAGAATACTGCTGTTAAGTATCATGATACGACCATTAACATTTTGGATACGCCAGGACATGCCGATTTCGGTGGTGAAGTTGAGCGGATCATGCATATGGTCGATGGTTGTTTACTATTGGTTGATGCTTATGAAGGTACGATGCCTCAAACGCGCTTTGTGTTGAAAAAGGCACTTGAAGCCGGCGTTAAGCCAATTGTGGTCATCAATAAGATTGACCGCCCTGGTGCCCGTCCAGCTGAAGTGCTTGATGAAGTGCTAGAGTTATTTATCGAACTTGGTGCTAATGATGAGCAATTGGACTTCCCAGTGGTCTACGCGTCTGCGTTAAATGGGACTTCATCATATGATGAAGATTTAGCTACTCAAAAAGAGACGATGGATCCAATCTTCGATACGATTTTGAAGAGTATTCCTGCACCGCTTGACAATGCCTCAGAACCACTACAATTCCAAATTACGATGTTAGACTGGGATGATTATGTTGGTCGTATCGGGGTTGGTCGTATTTTCCGTGGCCAAGTTAAAGTTGGCGACAATATTACGGTAATGAAGCGAGATAGCTCAACTCAGAATTTCCGAGTAACTAAGTTGTTTGGTTACTTTGGTCTGAAACGTAATGAAATCAAGTCTGCTAAGGCTGGCAATATTGTCGCTATTTCAGGGCTGAATGACATTTTTGTTGGTGAAACGATTGCTTCTGTTGAGCATCCATCAGCCTTGCCATTGCTTAAGATTGATCCACCAACTTTACAGATGGACTTCATTGCCAATGATTCACCATTTTCTGGCCGCGAAGGCGATCAAGTAACGCCTAAGAAGCTAGAAGACCGACTGATTCGTCAAACTCGGACGGATGTTTCATTAAAGGTAGAGCCAACTGATCAAATTAACTCATGGACTGTTTCTGGTCGTGGTGAGTTACACTTGTCAATTCTAGTTGAAGAATTGCGTCGTGAAGGCTTTGAACTACAATTGTCTCGTCCTAAAGTTATTTATCGTGAAGTCGATGGCGAATTATGTGAACCATATGAAGCTGTTCAAGTCGACACACCAGATGAATATGTTGGTGCCGTAATTGATGCCTTGTCACAACGGAAAGGTGAGATGAAGAACATGACTGCGACTGGCAACGGCCAGACACGGCTTGACTTCTTAGTTCCTTCACGTGGTTTGATTGGTTATAACAATGAGTTTATGTCACAAACGGGTGGTTATGGGATTATGAACCATACCTTTGAGGCTTATAAGCCAGTTGTTAGAAATTGGCAACCAGGTCGTCGTAATGGTGCTTTAGTCGCAATTAGTCGTGGTCAATCAACCACTTATTCCTTACAGTCAGTTGAACAACGTGGTACCTTATTCATCGGTGCCGGGGTTGAAGTCTATGAGGGGATGATCGTTGGTCAATCATCACGTGAACGCGATATTGCGGTTAATGTTATTAAGGGTAAGAACTTAACGAACACCCGTGCTGCTGGTAAAGACCACGCAGCTGCCATCAAGACGCCAAAGAAGATGACTTTGGAAGAAGCCATTGAATTTTTGAATGACGATGAATATTGTGAAGTGACACCAAAATCGATTCGCTTGCGTAAGAAGATTTTAAACACTTCAGAACGTGAGAAGTTTGATAAAAAGAAGAAACGTCAATAAAGCAAGATATCGTTAAGAAAGGTACTACTTATCTAGAAGTAGTACCTTTTTTGGTCTATAATAAACGAAATATCAGCTTAAAGGGGCAGACAAAGTGCGTAAAAAACTACATTACATTGATTATCAGATCTTATTGCCATACCTTATCTTGGTTATCGTGGGCTGTGTCATGGTTTATTCGGCTAGTTCAGACTTGATGTTGCTGAATGGTATCAAGGCTTCCACTTATGGCATTAAGCAACTAGAATTTGATTTAATTGCACTCACAGTTGGTGGTCTCTTCTTTGCCGTTAAGCTATCATTATTTAAAAGCAAAAAATTTGTGATTGGCTTTTTATCCATTTGCATTTTATCCCTGTTTTATCTGTTGGCAATGAAAGTAATTAAAGGAAATGCGGCCGCAGTTAATGGGGCAGTTGGCTGGATTAATATTGGTTTTATGAGCATTCAGCCACTAGAATTTACCAAGTTGGCACTAGTGTGTTATTTGGCGTTTATTTTAAATAAACGTACCAATAAGATTTATTTTGGCAATATTTGGAGCCAGTTAGCCCATCCAGCAATCATCACATTTGGTTTGATGGTGTTAGTGGTGTTAGAACCTGACGTTGGTGGGACTGCCATTTTATTCATGATTGTGCTCGTGATTTTCAGTACTTCTGGCGTGCCTACCAAAATTGCAGTGGGCTGGCTGCTGTTAGTATTTGTCGGTGTCATTGGTATCTTTTTCTTGGTGACGAGTTGGAATCCTAAATTCTTACAAGATTCGTATCAATATCAGAGATTGATGAGTTTTTTACATCCCTTTCAGTTAGAGCAAAAAGGTGGGGCACAACTCGTTAATTCTTATTATGCCATTCATAACGGTGGGCTCTTTGGTGTCGGCCTAGGTAATAGTATGCAGAAGCGGGGCTATTTGCCTGAGCCTTATACTGACTTTATCTTAAGTATTATTGCCGAGGAATTGGGCACGATTATGGCAATTGTGCTTCTGGCATTCATGTTTTACCTAATGTGGCGCATTATGGAAGTTGGTATTTATGCTAGTACGCAATTTAATGCGCTAGTTTGTTTTGGCGTAACGACCATTATTTTTACTGAGGCGGTGTTCAATATTGGCGCTGTCTTAGGGCTATTACCAATCACGGGTGTGACCTTGCCCTTTATTTCTTACGGGGGCTCATCGATGCTTGTGTTAACTGCAGCTGTGGGATTGGTTTTGAATATTTCTGCTAATGAAAAAATGAAAGCAGCACAGGAGGCGGTGGTGTTATGAGTATTAATCATGATGTGATGAACAGTTCGCTGACTATGCGGACGGCATTGTTAGTTTATTTAAAGAAACCGAGCGATCAGTACCGATTGCGCCGCTATGGCGATATTGTTTACTTTTCCAATCGGCTAGGGTATTGCGTACTTTACGTTAATAAGGCAGACGTGGCAGAGAAGAAAGCGACCATCGAAAGCTTGAATTTTGTAACTAATGTACAAGTTTCGGCCGCCGAAGATGTTAATTTGAATGGGACGCACATTGAACAACAGATTGCAGAAATGGCTAAGGCAGCAGAAGCAGAACTAGCTAATCGGGCGACTAGAGGAGAATTAAAGTGAGAATTATTGCTGGGAGATATGCGAAGCGAAACTTGTTTACGCTTAAAAGTCAGCGCACGCGACCGACAAGCGATAAAATCAAGGAATCACTGTTTAATGCCCTAGGTCAGTTTTTTACTGGTGGTAGTGTCTTGGATTTGTATGCAGGTAGCGGGGCACTTGGAATTGAAGCCGTTTCGCGTGGTTACGATCACGCCGTTTTAAATGACATGAACGGTGCTGCTTGCGAAATTATTCGCAAAAATCTGGCATTAACCAAAGAGCCCGACCGCTTTCAGCTCTTTCATATGCGCAGTGAGCTTGCCATTAAGCATTTAAGTCAGTTGGGTCTTGGTTTTGACTTAGTTTTTTTGGATCCGCCATATGTGAAACAACAGATTACCGCAGATATTGAAAAGCTCTCTCAGTTACAATTGTTAAATCCGCATGCGATGATTATCGCTGAGACGGACCATACCACTGAATTAGCTGGAGTGAAGCAATTTGATCTGATTAAAAAGATGACAATGGGGCGGACCATTGTCTGGTTTTATCGAAAGGCTGAAGTATGACAAGCGCACTTTTTCCCGGTAGCTTTGATCCAATTACCAACGGTCATTTAGCAGTTTTGCGAGATGCAGCCCGTATTTTTGATAAAGTTTATTTAGTGGTGATGACCAATACTCACAAGAAGTACTTATTTACAAGTACGCAGCGCGCAGCTTTTGCACGTGAGGCCGTGCGTGATTTGGCGAACGTGGTAGTTTTAGTGAAAAGTGAAATGCTGACCACTAAGTTAGCCCAAAGTTTGCAAGTTAGCACCATTTTACGTGGTGTCAGAAATACGGCTGATTTTCTTTATGAACAACAAATTGCTGGAATTAATAAGCGGCTCGCACCAGAGATTGCGACGGTTTTGTTGTTTACGGATCCAGCCAACAGTGTCATTGCGTCTAGTATGATTAAAGAGATTGCGAGCTTTGGCGGTGATGTAAGCTCTTTGGTTCCTACTTCAGCAGCTAAAGCATTAAGGCATCAACTAGGTGAACATGATGATGACTAACACTAAAAAGCGGTTTGGTCGTCGCCGCCTGGTTTGGGCGATAGCACTGGTAGCGCTAGTTGCGGTAGCAATTGGCATGCTATGGCCAACCAATTACTACGTTGAATCACCCGGCGATGCCTTTTCAGTGGGGCAGTTTTTAAAGAGTTCTGCTCATCAGCGGTATCGTCCCAATAATCTTTATTTAGTCACGGTGAGTTTATCAGCGCAACCAGTGACTGCCGCTGAATATGTGTGGAGTTATACGCAACCCTTTGATGAACGCATCCCTGCTAAAGCTTTATTAGGCGGGGCTAGTAACAGTCAATATGCTGAACTGCAAACTTGGTATATGGAAACGAGTCAACAAAATGCCGTTTATCTAGCCGCTAAAACAGCTGGATTAAAGCCGAAGCTGAGTTATCATGGTGTTTATGTCATGGGAATTCAAGCTGGTTCGAGTTTTAAACACCAGTTACAAATTGGGGATACGATTGTCGGTGCTAACCAGCGGCACTTTAAGTCGGTTCAGGCGTTAATGAATTACTTGCAAACGCAGCGCTTAAGTGCGACACTGAGACTTCAGATTATTCGTGGTAAACGCCAATTAACGTTACGAGGAAAGATCGTGAAGGTGACGGGGACTAAACGCCGCGGAATTGGTATTTCACTGGTTGAACGTGTAAAGGTAACGACACATCCGAAATTACAAATTAACGCTGCTGACATTGGTGGGCCTTCGGCTGGACTGATGTTCACTTTGGCAAGTTATCAAGTCTTTACTCATCATCAACTGGCCAAGGGACAACGAATTGCTGGTACAGGGACAATTTCACCTGATGGGAAGGTCGGGATTATCGGAGGTGTTGATAAGAAAGTGGTCGCTGCTAGTCGTGCTGGTTGCCAAGTATTCTTTGCGCCCACCGATTCGACAGGTGTTAAGGCGAATGCCACGAATTATGTGGTGGCTAAAAAGACAGCTGAACGGATTCATACCAAGATGAAGATAGTACCTGTTGCCACCTTCAGGCAAGCTTTAAATTATTTAAAGCACCATCAACGTTCATCACGATAATAGGATTAATTTTTAGATTAAAAGCCATGAAAGTATTACTGCTTTCATGGCTTTTTTGCGTACTATTTATTGGAGGTAACGACAATGAATAAACAAGATATCATTACAGCAGTCATCGCATTTGTGAAGCGTCATCGGCTGCTTTGTCTCGGGGCGGTGACCATGATTGGGGTGCTAATCATCTTTTTTTCGAGTCAGCAGCATGAAGTGACGCTGGTAGCTGAACCAACGAAACAAGTTAAGCCCCAACAGGATTCTGCAACTCGCCGCTCAACTGCTACTCAGTCTGAAAAAATTACGGTTGATCTAACAGGCGCAGTGAAACATCAAGGCGTCTATACCTTAGCGCGTAATTCACGATTACAAGACTTGCTTGAATTCGCTGGTGGCTTGACGCAGCGCGCACAACTGCGGGCAATTAATCGGGCAGTGGTCTTGCAAGATCAGGCGAAGGTGTATATTCCATATCGCGGTGAAAAGGTCACACCTGCTCCCAATAGCGCTTTAGCGACGAGCGCGCCTAGTTCGAGCCCGACTTCTTCAGCGGCGACACCCAATAATAGTGCAGAAACAGCGTCCAATAAGGTTAACTTAAATACGGCATCCGTGACCGATTTACAGAAATTAACCGGGATTGGTCCTAAAAAGGCTGAACAAATTATTGCTTATCGAACCCAAAATGGCGGCTTTAAAGCCATTGAAGATTTAACTAAGGTTTCAGGAATCGGAGAAAAGACGTTTGCAGCACTTAAAGATCAATTGGCAATTTGATTGGCTAGTGCCAGGGTATTTGTTCCTACTAGCTTGTTATGCGGTGGGGCTGAGTTTAGCCCTTTTTCTAGCGCACAACTGGCAACAATATCTACTAGCATTACTTGGAATTGCGTACTTGGGCAGCTTGCTACTATTTAAGTTTAAAAGTTTTTTACCAGTCATCATCGTGACGCTGTTTTTAGTTTTCAGTTGGTATCACCATAAACAAGCCTATGTACCGAATTTAGCGACTATTCGGCAAGTTAAAATCTATGCGGATCAGATTAAAATTAAGGATCATTGGTTAAGTGGCGTCGGGAATACCCCGCAAGGTCAGGTTTTATTAGGGGGTAAAGTGACACCAGCCGTTTCAACCCAATTTCAACTGGGAAAAAGTGTGCTGTTAACCCAGTTAGCTGGCGAGGTTGAACCCATTATGCCGGCTAGCAATCGTGGTCAGTTTGATACTAAACGCTATTATGCAACTAAAGGGATTGGCGCAAAATTAACTTTAACTCACTTTAAAGCGACTTTATTGCCCCTGACTTGGGATGATTTTTGGCATCAATTACGCGCGCACTTGCAAAATTTTTGTCAGCATTTGCCTGGGCATCTAGGATTTTTTACGAGTGAGCTCTTATTAGGGGAGAGCAGCGGAGATGACGGTAATCAGTTGCTAACCCATTATCGGCAACTTGGAGTCATCCATTTGCTAAGCATTTCTGGTCAACATGTTGCGATTTATGTGTTGGTTTTAACGACGTTTTGTTATTGGATTAAGTTGACCGATGATGAGGCACTGCTTATCTGTGCCGTTTTTTTGCTCATTAGTACGTATTTAGCTGATTTTCAACCAGGTTTTGTGCGCGCTGGTTTAACCTTTCTCCTGAGCCGCTTGGCTCAACGTGCACACTTATTATTAGCGCCAATTGATTGCCTAGGACTAGCTTGTTTACTGCAGCTGGCCTGGCAACCACAGCTATTTGTCAATTTAGGGGCGCAACTGAGCTATTTGGCGGCGCTAGGATTGCAATTAACGGCTAAAAGACAGGGGTTAAGTAAGGAAGTTTTGTTGAACAGCTTGCTAACGCCGTTACTATTGCAGCACTTTGCGCAAGTGAATCTATTGACAGTCTTTTTCAATTTGCTAGTGGTCCCATATTTTAATTACGTGGTAATGCCCATGGTTTATCTTAATCTCGTTATGAGTTTTTGGGGATCCCAGTTTAGTGGTGGCTGTGAATGGTTGTTAGCGCAGATTGAAAGTGGACTAAGTCATTTAGCTACGACTGGTTTAGGTCAACTAACTTTTGGTCAGATTAGTTGGTGGCAATGTTTGGTACTACTAGTGGGCACACTGATTAGTCTGGGAGCGTTAACGGATACGGAGCACTTACCGGTTAAGGTTATCAGCTTTTTATTAGTATGTTATGGTTGCTTTTTTATGAGTATTCACTTTCCCTGGCAAGGGCAGGTAACGTTTATCGATATTGGACAAGGGGATAGCATCCTCATCACGACGCCCTTTAGGCGTCACGTTTATCTCATTGACACTGGTGGGCAACTTAACTTCTCTGGTAGGAAAATTCAACTGCAGATTGAGCGCATTACACTACCGTTTTTACGGTCGCAGGGGATTACCAAAATTGATGCTATCTTTGTCTCGCATCAGGATGCCGACCACGTTGGTGATTTAGGTCCATTACTCACCCAGATGCCGGTTAAACGACTCTATGTTGCACGCGGGATTTTGGCTAATCAGGCGTTTAGGCGCCGAGTTAAAAAAGCGCGTATTAAGACACAAATTATACAGGTACTTGCTGGGACTAAAATTAAAGAAGCAATTGAATTTCAAGTTCGTTATCCATTCAAGGAAGGTTTGGGGACTAATGACGATTCATTAGCAGTTACTTTTCAAGTGGGTGGTGCGCGCTGGCTATTTACGGGCGATTTACCGCAAGCAGGTGAACTTGAACTAATGTCCCATCAGCCATTTAAAGCAACGTATTTTAAGCTAGGGCATCATGGGTCTAGGACTGCAAGTCATCCTGACTTTCTCAAGCAGCTTGCACCTAAGCAAGTCTTTATTTCTGCTGGACGTAAGAATCACTATGGGCATCCACAGCCTGAGACTTTGGCAACGCTTAAGAAGCTTCGGATCCCGTGGGTGTCTACTCAGGACTGTGGTATGATTAGTTGGTATTATGGCGGGTTAAAAGGACCACATTTTTCTTATTTTCTTAAAGAGAGGTTGAAATGAAACTCTTATCGCTATTTAAAAACAGCACCCCCAATAATCAGCACCTGCTTCTTACTGGCGGCGATGAATTTCTCAATGATTATTTAGCGGATGCCTACATTCATGCCGACCGGTTTAAAACACTCGATTTAGTCACGATTGATTGTGAAAGTGATGGGCTAGACGAACTGATTGCCAGTTTGACAGAGGCTAGCTTGTTTGCCAAGCGTAAATTATTAGTGGTGAAACACCCGTTCTTTTTGACAGCTAAAGTACCTAAGAAATACCAATCTCAGCTAGCGCAGTTACAAAAAATCTTGGCTGAATTAGATCAATTAGATGATGTCCTGGTCCTAGTAGCGTCTTATGAAAAGCTTGACCGGCGTAAAAAACTAGTCAAGACGTTAATGCGTCAGATGAATGTCGTGACGCCAAATGTGCGTCCCTATGAGGTAGCAGCAACCTTAAAGGGAATAATGACGGCTGAAGGCTATCAGATTGACGCACGTGCCTTGCAAGTATTAGTGACACGCAGTGATCAAGTACTAGATGTGGCGCTTGGTAATTACCGCAAACTTAAATTGGCAGCGACAACTTCAAAAATCACACTTGAGCTAGTAGAGCAGCAGGTTGATCTCTCATTGGATCAAAATGTGTTTGAAATTTTTACTAAAGTTTTTGCTAAGCAATATGATGAGGCCGTGCTAAGGCTTGACGATCAATTGCGATATGGGAGTAATCCAATTCAACTTATTGCCGTTTTTGAAAATCAGATTGAGCTCTTGCTACTTGTTAAGATTCTGAATCAACGTGGTCAGAATGAGGCTCAAATTATTCAAAAGTTGAAAGTTCATCCCTTCAGGATTAAGCTCGCACTGCGTAACCATTTGTCAGTTGAGTATTTAGCCAAGTTACTTGCAGGTGCCATTGAACTCGAATATCGTTACAAGAGTGGGGTATATCGTTCAGCTGAATTTTTAAAAGCTTTCATGCTAAACGTTTAAAAATGCATACAAAAAAGCCAAGACATTGTCTTGGCTTTTTAATTGCTTAATTATTTAGCAAGTTTTGCTAAACGACTCTTGTCGCGGCTAGCCTTATTCTTATGAATAAGACCTTTTGAAGCGGCGTGATCCAAAGCACGAACAGCATCTAAATGTAATTCGGAGGCGTTGTCGGCACCATCTTCAGCAGCTTGTCTAAACTTCTTAACAGCAGTTCTCAAATGACTTAATTGAGCAGAGTTACGTTCACTACGCTCTTTTTGCGTTCTAACGCGTTTGATTGCTGATTTGATTTGTGGCATGTCTTTCACCTCCAATATTGATATCATACCTAGATATTATACTGAATCAGATATCGGCTTGCAAGGAAAAATTTGCTTGCAATTTAAAAAAAGGCCCTGTATGATTAACTACGTTGTGAACCATTAACGCTGTATGTGCGTCCCACCGAACGACAGACGTTGTTAATGGCAATTTTTACAGTGAAAGGTGAATTTTATGTCAGTATCAAAGACAAGAAAAAATGAATTAATTAAGGAATACGCCACCCATGAAGGTGATACGGGTTCTGTTGAAGTGCAAGTTGCTGTTTTAACAGAAGACATTAACAACTTGACGACTCATATGAAGGAACACAAGCACGATCATCATTCATATGTTGGGTTATTGAAGAAGATTGGTCACCGTCGTAACTTATTACGTTACTTGCAAGACAATGACATCGAACGTTACCGGACATTGATTGTGAAGCTTGGCTTACGTCGTTAATTTGATGACGCCAGATAAAAGGCTAGCCCCTTGGGGGACTAGCCTTTTTTGTTTATTCTACTATTGGCTAAGGCTTTATGATATAATTAATTGAGACTATCTTCGTTGTGATCATCGTTGATCCATAAGTTAAAGGTTAATATAGCAGTAAGAAAAGGAAATAAAATGGCTGATCAAATTAGAATAATGATATTAAGTGGTGTACGTGAACAAGGCAAGAATATGTTCGCGGTCCAAGTTAATGATGAAATTTTTGT
This sequence comes from Lactobacillus sp., assembly GCA_030455605.1. Lineage (GTDB taxonomy): Bacteria > Bacillota > Bacilli > Lactobacillales > Lactobacillaceae > Lactobacillus. The sequence goes on from JAKDPD010000011.1 coordinate 39,037, forward strand.
CTTAGATGCCGGATTGAAATATCCTGATAGCACTTTGTTTGGGATTGATGTGGTGATTCCGGATCTTGACTTTTTCGCTGAATATGGCGACCGTGTAGCGGGCATTTTTTTGACGCATGGCCATGCTGATTCCATCGGGGCACTGTCTTACATTTTGAGCCAATATGATATTCCGGTATTTGGCTCAAAACTAACGATTGAACTAGCCAAATTATCCGTACAGCGGGGGCATCACACTGGTAAGTCAGAACTGTTCCATGTTATTGATGCGGATACTGAGATTGATTTTAAAAATGCTAACGTATCCTTCTTTAGAACCACTCACTCCATTCCTGATTCCTTAGGGATTGATGTTCATACACCAGCTGGTGAGGTGGTTTATACCGGTGATTTCAAGCTTGATCCAACCGCACAAGGTCATTATCGTACCGATATGGATCGCCTAGCTGAAATTGGGAGTAAGGGTGTTTTAGCACTCTTGTCGGACTCTTCAAACGCCGAAGCATCCTTTACAAATGCCTCAGAGCAAGAAGTGTCTGACTATGTGACCAACATTTTCAGAAATGCGACTGGCCGGATTATTGTTGCAGCAAAAGCCTCTAACTTGAATCGGATTCAGCAGGTGATGCATGCTGCTAAGGCTACAGGCAAACGTGTTTTGTTAACTGGTCGTGATTTAGCTAAAATTGTTCGGACCGCAATGAACTTAGGCTACTTAGATATCCCGCGTGGCATCTTAATGCGCGTGAAGGACTTGACGACCGTTGCGCCTGAGGACACAATCATTTTAGAGACTGGCAGAATGGGGGAGCCACTGCAATCGCTACAAAAGATGGCTAATGACCACCACCATTTGATTAATATTCAAACCGGTGATTTGGTCTTTATTGCGACGACCCCATCGCATGCAGTCGAGACCATGGTTGCTCAGACTAGTGATATGGTTTATCGTGCTGGCGGCACTGTGATTCAACTTGGTTATGGTTTGCACACTAGTGGTCATGCAACCGGGCGCGACTTGCAGTTTTTGCTAAGTACTTTGAAACCGCACTTCTTAATCCCGGTTATCGGCGAGTACCGCCTTTTGGAAGTACATAAGGAATTAGCTATTCGGTCAGGGATGAAACGTGACAATATTTTTGTCACTAAGAATGGCGATTGTCTTGAATATGATGCTAAGAAGAAACGTCTGTATCTTGGCAACTCAGTTCCTGGCGAAGATATTATGATCGATGGCTCCGGAATTGGAGATGTTGGCAACATTGTGCTCCGAGATCGTGAAGTTTTGTCGGATGACGGTGTTTTTATTGCTGTCGTAACGATTGATCGTAAGAAGAAAAAGATTATTTCTGAGCCAAAGGTGACAAGTCGTGGCTTTGTTTATATGAAAGCAAATCGGCAACTGTTGAAGGATTCAATTGAAGTGATTAAAAAATCAATTGAGAACAACTTTGAACATAAAAAATTTGACTGGACTGAGCTTAAGCAGGATGTACGTAATAATCTGGAACGCTTCTTATACAAAACGACTAATCGCAGACCAGTGGTATTACCGGTGGTTATGGAAGTTAACCAGAATCGACATCGTGCCCTTCAAAAATATAATGAAACTAAGAGCCAGGGACAGGGAAAAACGACGACACCTCGTGCTAAGCAGGGGACTCGGAATAAAGAGGGGAAATAATGTTAACCCTAAGTCAACAACATTTGCTTAAACTTGCTCAAAGTAGTGAGCGGGCAGGAGACTTAGAAAGTGCAATTAGCAATTTAGAAGAAGCAGTCCTAACCGCTAAGAGTACGGAGTTAGTCACTGAATTGGCACGGTTGTACCGTCAAAATAAACAAGGGTTGTTGGCTTATCATACAATTAAAGCATTGCCGGATTATTTAACGGGTGACGCTTTGACTGAATATTGGAATATTCTTGCCGCTAATCATTTTTTTATTGAAGCGATGGAGCTAGCAGCCAGTGATGCTAAACTGGCTGCACCAGCTAGCGTTAATGTCGCACCAGTTAGTGTTTCGCGCCAAGAAATCATTATCAAGCAGTATCACAATGTGGGATTGGTTGAAGAAAATTATCTGCAGGTATTGCAGCTTGATTTCAAGCATTTTATGTTATTAGTACAAAGCTATTTATTAGATCCGAATGCGAATTTTGCGATTCGCTTGAGTCTAGTTGAAGAATGTGTGCGGTTGCGACTTGAAACACCACTGCAGGTTTTAATTCTCGATCAGCTAAAGACAGTGGTACCTAGTCAGCTACCATTAATGTATCAATCTGCGCAATATCAGACAATTTTAGCAGCAGCGTTAGCTCAAATCGCTAAGTCACCAAGTCAGCGACCATTGGTTTTAAGTTGTGTCAATTTAATTGTTGGCAGCTTGTATCCTGATTTGAGTCAAATTGATGATTCAGCTGCCTTTGCATCAGCTATCGTGAGTTATGTGACTGATCATACGGCGGGGCGCTACGAGCAACTGTTTAGCCAAATTATGCAACACATTCATGAATAATTAGGTCAAATGATTTACAACAACGACCATTTGTGTATAATTAATGAAGGATATTTCATTTGGCATGGCATCAGCATGATTTAACTATGCATTTGCCGATGAAAAGTAGTACAATAGCAACAGAGAATCATCCGTTACTTATCTCGACGGACTTCTTGCAAAAAATACAGGAGGGTCATTTTAATGGCAGAAAAAGAACATTACGTTAGAACTAAGCCACACGTAAACATTGGTACTATCGGTCACGT
>JAKDPD010000047.1 GCA_030455605.1 Lactobacillus sp.
ATTGTTTTGTCACCTCTCACTCAAAATTTGGCGATTAATTAATTGTGTAAACTGAACGATTCTTTAAAGCAGCTTTATAAGCGGCAACCGCTAAATTTACCTGACCGACACCATAGAGCTGAGTAGCTGCGTTTTTAATTGAACCGGATTTATTGACATAGGTCAGCATTGCATAAAGCGGCGTCCTAGTTTGACTTGTTTTCATCGTCGTGTTATTCACATATTTCTTCATGCCAAAATCATTTGATAGGGCAATAATTGCTTCAGCGGTTGAATTGGCATTTGGCGTTGTTTTGCCATTAAACGTGTAGCCAAATGCACCACTGGGCTGCACAATACCAGTAAGAAATTTTTGCCCCTTCAGCAAGCTGTCCTTGACGTTAGTTGTATTAACCTTTCCTCGAGCCAGACCGGTTAGAACCATGCTGGTCGTGTCGGCATCCCTAACTCCTTGTTGGTTATTATACGTCCAACCGTGATTATTTAATTGAGCTTTCACTAGCCGAGCACTCAAGCTTGCTTTGCTAAACTTCGCTCCCTTTGGCTGCTTGAACTTTGAGCTCATCGAAATGGCAATCAGCACTTGTGCCTGGGCACTTGTCGTTTGTTTGGAAACACTTGTCCGGTACAACTTGGTTACCAGATTGATTCCCTTTTTGTGGCCATATGGCTTATAATCTCTAGCGTTGAGCCCCATCGCCTGAACGGCCATCACGGCATTGGCCATTGTTGCAGCAGGGGTTGTCTTTTTGATTACCAAGTTTTTTCGCAGCAACGTTTTTTCCTTGGTATTAAATTTATAACCGTTTCCCTTGAGCCCTAACAGAAAGTCAGAGTACCCCGCAGTCGCACCAGTATCAGGATTGAGTTTCTTACTAAAAATAGAACTACTTTGACCGGAAAGTCCGGTCTTATTTTCTTTAATCATCTTTTTGGCATAGGAATAAGTACGGGCAATTCTGCTGTGAATGGTGCCGGTACTAGCCTTCCTAATTGATGCAGCGTTGGTAGTTGTTGAGAGCGTCAAAGCGGCGATAACCAAAGTTGCAGAAGTCAAGACTGATTTTATATATTTATTCATAGGTGTGATCTCCCTAGATAATGCATAAAAGTGGCTGGGGCCTCATTTTCCCCCAACCACTTTGATATTTGATTATTAGATGAAGAATTACTTATTGTAGGTCATCGAAATTGAATCGCCATCTTTCAAAGTATAAGCACCCATCGATGAACCAGGTTCGGTGCCATTAACTGAATAAAGCCATCCAGTCATTGTCCCGACTGGCCCAGCATTGTAACCATTAATTCCGGTAACGTATGTAGTAGCCCCCGATCCTTTATAAGTTAAAGCCAATCCTTGTTGCTGGGCAAATGCCTGCAAGGCATCAAATGCGCTGGCCCCACTGCTAACCTTGATACTGCCACTTGCGATGGTCGCCCCATCGGCATGAATACTAATAGTGGTTGTGATGGTTTTAGCATCGTTTGATGGCGTAACAGG
>JAKDPD010000003.1 GCA_030455605.1 Lactobacillus sp.
TCCTGAAGGCGACTTCAATAGATTACTCCTATTTTTTTGCCATGGCAAGCAAAAAATAAAAAAGCGCCAAAGGCGCTTTTTCGGTTAATTCAATTAGATTAAACTAGTCTCTTTAACAATTTTAGTCATGCCGTTCATATATGGTACCAATGCTTCCGGCACAGTAATCGTACCATCCTGATTTTGATAATTTTCCAGAATCGCAGCTACCGTCCGGCCAACTGCCAATCCTGAGCCATTTAAAGTATGCGCTAAGTGTAATTTGCCATCATCATCACGATAACGGATTTGTGCTCGCCGTGCTTGGAAGTCGGTACAATTCGAGCAACTCGAAATTTCGCGATACTTGTCCTGTGCGGGCATCCAGACTTCTAGATCAAATGTCTTCGCACTCGTGAAGCTGGCATCTCCAGTGGATAAAGCCACAACATGATATGGTAACCCCAACTTTTGCAGCAAGTGTTCGGCATTATGAATTAATTTATCGAGCTCATTCCAAGACTCTTCTGGTCGACAAACTTTAACCATTTCAACCTTCCGGAATTCGTGCATCCGAATTAAGCCACGAGTATCACGGCCAGCTGATCCAGCCTCACTTCTGAAAGCAGGAGATAACGCCGTCACATTAATTGGCAACTTTTCACCATGAATAATTTCGTTTCGGAAATAGTTTACTAGGGGTACTTCAGCAGTTGGAATTAATGTTAAATCAAGTGGCTTGTCGGGATCATCGTTGTCGACAATCGTATAAACATCTTCACGAAACTTCGGAAATTGTCCCGTTCCCTGCATCGAATGATCATTCACCAAATAAGGTGGAATAATCTCAGTGTAACCAGCTTTCGTATTTTCATCTAAAAAGAAATTAAATACGGCCCGTTCCAGCAAAGCACCTGCACCCTTGTAATAAACAAAACGTGCACCTGAAACCTTAGCAGCACGATCCCAGTCAAGAATATCCAGCTTAGTGCCTAAATCCCAGTGAGCTAGCGGTTTAAAGTTAAAAGTCGTTGTTTCATGCCATTTTCTAACTTCTTCGTTGTAACTCTCGTCTGGACCAATTGGATCCGAATCAGCTGGAAAATTAGGTAGTCGTAACAAAAGATCTTGTTGCTGACTAGCAAGTTCGCTAATGGCTGCATCCAACTGCTTAATCTTGCCACCAACCGTTCTCATGGCTGCAATTGCGGCACTCGCATCCTGCTTCTGGCGCTTAGCAGCTGCGATGGCTGCACTCGCGTCATTACGCTGTGCTTTTAACTGTTCACTTTCGCTAATTGCTTGGCGCCGTTTAGCATCAATCTCAACCAATTGATCAAGTTTAGCAGCCTTAATGCCACGGGTTGCTAATTTTTCTTTAGCCCAAGCCAAGTTCTTACGAATCACTTTAATATCAAGCATCCCTCAAAACCTCCATAAAAAAGAGCCGACTAATCCCTTAGAAGGGACGAATCGGCTCTAGCTACTTCGCGGTACCACCCATTTTCAGTCTCAACAGACTGCACTCATTTACTAGCGATAACGGGGCTTACCGTGCAAGTATTACTTGCCCACTCAGATGAAAGTTGGAAACGACCTCTCTTCACTTGCACCAACCGTGAATTCTCTAAATCAGTCTTAGACTTTCGTGTTTGTTTATAGTTTAAGCCAATCATGACGTTTGAGCAAATAATATTTCTCCTGAAAAGCGAGTTGGGCACTCAGTTGTGAATAATCAACACAATACTGATAATGAAATCCCAGCCGCGTCAAGAAAGACTGCGATTTAACATTGCTAGTAAAAGTTCCAGCCCATACTTCCGTTTGCCGCATTTGTCTAAACGCAAATTTGAGGACTCGCTGAATCGCTTCTGTCATATAACCATGTCCAGAAAATGCTTGGTCAAGTAAAAATCCTAGCTCACTTGTCTGCCGCAATTCAGCGGTTGCCATGCCACGTTCATACAATTCTACTAGTCCGATTGCACGATGGTTGCGCCGCAAGCAAATCAAATAACTATTCGGCCTAGCCGCATATTGCTGACAGCCAACTTTAGCAGCTACCAAATCCGAATAGGTTTCAAAGCCGGCAGTACGATGATAATAGGTACTTTTCCCCCAGCGCAATAACAATGGTGCATCTGTTAATTGCACACGTCGCAAATATAATCGTTTTGTTTCTAACATTATTGTCCAATCAAATGCGTCAACCAATGAGATCCATACGCTAGCCCTAAGCTATAGACCGCAATAGTCCAAGGCTTAGCCAAAAAGATAATCCATAAATAGGTGGAAACCTTCATTTCAGTTAAGCCAGCGATTAAACACAAGACATCGTCTGGAGCCACCGGGGCTAAAATACAAACAGCAAAAAAACAATTAAATTTTTTCTGATTTTTGGTCCATTGCATGTACTTATCGAGAGTTTCCTCAGAAACAACATACAGAATAAACGGCTTACCGTAATAGCGTGCTAAAAAGAAATTAATGATTGACCCAATACAAATCCCTACATAATTATAAACAAATCCCATTACTGGTCCAAAGAAGACCACTCCGGCCAGTAACGAAACACCGCCTGGAATTACCGGAATCACCACTTGCACCACCTGAATCAACAAGAACAGTAGTGGGCCAATAATCTTCTTATCTGCTAAATACGCCCGCATTTTAGTTTCACTGGTAAAGATGCCTAGTCGATACCAGTAAACAACTAACAATAAAATGATGATAATCGATCCAATCGTCAATAGGCTGATCAGTTTTCGACTATTCTTAGGTGACACATGCATAAGCTTACTCCATTCCTTTAAGTAGTTTAATTTTAACAAAAAAGTGCGTTTAAGATAGATCTAAGAGTCGATTCTCAATAAAAGATTAAGTTTTATCGTTATAATGAAGTTAATCTAATTAGAAAAGGTGATTCCTATGGTGATTATCAAAAAAGATGTTATTTTTGAACCAACAACACAACTAGCGACCGATATTTATTATCCTAACGAAACAACTTCAGCGACTAAAATTCTTATTTTTTGGCATGGTGGCGGTTGGTTTCGTGGTGATAAACAAGGCGTCAAAATATTAGGTATTGATTTAGCAAACGCTGGCTTCATGACTTTTGTACCCAACTACCGATTAGCACCACAAGCCGTTTATCCAGCAGCCCATCATGATGCTACTACCTTCATTAAATGGCTGCTAGCCAGTGATTACACTGATACCGATGATATCCATAATATTGTTCAAATTGGTGCCAGTGTTGGTGGCACCATGGCAATCTATCTAGCAGGACAATATGGCTTTCCAACTGTAACTTGGTCCGCCCCTGTGTCCTTCGCTAGCTGGATTAAAGAACATCCCGAGGTCAAACCAACTCCCAGCGGTGCAGCAGCTGGATTAACCACCCGGCAAGCCATTGCTGATGCTTTCTATAAATACTTTACGCTAACTTATGCTGGGTCAACTGATGCTAACACGCTAAGTGCACTCGATGTCAGTTCTTACCAATTAGACAAGCTCGGTCCCCTGTTTATGCTTAATTCATTAGCAGAGCTAACCCCGTTACCAAGCGTCTTAACTCTTATTAATGAATTGGCACAAAATGGCCATCCCGCTCAGCTACTGACAATCAAAGGTCACGGTCATGCCATGGATTATGGTGCTGACTACTTAGATGAGAGTATCGATTTTTTACACCAGATCATTAAACGTCAAGCTTAACGCTAATAAAAAGAGCACCGCAGTACGCGGTGCTCTTTTTATTCATTAATAGATTTGATAACCACTCACTGGATTGGCTGGCGTTTCATTAAAATCAAAAGTAGCAAGTCGCGCGAGTTCAATATTGCCATCAAGCAAGGTGGTTACGCCTTGTGCCAGCATTAAATTCATCCCTTTAGGTGTCGCTTCATCAACTCGGAATGGTACCAAGATAACCGGCTTATGCTGGGCGCGGAAAAAGCCAATCTCAAAGGCAGAACCATCATCAATCCGGTCTAAGTCATATAAGAAAACCCCACAAGTAGCATGGCTAATCCCTGCCAAATCATTTTGATACGTGGCTTGTTGCCATAATACAGAGCGACGTCCACTTTCCCGCTCAGCTACTGACTCAGCCGGATCAACAAAATTTTGATCAAACGGAAAAGTCACATGTGCAACCGTGGCATTTTTTGCTAACAACGCTTTAGCTTGTACCACTCGCTCGCGCTGTGCCGGGGTATAAAACGGGGAACCTAAATAAATTCTGGCAGTAGCAATTTCTTTTGTCATCGTGACTTTCTCCAATTCGTAAGACTAATGCCTGCGCGCGCAACTATCAAATCGCTAACGGGTCGTTAATAATTTTAATGGTAGCGCGAACACTTAGTATTAGTGCCTGATATTTTTTATGGGTATAATAGACTAGTACATTATAACAGAAAAGAATTGAGGGATACTCATGTCAAAATATGAATCAATTAATCCATATACCAACGAAACCTTTGCCAGCTTTAGCAATCCTACTGAGGATCAGATTGAAGACGCACTTAATCTAGCGGATGCACTCTACCACAAATGGCAACACGAAACTCCACAAACACGTGCGACACAACTAGAAGCCATTAGTGCTGGCTTGGCTGCTCATAAAGAAGAGCTGGCAATGATGATGACTAACGAGATGGGGAAGCTACTTTCCGAAGCACGTGAAGAAGTTGATATTTGTGTCGAAATTTGTCACTACTATGCGGTTAACGGTCCTAAATTACTGGAACCAACCCCATTACCAACTGACCTTGGCCATGCTTATTATTTAAAGCAGGCAACTGGTGTAATTCTAGCTTGTGAGCCTTGGAATTTCCCACTTTATCAAATCATTCGGGTCTTTGCGCCTAACTTCGTTGTCGGTAACCCAATGATCTTAAAACATGCTCATAACGTCCCTAGTTCAGCTGCTTTAACCGCTAAAATCATCAAACAAGCGGGTGCCCCAGAAGGCAGCCTAATTAACCTTTACCTGAGTTATAGTCAGCTGGAACAAGTCATCGCTGATAAACGGGTGCAAGGTGTGGCCTTAACTGGTTCAGAACGTGGCGGTACTTCCGTTGCGCAAGAAGCTGGGAAAAATTTAAAGAAATCAACGATGGAGCTGGGCGGCAATGACGCTTTCGTCATCCTTGATGATGCTGATACGACGGTATTGGATAACGTGCTAGCAGATGCCAGAACTTATAATGCTGGTCAAGTCTGCACATCATCTAAGCGCATGATTGTGGTTGAATCACAATACGAACATGTACTCAAAATTTTAAAGCATGTCTTCAGCCAATTAGTCGCTGGTGATCCAGCTGCTGCTGGCACGAGCCTAGCACCACTTAATAGTCAAGAAGCTAAAGACAAAGCACTCAAGCAAGTTAAGAGCGCAACTGAGGCCGGTGCCAAAGTTTACTATCAATATCCTGAAATCAAACACCCAGGTGCCTTCTTCCGGCCAACCATTTTAACCAACATTACAGCAGATAATCCAATGTTTGATACCGAAATTTTTGCCCCAGTAGCCGAAGTTTTCTGTGTTAAAGACGAATATGAAGCCATTAAATTAGCTAACCAATCTAATTACGGTTTAGGATCTTCTGTCATTAGTGCTGATATCAAGCATGCTGAAACTGTAGCTGCCAAAATTGAAACTGGTATGACCGTCATTAATGGGCGCTGGATTACTGCAGGCGAAATTCCCTTTGGTGGTGTAAAGCGTTCTGGATACGGGCGCGAACTTAGTCCACTAGGACTGATGGCTTTCGTCAATGAGCATCTAGTCATTGATGTTACTGACCAAAATCGTTAATCACTAATTATTTAAAGCAATCAAAAAGCAATCCTCACGGATTGCTTTTTTTAGTGGTCAACTGACGTGACCACCGGGCGTAGAACATCGTAAAACTAGTTGGTTTTACTTCTTAAGATTTTCATTGACAAAGGCTGCGACTTTTTCGTCAGAGTCTTTTAAAAACGGCAACATGTCTTCTTCAGTCTTCATGGTATCTCTACCATTCTTTTCCATAAAGTAGTTCCATAGCGTGTCTCTCACTGGTAAGTTTGAGTCACTCCAATCAAATGCTTCCTTCATGTGTTGATCCAACAATGCTGTCTTCATAATTTCTGCCATCTTAATCTAACCTCCTAAAATATTCTACGACTACATTGTACAGCTTTTCTTCAATAAAAGGTTACGGTAGCACTTCTAGAAGCGCCTTGCGTAAACGAGTACGACTCCCCTTCAAAGTAATCACAGAATACCCATAGCGAGCAGCCGCTTCTTCCACTGACATCACTCCTAGATAAGCCAACAATGCGGCACATTCTGATCCATTTAGTCGATCTAATAATTCTCGCCACAAAATGGTATACGGAATTGTTAGCGGCGCCATTGGCAATCTATCGGACCGTGCATCCTGCATCCAATCTTCATAGGACTCCGGTGCCTCCTCAGGAGACCGCCGTTTAGCAGCCACATACCGCATTAACGAACAAGCACAATTACTTAGAATTGCACCATAATAGCTTTTAAAAGATCCTGTGCCAACTTGGTAAGTTTTAGCTGCCTGATAACAGCACCATAAGACTTCTTGATGCCAGTCGTCATAGCCAATCCGTTTAAGATAAAATTTTGCATAAACCGTATGCTGCAACCAATCATATTTGAGGGCTAACGCGAGCAGCGCATCGTCATCACGGGCAAGCTGTCCTTGCAATCAACTCAGCCTCTGTCTGTCCTGTCATATTGATTCCTCCACTTATTCAGATATTGGCATCATACCGGGCAGTGGGGGCTAATTATAGCGAACATTTATTCTTCCAAGCGGTTTAAACTAAAGTGTTTGGATACAAAAAAGCCACCAGATTGGTGGCTTACAAGCTTTTTACTATTTTGACAGTGATTGACGACTAGCTAGCATCTGATACAGCATCACACCAGTTGCCACGCCGGCATTCAGCGATTGAACATGACCCACCATCGGCAGTGTTAGCATTTGATCCATTTGCTTTTTGAGTAGCGGACTAATCCCTTTCCCTTCATTACCAATAACTAAAACAACTTTTCCCGTTGCATCCCAGCGGCGATAATCAGTACCGTTCATATCTGTTCCAAAAAACCAAAAGCCCTGTTCTTTGAGTACCTTAGTCGTTTGCACTAAGTTCGTTACTCGAGCCACGGGAACATGATCAATCGCACCAGTTGAAGCCTTCGCTACCACAGCAGTAAGACCGGTTGCGTGGCGCTTGGGTATAATGACTAAATCAACCCCAGTTGCATCGGCAGATCGTAAAATTGATCCTAAATTATGCGGATCTTCAATTGAATCAAGCATTAACACCACTGGATCAGGCTTGTCCAAAGTAATTTTAGCCAAAGTAGTCGTTAAATCAGCGTATTTAAAGCTGGCAATTGCGAGTACCAAGCCCTGGTGATTACCACCCTCAGCTAATCGGTCGAGCTTATTTTTAGGAACTTCTTGGACAATCAGTTTCTTGGCCTTCGCTAAACCAAATACTTGCTGTGCAAATTCAGGCTGGACACCAGTTTGCAAAAAGACTTTATTGATTGTACTACTATCCTGGGTTTTTAAAAAATCAAGCCCAGCATGTCGGCCAAATACAAATTCACTCTCACTTGAGGTCATATTCATCGAGTCCTCCCTCTTCAACCGTCTTAATACACCATTCACTTAGGGCAGCCACGCGGTCCATTTCACCATGTAAATTGAGGTAACCAATCATCGCTTCAAAGCCGGTTGATAATTGGTAACTCTTTAAACTCGTATGTTTGGCTTTAGTATAGCTCTTGGCATTGCGCCCCCGTTTAAACACGGCTAATTCCGTCGAAGTTAGGCGCCCTTCTGCTTGTAATTTAGTAATTAACCCGGCTTGTGCTTTAGCAGAGACATAATGTGTCGCTTCCCGCTGGAGCACTTGTGGCTTCACAATGCCACCACGAATCAAATGCCGGCGAATAAAAACTTCATACACGGCATCTCCCAGATAAGCGAGCGTTTGACCACTAAACACCTTTGGATCTAAATCTTGTTCAGTTAATCGTTTCACCTTATTCACGAGTCCACCTAGTTCCTTGCGCCGTATCAAGCAGTTTAATGCCCATCTCAGCCAGCTGATCACGAATGGCATCACTTTCCTGCCAATTCTTTTGTTCACGCGCCTTAGTTCGTTTCGCAATTAAGGCGTTAATCACATCATCATCCACTGCTTTAGTGGTTAAAGTCGTTAAATCAACGCCAAAAATACCTAACCAGTCACTAAAAATCGTTAAAAAGTCAGCTAATGCCGTCTTATCAACCTGAGCAGCAGCAATTTCCTGATTAATGACTGGTAGCAAATCATAAATTGCTGCTAAAGCATTTTGCACGTTAAAATCGTCATCCATAGCGGCAATAAAAGCTGCTTTAGTCGTCTCGATGGCGGCTTTGACTGACACGGATGGACGGGGCTCACTCCCATCATCCAAGCGATATTGCACCCCCTCGATGACATTTTTAAAGTGCGTCAAAATCCGCTCGGCTTCTACCAAATGATCTGGCGCATAATTAATCGGATGCCGATATTGCACACTCGCCATATAAAAGCGCAAAGCAACCGGATTGACCCTTTGTAATAATTCATGTACCGTCACAAAATTATGCAGTGACTTCGACATCTTTGTTTGTTCACTGCCGACTGTGACAAAACCATTATGTAGCCAATAATTAACAAATTTTTGGCCGGTTTTAGCTTCACTTTGCGCAATTTCATTCTCATGATGAGGAAATTCCAAATCTTGACCACCGCCATGAATATCAACCGTGTTGCCCAGATACTTGGTTGCCATGACGGAACATTCAATATGCCAACCGGGACGTCCAACACCCCAAGGGGCTTGCCAGGCAATCTCATCAGGTGCCTTTTGTTTTTTCCACAGGGCAAAATCAATCGCATCCTCTTTTTGATCTTGCTCCGTTTTATCCACATGCTCTGATGCGCCGGCTTCAAGTTCATCAAGTTTTTGATCACTCAATTGACCATAATGTGCAAACTTCCGCGCACGATAATAAACATCCCCATCACGAAGATACGCATAGCCTTTATCTAACAAGACTTGAATAAATGCAATAATTGCCGGAATTTCATGCGTCGCCCGCGGATGAAGGGTCGCTGGTTCAACATTGAGCGCTGTCGTATCGGCTAAAAAAGCCTGAATATAACGCGCTGCAAGTTTAGGTACGGTAGTTCCTTCAAGTTTTGCTTCCCGAATCATTTTATCGTCAACATCGGTAAAGTTAGACACATAGTTAACTTGATAACCACGATATTCGAAATACCTCCGAATGGTATCAAAGGCAATAACACTACGCAAATTACCAATATGAATATAGTTATAAACCGTTGGTCCACAGACATACATACTTACTTTGCCTGCTACTTGCGGTTTGAATAACTCCTTTTGACGCGTTAGCGTGTTATATACTTTTACAGCCATCTGTTCCTCCTACAAATCTAATTGCATTTATTTTAACAGAAAAAGAGTCTGTGCTTAAGCACAGACTCTTTGAACCGTTATAGACCTGCTTTAGTGAGTTCTGCTAAGGTCTGGTCAAGATGTGCCATGACCGTTTCCTTACCCATGAGTTCAATTGCTTCCCCAAGTCCAGGTCCTACCATGGAACGAGTAGCTGCAATTCGAATTGGCATAAAGAGCTTACGCCCCTTAACCCCAGTCACCTGACGTGTTGCCTGAATCGCCTGCATTGCTTGTACAGCCGTGAAGCGTGGACGCTTGGCCAGCTCATCCTTAAAAGTGGTAATGACTGGACGCGCCTCATCTTTTTTGATTTCAGCAATTTCAGCATCTGTTAATGCAGCTGGCCTTTCAAAGAAAATTTTAGCTAAATCAGTAATTTGTTTGGTGTATGACATTTGCACCGCATAAATATTAACTAATTGGCGTACCCATTCAATTTGCTTAGGCTCAGGGTTAGCTTCCACTAATCCAGCTTCTTGCAAATTATTCAGCGCTAAATCAAGCAAGACATCCCGATCAGCATTCTTAATATACTGATTGTTAATCCATTCGAGTTTCTTTTGGTCAAAAGCAGCTGGTGATTTGGACAAACGCTTGGGATCAAATTGCTTAATAAACTCACGTTGATTATAAATCTCTTTTTCACCAACGGGTGACCAACCAAGTAGCGTAATAAAGTTAAACATCGCCTCTGGCAAATAACCCAAATCACGATATTGTTCAATAAATTGTAATAAGGACTCATCACGTTTAGACAATTTCTTGCCCGTATCGGCATTAATAATCAGCGTCATGTGACCAAATTTAGGTGGTTGCCAGCCTAAGGCTTCATAAACCACCAATTGCTTAGGCGTGTTAGACACATGATCATCCCCGCGGAAGACGTGGGTAATTTCCATCAAGTGATCGTCCACAACCACTGCAAAGTTATAAGTTGGCATGCCATCACGTTTTTGAATGACAAAGTCGCCACCAATGGTATCTGACTCAAAGCTTAATTGCCCTTTAACGATATCATCCCATTCGTAGTTTTCCATTTCTGGAATGTAAATGCGGACCACTGGCTTTAAACCCTTGGCTTCAGCTGCAACTTGTGAGCTTTTAATCTCTTCAGCCGTCATGCCTTCATATTCATAAGTGTAATGTGGTGCAATCCCCATGGCGCGTTGTTCTTCACGTTGCGCTTCAAGTTCATCCTCGGTCTCATAAGAATAGTAAGCTTTACCCGCATCCAGCAATTGCTTAATGTACTTGTTATAAATGGCTTTACGCTCAGATTGACGATAAGGGCCATATTCGCCGCCCTTATCTGGACCTTCATCCCAATCAATGCCCAGCCAATGGAGGTTCTCCATTTGCGATTCTGATCCGCCCTTAACATTACGGGCTAAGTCAGTATCTTCAATTCTGAGAACCAACGTTCCCTTATTGTGACGCGCAAATAAATAATTAAACAATGCCGTACGTGCGTTACCGATGTGTAAGTGGCCAGTTGGACTTGGCGCATATCTTACACGGATTTTTTCTTTTGCCAAAATTCATGCCTCTTTCAAAAAAATAGCATACTAAACAAGCTTAGTTTACTCGTTAATCCAAGAATGAGCAAACGTGTTTTAACCAAATACCAGCTTAATGGCTTGCGCGATACTAGCAACTGGTACGACCTTAATGCCATAATTCTGTAGTTTACTCATCATATTATGGCGCGGAATATAAATACGCTCAAACCCGATTCTGGCAGCTTCTTGGATGCGAGCAGCCATTTTGTTCACTTGGCGTACCTGACCAGTTAATCCCACCTCACCAACAAAAGCCACGTCAGCGGGAATCGGCTGATCTTTATAACTAGAGGTCAATGCCATCACCACTGCTAAATCAATCGCCGGTTCTGATAACTTCATCCCACCAATGGCGGTTAAATAAGCATCCTGATTTTGCAACATCAGATTGCCTTGCTTTTCCAGCACGGCTAACAGCAAGGTCGCCCGGTTATAATCAATCCCAGACGTTGTTCGCTTGGCATAGCCAAAGGCGGTTGGTGTCACCAAAGCTTCAATTTCTGCTAAAATCGGTCGGGTTCCTTCAAGGGATACTGCAATTGCGGATCCGGTTGATTTAGGCAGACGCTCACTTAGAAAAATAGCTGATGGATTCGTGACTTCCTTGAGACCTTCATTTTCCATTTCGAACATCCCAATCTCATTGGCAGCACCGAACCGGTTTTTAACCGATTGAATGATCCGGTAAGCATGGTGTTCGTCACCTTCAAAATACAGAACGGTGTCAACCATGTGTTCCATAATCTTCGGGCCAGCAATAGTTCCTTCCTTAGTGACATGTCCAATCACGAAAACAGTAATATTATCGATTTTAGCAATCTTCATCAATTCACTGGTTACTTCACGCACCTGCGAAGCTGAACCCGTCATCGAATCAAGGCTGGGTTCATTCATTGTCTGAATTGAATCAATCACCACAAATTCAGGCGCCACATCATTGATGGTGCTACGGATTTTTTCCATATTAGTTTCGGGATAAAGTAGCATGCCACTGGCAGCCAGTCCTAAGCGGTCAGCGCGCAATTTAATCTGACTAGCAGACTCTTCACCGGAGACGTATAACACCTTATGCTGCTTGGCCAATTGACTAGTGACTTGCAGCATTAAAGTCGACTTGCCGATTCCAGGATCCCCACCAATTAAAATGAGTGACCCAGGGACAATTCCCCCACCAAGAACCCGATCTAATTCACTGAAATGACTCGAAACACGTTGTTCTTGCTCAGCCTTGACGTGGTCTAGTGCGACCGGCTGACTATTTCCAGCACTGGTCATGAGGCGACTAGGGGTAGCTTTAGCCGATACTTTATTAATCTCTGAAGTCTGTTTTTCAAACTGATTCCAGGCCCCACAATTCGGACACCGCCCCAAATAACTGGTAGAAATATAACCACACGCTTGACACTTATATTGCGTTTTTACTTTAGCCATGAGTTAAGCCTTATTGGTCGAGCCGAAACCGCTTAGTCGTTCACGATCCACCGGTTCATCTTGATCTGTCCGTAAATATTTCATAAAAATACCCTGGGCAATCCGCTCACCCTTTTTAATATGAAGCGGACAAACCCCATAATTAATCACCTGAACACCAACCGAACCTTCATTACTGGCATTATTGTAGTAGTCAGCATCAACGACTCCGATGCCATTAGGTAACGTGAAATGGCGCCGGAAGGTATTTGATGAACGGTTGGCAATAATCAGCACCTCATCATCCGGCATATAAGCCTTTAATCCGGTTGGAATCAAGGTAGGTTTCACCGCTTGATTTGCCTTACGGTAATCAGGCTCATACAATTGATGCCCATTACGAATCATCCGAAACAGCCGCACCAAATTGAGTTGCCAAATACTAGGCACCGTCACATCGGCAGCAGCGGCTAAGTCATAACCAGCAGAAGCGTGGGTTTGCCGCTGCGGTAACTTAATATCTTGATCTTGATAGCTGCTCAGTACTTCAAAGCCTCTAGTTTTCATTTTTTGCTGTTAACTCCTTTTCATCACTAGCTATCTATTTTACACTAGTTGCAAGTCCTTTTAATCGGATAGAAATTACAATTAATAATGCCAAGCAATCGTAGCAAATTTTAACGTAAACGGGAAGTAAAAAGATGGTAAATCAACAAGAATTTACAAATTTACAAGCGGGACAATTACAGGCTAAAACGACCTTGCAATTAATTTCGCGTCAGGACACACAAACATGGGTAATGGGGCATGTCTTCATTGCACCTGAAACTGACCCAGCGACCGAATTACCCAAATTGCTGGACCAAATATTGCCCTTTTTAGCGGCACATGAACAGACTGTATGGCCACTCGATCCCGTCATGATTGCTTATTTTTCTGCTCATCCTAACTTAAGCCACTACTGGTATCACCGCCCTTGGCAAGAATAAAGGTGCGAGGAAGCAGCTCGTTGATAAGAAATGCGGTATAATTGACCATTATCATTAAGGAGGATACATTTTTTATGACACACGATATTACTAATGATACCATTAAAAACTTTACAGCTGATTTAGCAAACCACCCTGCTTATGGGGTAGCTGCTAATGCCGCTCAAAAGAATGGTATTTTCAAGGCAAGTGAAAGCTTACAAACTGCTATTAATTTAACGCCAACTTTCTCAATTGAAATCGACACTGGTAAGGTGGCCAATCAATTGCGTTCAGGTCGTTGCTGGATGTTTTCAGCTTTAAATACCATGCGTCATCCTGTTCAAAAGCAGTTTAAGCTGAAGGATTTTGAATTATCTCAAAATTATACGAACTTTTGGGATAAATTCGAAAAGTCCAATTGGTTCTTCGAAAATGTTTTGGCGACTGCTAAAACCGATTTAACCGACCGCAAAGTTGCTTTTCTGTTCGCAACGCCGCAACAAGATGGTGGCCAATGGGACATGCTTTGTGGCATCATTGAAAAATACGGTATTGTTCCCAAAGCGGTCTATCCTGAAACTGCTAATGCAACTGATTCAAGTGCCCTAAATGACACGCTAAATCACTTGCTACGTAAAGATGGGCTAGAATTAAGAGCCTTAGTACGGGACGAAAAAACGGCTAGTGAACTAGCTGCTCGTAAGACTAGCATGTTAAATGACGTCTTTCGCGTCTTAGCTATTTCGCTCGGTGTCCCACCTACGAAATTTGACTTTGAATTCAAAGATGACGAAGGAAATTACCACCGGGACACAGACCTGACACCAAAGATATTCTTTGAAAAATATGTGGGAATGAATTTAGCTGATCATATTTCCACTATCAATGCCCCAACCAGTGATAAGCCTTGGCATCAAGTCTTTTCAGTAGAGTACCTCGGCAATGTGGTTGGTGGTCGTCAAGTCCGTCACTTAAACCTCAAGATGGCTGAAATGAAGGCACTCATGATTAAACAGCTCGAAGCCGGCGAAGTTGTCTGGTTCGGTTCCAATGTCGTCAAAGATTCTGAACGTCAAGCTGGTTATCTAGATACCAAATTATATGACCGTGATCAACTCTTCGATGTCGACTTTGGGATGAGTAAGGCTGAGGCCTTAGATTCCGGTGAATCGCTAATGGATCATGCCATGGTCATTACCGGCGTTGATTTAGTTGCTGGCAAGCCAACCAAGTGGAAGGTCGAAAACTCGTGGGGTGAAAAGCCTGGCTTTAAAGGTTACTTTGTTATGAGTGATGCTTGGCTAGACAACTTCGTTTACCAAGCAGTGATTAATCGTCGTTTCCTACCAGCTGATTTACTTGCTAGCTATGAGCAAGGATGCAAACATCCAGTACCATTGGCTCCTTGGGATCCAATGGGTGCGTTAGCATCGCGGGTATTTTAAGTAAAAGAAAAAAGGCATCACACCAAAAGCTATTTGGTGTGATGCCTTTTTAGTTTCAACAGGTGCGCCAACACTGCTGTTTTACCAAATATGTAACAACCGTTTTGCATCAAGTTTGCTCAAATTGAACTGGTGCACATGTTGCTGTTTGCTTTCTGGAAACTCACGCAAAAAATCAGCAACATTATACAATCCGGTCGCATATGACCAGCTCCCCTTTACTTTCTTGATGGGGGTCAATAATTCATTGCGAATTGGATAAGCCGAAATCAAGAAATGCTTGTGGTGAAATTTAAAGACAAAATATGGCAATTTAAATTCATTAATTACCTCAGTTTGACTTTTTGCCAAATTAATGACATTGCGATAAGAACCATACTTTTTACTAAATTCCGTGTTAAATGAAAAGTAAAAATTGGCAATATGCACATGAGGAAAATCCGTCACCGGTACTTGGTCTGGTACTGCAACCACATGGGCATAGTGATCAAGAATCGCTTCACGCTGGGAAAGTGCTCGATCCATCTGGTTGGGTGAAATGCGATGTGCCCAGTCAGGTACTTGCGGATGTGCTTGATAAGCTTGATATATCGCAGTGACCACTTCTGGCTTAACCCAGTCGTAGTGCATCCGTGTCTCATTTTGCTTTAACAGACTAGCTAAAGAATGACGCTGCATTAAATCAACCACAAACAACTCATAATGATACTGATCAACTAATGGCTTAAAATGCTCCACCGCACCGGGGCTAATATGTGTACCATCAACGATGACGGTCTCACCACAAGACATTTTACGGTTCACTAATTTATCCACGAGTTGCCCAGTTTCAGCTGTCACGTGTCTAGGAATGACTTGGTGCAGATGGTCGGTAGTCTCCTCATAATAAACAGTCAAATCCGCTAATAATAGCCGAATTTGATCACGGCTAATTGCGTAAGGTTGTAAATGATGACGGGCAATGAAAGAAGATTTACCGGATCCAGGCGCACCTCGTAACAGAAAAATTTTACGCATGCATAAATCTCCAAACTATCATTAAAGTACTACTGTCGTATTAAAGTTTACCATAAACAGCCAAAGATTAAAAAAGCGAACTTACTTCAACCTGTCGTTTAAGCAGTTTGCAGTTAAAATTCGCTTCATTATAATTCTAAATTGGTCATCTAATTCATAAACAATTGGTTGGGCATTGGGAACCTCTAGGTGAATAATGGCTTGATCATCAATTCGTTCTAAATACTTAATCAGCGCCCGTAAACTAGAGCCATGTGCCACAATTAATTGATCTTCCCCTCGTCGCAGCGCGGGTACCACTGCATCCCAAAAATAAGGTAACAACCGTTGCAGTGTTTGATGCAAACTTTCCGCTCGCGGTAATTGCCTTGGATCACAATCATGATACCGGCGTGAAATTAGGGGTGATCCTTGTGCCGGAGGCACCGAATCAAACCCGCGACGCCACTCTAACACTTGAGATTTGCCAAAAACTTTCCGTGAGACATCCTTGTTCAGGCCACGTAAGGCACCGTAGTGCCGTTCATTAAGGCGCCACGTCTTGGTTATCGGTAACCAGAGCCAATGACACGTTTCTGCAGTTAAATTAGCGGTTTGAATGGCACGTGAGAGTATGGAGGTATGAATATGAGTCGGCTTAAAATCCGGTAATTGCTGCAACAATTTTCCTGCTTGAACCGCTTGAAGACAGCCATTGGCAGTCAGCGGAACATCATTCCAACCAGTATAAATATTCGCCTGGTTAGCAGTACTTTCACCATGGCGCAATAACACTAATTTAACCATCTAATTACCCCATCAATGTAGCCATAGCATCACAATGCCACCAAGTACAAAAATCCCCCCTAAAACATAAAAGAGTCTAATCGTACCTTGACCCGTTGGGCGCTGCCGCCGATTAAAAGCAAAGGCTAAGTCGTATAACCCGACAATAATCACGATCACCGCTGTCCAAATACTAACTTTCATTTTCCACTACTCCTCTGTTCCCTGCGGGACAATCATTTGTTCATTTTTTCCACGATTGTATTCTGCTTGTAGCGTGACATGATTAATGCCTAATTCTCGCTTTAAGCAATCGCCAATTTGACTATACAGTCGTTCAAGTACCGCTACCGGCATCTGGGCATCGACGACATTGATATGGGCATCTAACATGATGACACGATCTGAATACCGCCACAAATGCACATGGTGAACATTTTTAACCTGGGGAAAGCTCAAAATAAGACGGTGTACAGTTGCCAAATCAACATCAGGATTGGATTCCATCAAAACATCAATCGCGCGATAAATAATGCGTGCTGCTTCCATAATCATGAAAACAGATAACAACAAAGTTAAAACTGGATCGAGCCACCAAATTGGAAAGTGACTCAGCACTAGCCCGCCCAAAACCACCACGATACTTGCTAAGGCATCACCGAGCATATGTAGAAAAGTCGCGCGGCGATTAAGATTAGCTCCCTGCCCCTTTAGCATGATTGCCATTGACAAAAAATTGGTTATTAAACCAACTAACGCTAAGACTAACATCGTTTGCCCATGAACCGGCTCGGGCGCTAGCAATCGTTTACCAGCTTCAACTAATAACCCTAAACTAATGGCAATCAATAAAATACTATTCGTAAAAGCCGCCAGCGTCTCAGCCCGTTCATAGCCAAAGGTCTTATTGCCATTGCGCTTACGCCGACTAATCAAATGTGCGACCAAAGATAAACTAATCGCCCCGACATCGCCTAAATTATGAAAGGCATCTGACAATAGCGCCAATGAACCCGAGGCAAAACCACCTACAAATTCGATGACTGTCACTAATACATTCAATACCGTAACGAGTAGATACTGACTATTTTCAGAACGTTTTAGCATCAGCTATGCCTCCTACGGGTAGTCTAACAAAAAAAGTCCTACCAAGATAGTAGGACTCGCCGATAATTATTCAAAAGCCATTTGATTATATTCAATAATCCTAAATTTACCACGCTCATCTAATATTCCCTGGGTAATACTGCCATTTTCAGGAAAGGGAATATCACTAACGCCATTGCTTTGATTCCAATACTTGATACCCAAGGTTTTGATAAAATCACCATGTGAGACAAGTAGAATTCGATGTTCAGTCGCCGTGAGATCATGCAATTTGGCAATTGCCCGAACCATTCTAGCATTAAGCTCCTGGTTATTTTCCGCCAAATGCCGGGGATCTGCTTGTTTCGTTGCTTGACGAAATTTAGTCATTCCAACCTGATTAATAATGGCTGAAACATTTCGTTCTAAGCCTAAACCGGCTTTTACAGCAACTTTCTGCCAAGTTTTATCAATATCGTCCCCCTCGAAGCTACCAAAAAAAACTTCTCGAAACTCAGGTAATTTACGAATTTTACCAATTTCAGAAACCTGGTTAAAATCTTTCATGAGATGGACAGTATCAATCGCACGCTTCAAGTCACTTGAATACATGTTATCAAAATGAACCTGTGCCAGTGCCCGGGCAGTTCGTTTTAAATCATTAATTCCCTTAACAGTAAGCGGTGAATCGCACCAGCCTTGGACTTTATTAAGATTATTAAACATGGTTTCCCCATGACGGATAAGATAAACTTCTGTCGACATGCGATCCTCCTTTGTCTACGCTCTGTTTTATTCTACTACAGATAAGCTTGATAACCTAGATAAGCTGCTAGCAAGACGGCAAGGGTGAATGTTATTTCCTGAACTAATTTGACAGGGAGATATTTCAAGCAGCGCTGTCCGATATAGCCACCAATGAATAACCCAATTGCTAATGGGATGGCTTTTTCCCAATAAACACGTGCAGTTAGTGCAAACACCAACAGGGCAATCAAATTACCACAAGAGCCGATAACATTTTTAAAAGCATTTTTAACAATGAAATTGTCTGGGCTAATTTGGCTTAACATCAATAAGAGTAATACCCCAGCAGCTGCACCGAAATAACCAGTATACATCCCAGAAACAAAAATACCAAGATGAACTAATAACCTTGCCCAGCGTCCCTGCACCACTTCTGAATTGCTAGCCTGTTTGCCGCTCATTAAAAATAAAAAAGCTGAAAACAGGACAAAAAATGGGACTAGCTTTTCAAAAATCTTTCCCAGAAACTTAACCAGCAGCAAACTACCAACTAAGGCCCCCACTAGACTCACCAGCATTAAACGTCAGTACGATCGCCAAGAAGTGCGTAATTCTTTCCAAGACGACAGCGTTGAGCCCATGCCAGTAAAAATAAGCGCCGCCGTATTCGTCATATTGGCATAAACTGGGCTTACCCCAGCTAGTAGTAGTGCTGGATATGAGACCAATGACGCCATGCTCGAAATCACTGACACTATTCCCGCTAAAATACCAGCTAACACTAAAAATAAAAACAACCATAATTCCGTCATATCGTACCCCAAATCCACCTTCACTGTTTTAATTCTACCCTTATTCATTCAAAGTGCGTACAATAATAAGTAAAACAACATCGTTAGAACTTCAGAAAGGATCCTTAAAATGACAAGAGTAGCAATTGTCTTTGCAGATGGCTGTGAAGAAGTTGAAGGCCTCAGCCAAGTTGATGTTTTACGACGACTTGGTATTCAGACAGATATGGTTGGTTTAACCGATACCACCATTATCGGTGATCATAAAATCAAAATTAGCTGTAACCGCATTGTTGATGATACCTTACTAGACTATGATTTAGTCGCCTTTCCTGGGGGACGCCCCGGTGCCGAGCGGCTACGTGATAATCAAACATTGCAGCACTTATTACAAACACGCCATGCCACTAGAAAATGGTGTGCAGCCATGTGTGCCGCACCGATTGCTTTAAGTCGCTATGGGTTGTTAACAGATACTGATTTTACCTGTTACCCTGGCTTTGAGACCCAGATTTTAAAAGAGTCACCAACGGCACGGTTTTCCGAGCAGGTGGTGGTCGTAGACCAAAAGCAAAAAATTGTGACAAGTCGTGGTCCCGCAACTGCTTGGGCATTCTCATACGCTTTAGCCCAAGTTTTAGGCTACGATACCAAACAACTAGAACATGACATGCTCTACACTTATTTCAAAGCACAATGCTAAGCTAATCCCCTCTACAAGAACGAAAGTACACCTGACTTTCGTTCTTTCTTTGTTTCAAATAACCAAATTCGATTAGCTTTTGTGGCGCTTTTTCGCTAAAATTAACAAGTATTTATCCCTATTCATTAACGAGGTTTTTATGTCCAAATATCGAATTCAAGCTTTAACATTTATCCTGACGACCTTTATGTTGGGGTGCAACGAATATATGGTAGTCGGTGTTTTATCCGACATTCACCACGACTTCGGTACACCTTTTTCACTTTTAGGAATTTTAGTGACAGTTTTTGCCTTAACTTATGCGATTGCAACGCCAATTGTCGCTATTATTGCCACTCATTTTAAACGTCATCACGTCTACTTTTGTTTACTGGCATTATTTCTGATTGGAAATACTTGGTCAGCGCTATCAACCAATTTTATTTCACTACTATTGTCACGTATCCTAACCGCTATGACAGCAGGCGCCATTTGCTCAATGTCTTTAATCATGGTGAGTTTCGTTGTCCCGCTTGCTAAGCGGGCTAAAACGATTGCTTGGGTCTTTTGCCGGCTTCAACATTGCTTCTTTGTTAGGTGTGCCTCTAGGTACCTTTATTTCCACGACATTTAATTGGCACGATAGCTTCTGGCTAATTGATATTTTAGCAATTTTCATCTTCAGCCTGCTCCTCATCTATGTACCGCGCAATACGCCACAAGTCAAAACTACTGAGAAACAACCAGGTGCCAATCCATTACAATTTATGTTGAATAAACAGGTCATTTTAAGTGTCTGCTTCATCATGGCCATCTGTAGTGCTCAATTCAGCTATTACACTTATATTCGCCCAATCTTAACTAGTGAAATGGGCTTTAGTTTAACAGCGTTAAACCTCCTCCTTTTGTTCTTAGGGGTAACTGCCATTATTGGGAACAGCTTAGGTGCCTGGGGTGCTGATCATGGTGGCATGAAGGCCATCGGGCTTATTCTTGCCGGCTTAACGATGCACCAACTGTCATTCTTGTCTTATCTGTTATTAGCAGTTGTCTGCATGTTTAACTCAACCTATGGTGCTACCGTGCAAATGCTCTTTATGGATATTGCTAATAAACGCCATCCACAGGCACTAGATTTAGCCTCTTCGCTCAATCCCGTCTTTTCTAACTTAGGTATTTCCATTGGTTCATTTACCGCCGCGCAACTTTTACCTTATTCTGGTCCAGGTAATATCGTCTATTTAGCAGCTGGTTTTGCGCTAGTAGGCTTTGTGCTCGCCACTATCTTGAAACGACCAACCCAGATTTAACTACTGCCACCAAAAAAGCTTTCGCACTTGCGAAAGCTTTTTTTAGTACCCTCATGACTTTTTATTTAAAACTGAATGCCGGATACCATAAACCGCATAAATTAGTAAACCTACCACAAACCAACCAAGTGCTAATAATTTGCCATCAATGCTCAATCCAGCAAAGATGATCATTGATAGTAAAGCTGAAACGGCTGGCAGTACCGGATAAAATGGCATCTTAAATGCAGGTACTGGGATATCTTTTCCTTCGCGCCTGCGCAAAGCATAGATTCCTAGCGAAACGAATATAAAGGCGATTAACGTACCCGCCGAAACCAAATTAGCCAAGAACGTGAACGGAACCACCGAGCTCACGACAATGGCGCCGATAGTTAAGGCATTAAGCGCATGTCCTGGTAAGTTCTGCTGGTTCAATTGCCCCAACCGTCTTGGTAGCATCCCATCACGCCCAAACGAATAGAGCAACCGTGATGCGGCTAGCATCATCCCTAAAATAGCGGCAAACATACCAGCTAATGCAACTAGCGATAATAAATTGGCCGTTAAATAGTGGCCGGTATGACGTAAAGCCCAAGCTGCCGGCTCCGCATTATTCGCGTAAACCGAATATTTAAACATCCCCACAAGTACCAAGGCCACAATCACAAACAAGGTAGTCGCACCTAGTAACGTACCAATAATGCCGAGTGGCATCGTCCGCTGGGGATTTTTAGCTTCGGCTGAATTGGCAGCAATTGCATCAAAGCCTACATAAGCCAGAAAGATTTGTGAAGTCCCAGCCCAGATGCCAGGAATGCCACCAAAACTGGTTCCTGGTCGGTGCTTCGGAATAAACGGCACATAGTTGCTCCAATGGATTTCACGTAAGCCCACAAACACAAAGAGTAGCACAACCACCACTTTGAGGATGACAATCACGTTTTCAAGCCGCGTAGCATGTGATAATCCCTGATTTAAAACCCAAAAAACCAAGACGATTAGTAGCACCGCAAACAAATCCACAATCCCACCAGTTTGAGGATCAAATGGCATTGTTAAGGCAGGTGGTAAATGAATGTCAATACTGGCTAAAAAACCACGGAAATAAGAAGACCATCCGGAAGCAACAAAGGCAACTGAAACAAAGTATTCTGCTAACAAGGCCCAGCCAGCAATCCAACCAAAAACTTCACCAAAAACGACATTCATCCAAGAATAGGCCGATCCAGCAAAGGGCAATGCTGCTGCCATTTCCCCATATGCGAGCGCCGCAAAACCGGCCCCAATCGCAGCAAATATAAATGATAAAGCCACCGCTGGGCCAGCATGCTCAGCCGCTACAATACCCGGCAGGGTAAATATTGCTGCCCCAATCACGATTCCTAAGCCTAATCCTAATAATTCCTTGACGCCTAATGTACGCGTCAAATGTGAATCTTTATCTTCATAAACATCAGGACGCTCCTTACGAATCATTTTGTGCCATAAACGTTGCATCTAATATTTTCCCTTCTTTCCATGTAGATTCTGATGCTTTATTAAAAAATAGTAATAGTTATATGATAACAAAGCCACTAACAGTAATCAATGCCATTCTTGAGTAGCTTTAGGAAAGCATTATTGATAAAAAAATAGGCTTACTCTCACGAGTAAACCTATCTCCAGTAAAGTGAATTTGCTGATAACCATATTTGAATATGGCAGTCCCAAATTAACGCTTACTAAATTGTGAAGCTTTACGAGCCTTCTTCAGACCTGGCTTCTTTCTTTCCTTCATTCTTGGGTCACGGGTTAAGAAACCGGCCTTCTTCAGTGGACCACGGAAATCTGGATCTACTTCCAAAAGTGCACGGGCAATCCCATGACGAATAGCACCGGCTTGGCCAGAAAAACCACCACCGTTAACATTAACGTTAACGTCGTATTGACCACTTGTCTCGGTCAAGGTTAAAGGCTGTTCCAAGTCCTTAACTAAGATTGGCAATGGAATATATGAATCAACGTCCTTGCCGTTGATGGTAATTTTACCAGTACCTGGTACTAAACGGACACGCGCAATTGAATCCTTGCGACGACCAGTACCTGCGTATGCAGCTTGTTGTGCCATTTATCCTAACCTCCTAGATTAATTTATTGATGTCTAATTTTTCAGGTTGTTGTGCTTCATGCTTGTGATCAGCACCAGCATAAACATGCATCTTTAAGAATTCTTGATGACCGAGTGTATTCTTAGGAAGCATCCCTTTAACTGACTTTTCAACTAACTTAACTGGGTTATTGGTAAGTAGCTCGCCGGCTGCAGTGGCCTTAATGCCACCACGGTATGAAGAGTGGTGATAGTAAATCTTGTCAGTAGCCTTTTTGCCAGTTAACTTCAAGTTAGCAGCGTTAATAATAATAACGTTGTCACCTGTGTCAACATTTGGCGTATATTGAGGCTTGTTCTTGCCTCGTAAAATAGTGGCTACCGCTGCAGAAAGACGTCCCAATGAGATATCAGTTGCATCAATAACATACCACTTACGTTCAATTTCACCTGATTTAGCTAATGGTGTCGTACGCAATTTAAAATTCCTCCATTTATTTGCTGTTTGAAAACAATAAGATTCCGGGGCCTACCGTGGACAAACATACTATGCTAGTCTACGTTGTATCCAGCTAAAAGTCAATCATTTTATTTGTAGGTCATGGCGATACTGCGCCGGAATAGCTTCATAAAAAACATGATATAGATACAAACCACTGGCATGCGCTGTTCCACGAACTTCTTCGCGATTCTTCGCTTGTAAAATGCGGGGAATATCATCAACTGGCCGACGTCCGTTACCAATTTCTAATAAAGTTGCCACTAAAATTCGAACCATGTGGTACAAAAAGCCACTGCCAATAAAATCAAAGACCACTTCATTACAGTCAGCATCAAAGCGCACGCGCACATCATACAAGGTTCGGACCTTATTAACAATTGAACCACCACTAGCTGCAAAGCTCGTAAAGTCATGCTTGCCAATTAAGTCGGCTGCTGCTCGTTGCATCCGTTCCAGTTGCAATGGGTACGGATAATGTCCCGTATAAAAACGCCGAAAGGGATCGACAAACCGATCACAACTACACCGGTACCGATACCATTTACCCTTAGCACTATAACGGACATGAAAAGCCGTTGTGACAATCTGAGCGCTTTTAAACAAAATATCTGTCGGCATGATTGAATTCAAAGCGAGCACCATCCGTTCTGCCGGTATTGATACACCTGGATAGTCAAAATGGATCACTTGCTCGAGTGCATGTACACCCGCATCAGTACGGCCAGATCCCTCGACCTTCACAAAGATTCCCTTAGACATTTTGACCAAAGCAGCTTCAATCGTGCCTTCAACCGTTCGCTGACGAGGTTGCACCTGAAAGCCATGAAACAAATGACCATCGTAGGCTAATATCATCTTATATCTCGTTGTCATTGCTTAACCCAATACTTTCAACAAAATAAGTAGGACCACAAAGGCACCAGCATTAAGTAAGTCATATTTTTGCCAGCTTAGCACCCGATACCGCGTGCGCCCACTCGTTCCCTGATAGCCACGAGCCTCCATGGCAGTCGCAAGATCAACTGCAATCTCTAAGGAGCTAATAAACAACGGAATAATTAGCGGTGCAATCGCCTTACTGCGTTTAATTAAGCCACCACTGTTAAAATCGGCTCCTCGAGCCTTTTGTGCATTCATGATTTTTAACGTCTCATCAAACAGGGTGGGGACAAATCTCAAGGCGATGGACATGACTAGGGCCAATTGGGCTACCGGCACCCCAACCCACTTTAATGGCGTTAACAACCATTCCATGGCATCTGAAATGGCAAGTGGCTGGGTCGTCACTGTCATTACCGTAGAAATGAGGATAATCAGGGTAAACCTTAAAAAGATAAAAATGGCATTCACAATCCCCGTCGAAGTCAGCCATAGTCCCCACCAGTGGAAGTAAACCGTGCCACCCGTACTAAAAAACAGCTGTAAAGCTGAAGTAAAGAGGATTAGCAGCACCATGGGTTTAACCCCATCCCAAAAAACATGGGCACGCAGCCCTGTCCCCATAATCGCTAGTCCTGTATACAGCGTTGCAACCAGATAAGTCGGCCAATTGTTGGCTAAAAAAATGGCAAAGACGAATAAAAAGGTCACGAGTAATTTGCCACGGGCGTCAAATTTATAGATGAGCGCACTCCCTGGAATATAGCGACCAATAATAATTTTAGTCACGCTACTCGCCTCCTTTAAAATGGGCTACTAAACGATGCGTTAAAGCCGTCAAAGTCAAAGGCTGAGGTAAAAGCGGTAACCCATTTTCAGCCAGCTGAGCGGCAAATTCACTAGCAGCTGGTTGTCCTAACCCATGTTTAAGGAGCCACGCCCGATCTTTAAATACTTCACTCGGGGTCGTATGCCGTAATAAGCGGCCATGTTCCATTACCAGCACATCATCGGCATAATCAGCCACGTCATCCATGTTATGGGTCACCAAAATAACCGTATGCCCCCTTGCTTGATACGCTTTAAACAATTCTAGCATCATGTGCCGACCTTTCGGGTCTAAGCCCGCTGCCGGCTCATCTAAGCAAAGAATTGCTGGTTCGTATGCCATTACGCCAGCAATGGCAACACGCCTCATCTGCCCGCCTGAGAGCTCGAAGGGGGATTTATTAGCGATACTCTTAGGCAATCCGACTTTTTCTAGCCATTTGAGTGCCAATTTTTTAGCTTCAGCATCAGTATACCCAAAATTTTTAGGTCCAAAAGCGATATCTGCTAACACTGTACTTTCAAATAACTGCGCTTCTGGAAATTGAAACACTAAGCTCACTTGCTGACGTAACGTTTTTAGATCTCGCTGCTTGGTAGTAGGCGTAATCCGGTGCCCTGCTAACGCAATTTCTCCTGAACTTGGTTGTAATAAGGCATTAAAATGCTGCATCAAAGTCGATTTGCCACTGCCAGTGTGACCAATTAAGGCAATAAATTGATTTTCCTTAAGTTCGAATGACACATCATCTAGGCCCTTTTGTTCAAACGGCGTTGCTGGCGCGTAGACATAGCTTACATGTTTAAATTTAATTGACATAAATAAGCCACCAATTCTGTTTCAGTTGTAATGGTCGTTGGAATATTTATCCCCTGAGCCATCAATTCGGACTTTAGTTGGTAAAAAAATGGTAAGGCAAGTCCTGACCGCTCCAGTAAGGCTGCCTTTTGAAAGACTTCAGCTGGTGTCCCAGTGGCTATTAATTGTCCATCATCAAGCACCAGCACCTGGTCGGCTAGATTCGCTTCATCCAGGTCATGAGTGATTGAAATAATGGTCAGGTGATCCTGCACCATCATTTTTCTCACAATATCAATGACCATTTTTCGACCTTCAGGATCTAGCATTGCCGTTGCTTCATCTAAAATCATAATTTGCGGTTTAAGTGCCAAAACCCCGGCAATTGCTACCCGCTGTTTCTGGCCGCCAGAAAGATGACTTGGTTCCGCATCCGCGTAATCTGCCATGCCGACTTGAGCTAAAACCGCTGGAATTCGTCGTTGCATTTCCGCACGAGAAATCCCTCGATTCTCCAACCCAAAAGCCACATCATCAGCTACGGTTGCGCCAACAAACTGATGATCTGGGTTCTGGAAAACAATCCCCACATGCTTGCGCACTTCCCATACCGTTTCAGGCGTTAGCGGTAAGCCCGCAATCATAATTTGGGAATCCGGATTAGTAGGAAATAACAAGCCATCCAATAATTTAGAAACGGTCGATTTTCCTGATCCATTATGACCAATCAAGGCCGTCCACGTACCCGCTTGTAGTGTTAAATTAAGGGCCTTCACAGCGGGCTGCTCAGCTTCAGGATAAGTGAAATCAACCTGACTGAGCTTAATAATATCCTTTTGTTCCATACAATCACCACCTACAAACTGCTCTAATTTTAACAGAAAAATGGACAAAAAAAAATCATCCATGGCGAGGGGTGATTTTGGTCACCTAAGCTAGACTAAGCCGAAGCCATCATCCTCACGCTTATTCTCACTCTCATGGATAATTCTTAATACGTATTAAGTTCAGTTATTGGATTAAACGAGTTCCAAGATAACCATTGGAGCGCCATCGCCTTGACGAGCTTTAGCTAACTTCATAATTCTGGTGTAACCACCATTACGATCTTTATAACGTGGTGCAATATCACTGAAAAGCTTTTGCAATGCAGACTTAACCACAACTGCTTCTTTTTCTTCCTTAATATCAGCAATTTCGTTACGTACAAATGCTGCAGCCTTACGACGAGCAGCTAAATCGCCATGTTTACCCAAAGTAATCATTTTTTCAGCGGTCTTGCGAATTTCTTTAGCACGAGTCTCAGTCGTCACAATACGCTCTTTAATAATTAATTGGGTAGTCATTTCTCTAAGCATTGCTTTTCTATGAGCACTATCGCGACCTAATTTACGGTATGCCATGAGTTTGCCTCCTCTTTTTTCCTAACTTAGTCCTCTTGACGGAATGATAACCCTAAGTCAGTTAATTTGTTCTTTACTTCTTCCAATGATTTACGTCCCAAATTTCGTACGCGCATCATATCTGCTTCAGTCTTGTCTGTTAATTCTTGCAGCGTATTAATACCAGCGCGCTTCAAGCAGTTATAAGAACGAACAGAAAGATCAAGCTCTTCAATCGTCATTTCAAGCTTCTTTTCTTTCTTATCGTCTTCTTTTTCTACCATTACTTCGCTATATTGGGTATTTGCATCTGCAGATTCGAATACTTTAAAGTGTTCAACGAGAATTTTAGCAGCAAAACTAAGGGCGTCATTAGGTTTGATTGAACCATCAGTCCAAATCTCCAGAGTAAGCTTGTCGTAATCGTCTCTTTTACCGACACGAGTTGACTCAACCTGGTAATTTACCTTTTTGATTGGCGAATAGAGTGAATCAACTGGGATTACGCCAATCGGCATTTCATCAGTCTTATTCTCACTCGCAGGAACATAACCACGCCCATTGTTGATAGCAATCTGCATATGTAAATGACCGCCTTGAGCCAGTGTACAAATATACTGATCAGGATTTAATACCTGGACATCTGCATCTACCTTTAAGTCATTGGCAGTAACAGTTGCTGGACCTTCAACGTCGAGTTCAATCACTTTTTGTTCATCCGCAAATGACTTCAGCTCAAGCTTCTTCAAATTCAGAATCATCTTCGTGACATCTTCTCGGACACCTTTAACGGTCGAGAACTCATGTAGCACACCATCAATTTGAACGTAAATTAAACCTGTTCCTGGGATAGAAGTTAATAACACTCTTCTCAGCGAATTACCCAAGGTCGTCCCAAAGCCACGTTCAAGTGGTTCAACAACAAATTTACCGTAGGCTTCATCTTGTTCAATAACGGTAATATTTGGTTTTTCAAATTCAATCATTACTGGGCCCCTTTCAAAACGTAACGTCCTCCACTAAGGACAAGATTAAACACGACGACGTTTTGGTGGTCTTGAACCATTGTGAGGAACGGGAGTCACGTCACGAATTGCAGTAATCTCAATACCAGTAGCTTGAAGTGAACGGATTGCCGACTCACGACCAGAACCAGGTCCCTTAACTGAAACCTCAACATGCTTCATCCCTTGATCCATCGCAGTTTTAGCAGCAGCTTCAGCAGCCATTTGTGCAGCAAATGGTGTTGATTTACGACTGCCCTTGAAACCTAATGCACCAGCTGAAGACCAAGCTACTGCGTTGCCTTGAACATCAGTAATCATGACTAAAGTATTATTGAACGTTGAGTGAATATGAGCCACACCATTTTCGACATGCTTCTTCACACGACGCTTACGTGCTGTTTTGTTTGCAGGCATCAAAAAACCTCCTTATAATCTAAAATTTAACGGCTTCTCTTTGAGCCCTTACGAGTATGAGCATTGTTCTTCGTGTTTTGACCACGAACCGGTAGCCCACGACGATGACGAATACCACGATATGAACCAATATCAACGAGACGTTTAATGTTCATACTGATCTGACGGCGTAAGTCACCTTCTACTCGGTACTTATCAACTTCTGCACGAAGTTTTTCTTGGTCATCTGGTGTTAAGTCTTTAGAACGAACGTCTTCAGAAACGCCAGAATCAGCACAGATCTTCTTAGCAGTAGTCTCACCGATACCGTAAATATAAGTTAGAGCAATAACGACTCTTTTTTCTCTTGGTAGGTCTACACCTGCAATACGTGCCATATATTTGCACCTCCTATTTTATTAACCTTGACGTTGCTTGTGCTTGGGATTTGCTGCGCAAATTACCATGACACGGCCATGTCTCTTGATAACTTTACAATGTTCACACATTGGTTTAACAGATGGTCTAACCTTCATGTTTCCCTCCGTTATTTAATAAATCGATACGTAATTCTGCCCTTTGTCAAATCATATGGAGAAAGTTCGACAGTAACCCGATCCCCAGGTAAAATCCGAATATAATGCATTCTAATTTTACCAGAAACATGAGCCAAAATCTCAGCTCCGTTTTCTAATTGCACCTTAAACATAGCATTAGGCAAAGTATCAATGACTTTACCCTCTACCTCAATGACATTATCTTTTGCCAAAAAGTTATCCTCCGGAATTAACTAGTCACACTTGGAAATTATAACACGGTTAAAACATATTTCAATTTTAATTGATCTTTGATAGGACAGCATCAACTGCTGCAAATACAACATCAGGACCTTGTTCACCATTGATAACAGTCAACAAACCTTGTTTTTGATAGAAGTCCTTCAAAGGCGCATTCATTTTTTCATTTACTTCAAGCCGATTTTTAACCACTTCTGGTTTGTCATCTTCACGCTGATAAAAAGTATGAGCACCACACCGATCGCAAGTTCCTTCAACCCGAGGCTTTTTAGTGAACTTGTTATAGGTAGCACCACACTGCTTACACATAAACCGGGCTGATAAACGATTAATCAAAACTTTTTCCGTTGCTTCAAGTGCAATCACACTGCTTAAAGGCTTGTTTAAACGATCTAGGATATCCGTAAGTAACTCTGCTTGCGCAGTTGTTCTAGGAAAACCATCCAAGATAAAGCCAGCAACAATGTCCGGCTGACTTAACCGTTCTTCAACCAATTTGGCCGTCACTTCGTCCGGTACCAAATTACCTTTATCCATGAAGCCTTTGGCCTCAAGACCAACTGGGGTCTTGTTTGCCATGGCTTCCCTAAACATATCTCCAGTTGAAATATGTGTTAAGTGATACTTGTCAACAATTCGCTCTGAGGCAGTTCCTTTACCAGCACCTGGCAAGCCTAATAGTATTAAGTTAATCATTTTGAAGTTCCTATCTAATGAATCCGACATACTCCCGCTTCATGAGCAGGCCCTTGACCTGTCTTGAAAGTTCAAGTACCACACCAATGACAATCAACAAACTAGTCCCACCTAAACCGATTGAACTGGGTAAATCCCAAATATTCGTTGCTAGCTGGGGTAGTAATGCAACTAGTCCTAAAAATACGGAGCCGACCGTTGACAGTCGAATCAATATTTTAGAAACATACTCCTGGGTATTCTTTCCTGGCCAAACACTAGGTATATAGGCCCCTTGTTTCGTCAAATTTTCTGATAGCTTTTCAGGATTTACCTGAACAAAAGCATAGAAGAAAGTAAACAAAACAATTAATAAGGTATAGATAATCACACCTGGAGTGGTTTGCAAGCTGAAGATTTGTGTCATCACTTGATACCATTGCTGATCACTTTGCGTGTTTTGGAATAGCAACAAAATTGTCGCAGGTGTCACAATAAATGAACTGGCAAAGATAACCGGAATAACTCCAGACACATTAACTTTTAAGGGTAGAAAACTTTCAGAACCGCTAACCGTCGCTCTTCTCGTATATTGAATCGGGATACGACGATCAGCTTGTTCAACCCATGTCACCAACTTGATAACAATCAAGATGGCAATAATGATTCCGATGAAGAACAAAATGCCTTGTAAACGATCACTTGCACTCGCATTGAGTACATTTTCTTGGAAAATTGACACAATACCATTGGGAAAGCGTGCAATAATACCTGCAAAGATGATGACTGACACGCCATTTCCTAGGCCTTTATCAGTAATCTCGTCTCCCAACCAGGTAAGCAACATCGTGCCACCGGTCATAATAATTGCAATTTCAGCATAAGTTAGTGGCGACTGTGTCTTGACTAACCCATACGAAGTTAAAGCGTTAAATCCAAGGGTAATCCCAATACTCTGAACAAAAGCCACTACTAATGTTAAGTAACGAGTCACTTGATTGGTCTTACGCCGCCCCACTTCACCTTGTTTTCCCCATTCAACCATCGTTGGCACAATGTCCATCTGCAATAATTGAATGACAATCTGCGCAGTAATATAGGGCGAAACTCCTAATGAAAAAATTGAATAGTTATCAAGTCCACCACCAGATACAGTATCTAGCATGGGAACTAAACCAGTCTGTGCAACCTGATTAATCGCTTTGGCATCTACACCTGGAACAGCGATATTAGCACCGATCCGATATAACAAAAGGATAAAGAGCGTGAAATATAATTTTGAACGAATTTCTTTATCCTTCAAGGCGTTCTTCAAGGTCGAAAACATTAGATCACCTCAACATTACCGCCAGCGGCTTCAACTGCTTTTTTAGCAGCTTCAGAAGCCTTGTTAACCTTAACCGTTAACTTAGCCTTTAATTCACCACTAGCTAGTAACTTAGCGCCGGCTAAATCTTTCTTGATAATGCCGGCCTTTTTAAGATCTTCAACAGTAACAACTGCTCCATCTGAAAACTGATTTAAATCAGTTAATGAAACAATAGCATATTCTTTACGGTTAACATTCTTGAATCCACGTTTAGGCATAGTTCTAAACAATGGCATTTGACCACCTTCAAAACCTAAACGCGTGTGACCACCTTGACGAGCCAATTGACCCTTTTGACCACGACCAGAAGTTTTACCGAAACCACTAGAAGTACCACGACCTACGCGTTTCTTAGCACGACGGGAGCCTTCTGCAGCATGTAATTCATGAAGCTTCATTAATTAGGTACCTCCTGTAATTATTTAGTAATCTCTTCAACAGAGATCAAGTGAGCAATTTTAAGTAATGCCCCACGAGTAGCACTATTGTCAGGGAGGACAACAGTACTATTTACCTTACCTAAACCTAAGGCACTTACGACCTTACGTTGGTTAGGAAGACGGTGGGCAACACTTCTAATTAAAGTAATCTTTAAATCAGTCATCTATGTTCTCCCTAATCTTCTAAACTCTTAGCAGATTGACGTAGCTTCAAGACATCTTCACGAGTCTTTAACTTCGTTAACCCATCAATCGTCGCACGTACGACATTGATTGGACTGTTTGAGCCAAGTGACTTAGAAGTGATGTCAGCAATCCCAGCCATATCCATAACGATACGGGTGGCACCACCGGCAGCAACACCGGAACCTTTTTCAGCTGGCTTAAGTAAAACATTACCTGAACCAAAGTGACCAATCACTTCATGAGGAATGGTACTGCCAACAGTTGGAACCTTGATCATGTTCTTCTTGCCGGCTTCAACAGCCTTACGGATAGCTTCTGGAACTTCTTGAGCCTTACCAGTACCAAAGCCAACGCGGCCCTTCTTATCTCCAACGACTACAAGGGCTGCAAATCTCATGCGACGTCCACCCTTAACAACCTTGGAAATACGGTTAACGGTAACTAATTGGTCTTCGATATCGTCTTTAGGTCTACGATCTTTACGAGAATCGTTACGGTTTGCCATGTGTTAATTCTCCTTTCCTAGAATACTAATCCGTTTTCACGTGCAGCTTCAGCTAAAGCTTGGATACGACCATGGTATAAATAACCACTTCTGTCAAAGACAACCGTAGTAATCTTCTTAGCCTTAGCAGCTTCAGCAATCGCCTTACCAACAGCCTTGGCTTGATCAGCCTTAGTAGTTTCTTGAGAAACAGACTTTGTAACAGTTGAGGCACTTGCGAGCGTTACACCCTCTACATCATCAATTAATTGAGCGTAGATGTTCTTGTTTGAACGGAAAACACTTAAGCGTGGGCGCTCAGCAGTACCAGAGATCTTTCCGCGAATACGTTTATGACGCTTTAAGCGTAATTTGTTTTTATCTGGTTTTGAAATCACAATTTCACCTCAAAATAATCTTTTATTACTTACCAGTCTTACCTTCCTTGCGACGTACATATTCGTCAACATAACGAATACCTTTACCCTTATAAGGCTCAGGACTACGAACCGCACGGATTTCAGCTGCAAATTGACCAACGTCTTGTTTTGAAATACCTTCAACATCAACGTCAGTAGCAGAAGTGGCTTTAACAGAAACCCCTTCTGGTGCTTTTAACACAACTGGATGTGAGTAACCAACGTTTAAAGTAATCTCGCTACCCTTGGCAACAGCCCGGTAACCAACACCGATTAACTTCAAACTCTTCTTATAACCATCAACTACGCCTTCGATCATCGAAGCCAAGTTAGCTCTTTCAGTACCATGAATTGCTTTATCATTTTCATTAGCACGTGAAAAGTTAATCTTGTTATCTTTTTCTTCGAACTTGATACGAGGATCAAAATGACGTGTGATTTCACCCTTAGGGCCCTTAACGGTGATGTTCTCACCATCTTTGGTAACAGTGACACCTTTGGGTACTTCAATAGTCTTTAAACCAATACGACTCATTGACTGTTCTCCTTTCTGTCAGATATTACCAGATATAGGCAATAACTTCGCCGCCGACATTCTTCTGTCTTGCTTCCTTATCGGTGATAAGACCAGCAGACGTCGAAACGATAGCAATCCCCAAACCATTGAGAACTTTAGGCAAACTTTCAGCACCAACATAATTTCTAAGACCAGGCTTAGAAATACGCTTTAAACCTGAAATAACACGTTCCCCATTAGGACCATATTTCAAGTCAATCTTGATGATACCTTGTTTGTTATCATCGGTAACTTCGTAGTTACGGATGAAGCCTTCATTCTTCAAAATTTCTGAAATTGACTTCTTGATATTTGATGCAGGAATTTCAACTGAACCGTGTTTAGCCATATTGGCATTGCGGATTCTAGTCAAGTAATCTGCGATTGGATCTGTCATAACCATTTAATTCTATCCTCCTAACCGTATATTACCAACTAGCCTTCTTAAGACCAGGAATTTGACCCTTGTGTGCCAATTCCTTTAAGCAGATACGGCACAACCCGAACTTACGGTATACAGAATGTGGACGGCCACATCTCTCACAACGGGTATAAGCCCGTGATGAGAATTTAGCAGGACGTGAATTTCTGATTTTTTGTGATGTTTTAGCCATTAATGTCCTCCATTACTTGGTAAAAGGCATACCAAATTGACTTAAAAGCTCATGAGCTTCTTCATCAGTGTTGGCAGTAGTAACGATAACAATGTCCAAGCCTCTGGTCCGATTGACTTTATCGAAGTCAATTTCTGGAAAGATTAATTGTTCCTTAATCCCCAAAGTATAATTTCCACGACCATCAAATGAACGGCTAGAAACACCACGGAAGTCACGAACACGAGGAAGTGATACATTGACTAACTTGTATAAGAAGTCGTACATTCTATCATTTCTCAAGGTTACTTTAGCACCAATTGCCATACCTTCACGTAAACGGAAGTTAGCGATTGACTTCTTTGCCTTAGTAATCAGTGGCTTTTGGCCTGAAATCAGTTGCAATTCTGCAACAGCTTCGTCCAAGTTTTTCGCATTTGAGACAGCGTCACCAACACCCATATTTAAAACGATCTTTTCAATCTTGGGAACTTGCATGGATGACTTGTAGTTAAACTTTTCTTCCATTGCTGGAACAAACTTTTCTTTGTATTGTTGAGCTAAAATACTTGCCATTTGTGTCCTCCCTTCTACTTGTCTTCTTTAGTTGCCTTAGCAACAACCTTAACATTGGAAGCATGGATTGAACCTTCACGTTCAACGACACCACCATTTTGGTTGGTTTGTGAAGGTTTTTGATGCTTCTTAATGACGTTAACGCCCTTAACAACCACACGGTCCTTCTTAGCATCAACTGCTAAGACCGTACCTTCTTTGCCTTTATCTTTGCCGGCAATTACTTTAACTTTGTCACCATTTTTAACAAACATGCGCGCACCTCACTTCTTATAAAACTTCAGGAGCAAGAGAAACGATCTTCATGAAGTCGCCATCACGTAATTCACGTGCAACGGGTCCAAAGATACGTGTCCCACGAGGGCTCTTGTCTGCATTAATAATTACAGCTGCATTTTCATCAAACTTGATGTATGAACCGTCTTCACGACGGGCACCTGATTTGGTTCTCACAATAACAGCCTTAACGACGTCACTCTTTTTGACAACGCCACCTGGTGTTGCTTGCTTAACAGCAGCTACTACGATATCACCGATATTACCGGTCTTACGCTTAGATCCACCTAATACTCTGACAACCAATAATTCTCTGGCACCAGAGTTGTCGGCAACCTTTAAACGAGATTCGTTTTGAATCACTGTGGAATCCTCCCCTCACTACGCAATTAAATAGATTTCTTAACAATCTTAACTAGACGGAAGCGCTTTGTACGAGACAATGGACGAGTTTCCATGATACGAACAGTATCGCCAATCTTTGCTTCGTTGTTTTCGTCTTGTGCGTAGTATTTCTTGGAATACTTAATCCGCTTCTGGTATGTTGGGTGATCCTTATAAGTATCAACAACAACCGTAATGGTTTTGTCCATCTTGTCAGAAATGACGCGTCCTTGATAAACGTGACGACGATTTCTTTCGATTGATTCGCTCAAGTTAATAACTCCCTTCCGTTAGTTGTTTTCTAGTTCTTTTTCGCTCAAAATTGTCTTAATCTTGGCGATGTTCTTACGGACTTTATGCAAGCGAGCAGTATTTTCTAATTGACCAGTTGCTTGTTGAAAACGTAAATTAAAAAGTTCAGCTTTATATTGCTTCTCTTTTTCAACCATTTGATCAGTGGTTAATGCTCTGATTTCTTTAGCCTTCATTAGATTCGCCACCTACTTCCGAACTTTTAATAACAAACTTACATCTGATTGGTAGCTTAGTTGA
Organism: Lactobacillus sp.; assembly: GCA_030455605.1. Lineage (GTDB taxonomy): Bacteria > Bacillota > Bacilli > Lactobacillales > Lactobacillaceae > Lactobacillus. The sequence goes on from JAKDPD010000003.1 coordinate 36,478, forward strand.
CGCAAGACGTAGGGCTTCACGAGCAACGCTTTCAGAAACGCCACCAACCTCAAACATAATCTTTTCACGTTTAACAACGGCTACCCAACCTGCAGGTGCACCCTTACCAGAACCCATCCGGACACCAACACCTTTAGCAGTGTAGGACTTTTGAGGGAAGATACGAATCCAAACTTTACCGCCACGGTTCATGTAACGGGTCATAGCAACACGCGCAGCTTCAATCTGACGGTTACTAATCCAATGTGACTCAAGGGCTTTAAGACCATATTCACCAAAGGCAATGGTCTTGCCACCCTTAGCAGCACCACGCATCTTACCACGGAATTCTCGGCGGTGTTTTACACGTTTTGGTACTAAAGGCATTATTTGTTTCCTCCCTTCTTAGGTTGGTTCTTACGAGTTGGTAAAATTTCGCCACGGTTAACCCAGACACGAACACCAATCTCACCATAAGTCGTATATGCATTGACCCACGCATAATCAATATCAGCTCTAAGTGTTTGCAAAGGTACACGACCTTCTGTATGCCATTCTCGACGAGCCATATCAGCACCGTTTAAACGACCAGAAGTCTGAATCTTAATACCTTTGGCACCAGCACGCATTGATCTTTGAGTTGCTTGACGCATTGCACGTCTAAAAGCAATCCGTGCTTCCAATTGACGTGCAACACTATCAGCAGTCAATTCAGCATCTAAATCAGGCTTTTTGATTTCAACAATATTAATATGAACTTGCTTTTGAGTTAAAGCATTTAACTCTTGACGTAAAGTTTCAACTTCTGCGCCACCCCTACCAATAACCATTCCTGGCTTAGCAGTATGAACGGAAATATTGATACGGCTAGCAGCACGTTCAATTTCTACAGTAGAAACAGAGGCATCCTTTAACTTCTTTGAAATGAACTTTCGAATACGAAGGTCTTCATTTAAGGTTTCTTTGTACCCTCTGTCAGCATACCATTTTGATTCCCAATTGCGGATAACGCCAAGACGGAAACCATTTGGGTTAATCTTTTGACCCATTAATATACCTCCCTTAATCGTTCTTTTCAGAAACTACAACAACTACGTGGCTAGTCCGTTTGTTAATTGGAGAAGCCATCCCTTTAGCACGTGGACGGAATCGCTTTAGAGTAGCGCCTTCGTTGACATAGGCTTCAGAGATATATAAGTTAGCACTCTCAAGATCGTAGTTGTGTTCTGCATTCGCAACAGCTGAATGCAGAACTTTCTTAACGATTGGGGAAGCAGCTCTAGGCGTAAATTCCAAGATTGCAAATGCTTCAGCAACACTCTTGCCGCGAATTAAATCAACAACAAGACGTACTTTTCTAGCAGCAATACGAACAGTCTTTGCTTCAGCTCTTGCTGAACTAATTTGTTCTGCCATTTAGATTGTTTCTCCTTCCTTACTTAGCTGGTACCGTGGTGGTAGTCGTGGTTGCTTTATCAGCAATTCTATGACCGCGGAATGTCCGAGTTGGGACAAATTCACCTAACTTATGACCAACCATGTCTTCAGTCACATAGACAGGAACATGTTTTCTACCATCGTAAACAGCTATCGTCAAGCCAACAAATGAAGGGAAAATAGTTGAACGACGAGACCAAGTCTTAATAACTTGCTTCTTGTCTGCACTTGCTTGGGCATCAACCTTCTTCAAAAGTGAGGCATCTGCGAAAGGACCTTTTTTAATACTACGGCTCATTAATTAACCCTCCTTCTATTACTTGCTACCCTTACGGTGACGGATAATCAATTTCTCACTAGACTTCTTAGAATTACGCGTCTTAACCCCACGTGACTTCTTGCCCCATGGTGTCATTGGTTGTGGACGACCAACTGGCGCCTTACCTTCACCACCACCATGTGGGTGATCGTTAGGGTTCATAACTGAACCACGAGATTGTGGACGTCTGCCTAACCAACGTGAACGACCAGCTTTACCTAATTGGATTAGTGAATGTTGTTCATTACCAACAGTACCGATAGTAGCACGGCAAGTACCAAGAACCTTACGAACTTCACCAGATTGCAATCTAACTAAAACGTAGTTGCCATCAAGGCCAAGAACTTGAGCACTAGCACCAGCACTTCTAACCATCTGACCACCTTTACCAGGTTTAAGCTCGATGTTATGAATTGACGTACCAGTTGGGATATTAGCTAATGGTAATGCATTACCAACCTTAATATCTGCTTCTGGACCTGATTCAACAACTGTTCCTACAGTCAAGCCTTTAGGAGCTAAAATGTAAGTCTTAATACCATCGGTATAGTGTAACAATGCAATGTTTGCAGTCCGATTTGGATCGTATTCAATTGTCTTCACAACTGCTTTAGCGTTATCTTTGTTACGCTTAAAATCAATAATACGATACTTTTGTTTGTGACCACCGCCACGGTGTCTTACTGTAATATGACCATATGAGTTACGACCTGCAGTATGTGATTGAGATTCAAGCAAAGTCCGTTCTGGCTTGCTCGTAGTGATTTCTGCAAAGTCTGAAGAAGTCATATTACGACGACCGTTAGTAGTTGGCTTGTAAACTTTAATAGCCAATTATCTGACCTCCTATTACTTTTTATCTGAATCTTCATTGCTGAAGATCTTAATGTCATTAGAATCTTTAGTTAATGAAACAATAGCCTTACGACGACGAGCAGTCTTGCCAGTATAACGGCCTACTCGTTTATCCTTGCCACGAACATTCATAATGTTAACGTGCTTTACCTTAACATCAAAAATTTCTTCGATTGCGACACGAACTTCTGTCTTAGTGGCAGTTAAAAGAACGTCGAAGGTGTACTTCTTATCATCCATTAAGTTGGTAGATTGTTCAGTAACAACAGGTCTTAAAATGATATCGCGTGCGTCCATTAGGCCAATACCTCCTCAATTTTCTTCACTGCTGCTTGCGTTAACACGAGTTTGTCGTAGTTTACGGCATCAACTACATTGAGGCCGTTAGTTGGAACAACTTTAACGTTTGGCAAATTGTGAGCTGAAAGCTTGATATTGTTGTCATCGCTGACAAGTAAAACCTTACCTTCAAGCTTCAAACCAGCCAACAGTGCAACTAGCTCTTTTGTCTTAGGTGCAGCTAACGTTAAACTGTCCAAGATTACTAATTCGTTATCAGCAAGCTTTTGTGAAAGGACAGACTTGATAGCCAAGCGACGTTGCTTTTTAGGCATGTTGTAGGCATATGAACGAGGGGTTGGTCCGAAGACAACACCACCGCCACGCCATTGTGGACTTCTGATAGAACCTTGACGTGCACGGCCAGTTCCCTTTTGTTTCCAAGGTTTCTTACCGCCGCCACGAACTTCAGATCTGTTTTTAACTTTTGAAGTTCCTTGACGCTGACCAGCTCTTTGTCTAAGAATTGCATCGAATAGGACGCTCTCATTAGGCTCAATTGCGAACACTTCGTCGTTTAAGGTAACTTCACCAGAAGCTTTTCCGTTTTGATCGATTACTTTTAAATTAGCCATTTATGTCCTCCTCCCTATTTAGTAGCTTTAGAAGCTGACTTAACAACAATTAATGAATTCTTAGCACCAGGTACATTGCCCTTAACAAGTAAAACATTCTTGTCAGCAACTACCTTTTCGATAACTAAGTTTTCGATGGTAACTTTCTTCACACCCATGTGTCCTGGTAATTTTTTACCCTTTGGTACACGGTTAATGATTGAACCCATTGAACCAGGGATTCGGTGGTAACGTGAACCATGCGTTTCAGGACCTCTTGATTGGTGATGACGCTTGATGTTACCTTGGTACCCATGACCTCTTGTAATTCCAGTGACGTTAACTGCGTCGCCTTCCTTAAATGTGTCAACAGTGACTTCTGAGCCCACTTTATAGTCCTTAAGCTCAACCCCGTTGATTTCACGAATGAAGCGCTTAGGCGTGGTCTCTGCTTTTTCAGCATGGCCTTTTTCTGGTTTGTTGCTCAAAACTTCACGCTTGTCTTGGTAACCTAGTTGAACAGCTTCATAGCCGTCTGATTCAACCGTCTTCACTTGCAAAACAACGTTTGGCGTTGCTTCAACAACTGTGACGGGAACCAGGATACCATCTTTGTTGAAGACTTGAGTCATACCGACTTTTCTTCCTAAGATTCCTTTGGTCATGTTTACACCTCTCTCTATTTAAAAATTACAGCTTAATTTCGATGTTGACACCACTTGGTAGATCGAGTTTCATTAATGAATCAACTGTTTTAGGAGTTGGATTCAAAATATCGATTAAGCGCTTGTGGGTGCGCATCTCAAATTGTTCACGTGAATCCTTGTTCTTATGTGGGGAACGCAGAACCGTGAATAAGGTTCTCTCTGTTGGAAGTGGAACTGGACCAGAAATTTCTGCACCCGTTCTCTTCGCAGTAGCTACTATCTTAGCAGCTGATTCATCGAGAATACCATGTTCGTATGACTTAAGTCTGATACGAATTGATTGACTTGCCATAAAATTACCTCCTTGGCGTCTTCTTTAAAAGATGACTAGCTCAGCAAAAATTTCCCGGTACGCTCCTGTGGCAATGCAGCCGGGCGTGCCGCAACCTCTTGCATCACCGCTACAACAATTACGTGCAAAAGGGCATAGTTGTCCTTAACAAATGCACTTCTACCAGTATAGCGAATCAAGCCTTAAAGCGCAAGGCTTTAGGCGCTTTTTTTGACAAAAAAAGCGCTGCTGGCTTAACCAACAACTCGATTCTTTTTTTAAAATTTTTTATTAAATTGATAACTTTCAAGCGAAGCAGCTGATTTATTCAACGTTGCCACCACGTTTTTTAATGATGTCGGCTTGAATTGATTTTGGACATGGTGAGTAGTGATCAAAGACCATCGTGAAGGTCCCACGACCTTGCGTGGATGACCGTAAAGTAGTCGCATACCCAAACATTTCTGACAATGGTACCATGGCGTTCAACACCTTAGCACCAGCACGGTCTTCCATACCCTCCATCGTTCCCCGACGAGCAGTAATAGACCCCATAACATCACCTAAGTAATCTTCTGGTGTAATAACTTGAACCTTCATAATTGGTTCCAAGATAACCGCACCAGCTTTATTAGCAGCGTTACGTAAGGCAAGTGAAGCAGCAACCTTGAAGGCAGCTTCAGATGAGTCGACTTCATGGTAACTACCGTCATAAAGCTTAGCCTTAACATCGATTAATGGGTAGCCAGCCAATACACCATTCTTCATGGCTTCTTGCAGACCAGCATCAACGGAAGGAATATATTCACGCGGAACAACCCCACCGACAATGCCATCTTCAAATTCGTAGCCCTTACCTTCTTCGTTTGGTGTAAATTCGATCCAAACGTCACCATATTGACCCTTACCACCAGATTGACGAACAAACTTACCTTGTGATTTAGCAGCCTTGGTGAAGGTTTCACGATAAGCAACTTGTGGTTCACCAATAGTGGCTTCAACGTGGAATTCACGCTTCATCCGTTCAACCATGATGTCCAAGTGTAACTCACCCATACCGGCAATCAAAGTTTGACCAGTTTCAGAGTTAGTCTCAGCTCTGAAAGTTGGGTCTTCTTCAGTCAGTTTTTGTAAAGCAATATCAAGTTTGTCACGATCAGCCTTTGATTTAGGCTCGATTGAAACTTGGATAACTGGGTCTGGCACATCCAAACTTTCCAAAATTAATGGATGGTCAGGAGCGGTTAATGAGTCACCGGTAGTGGTGTTCTTCAAGCCAATCGCACCGGCAATATCACCAGAGAAGACTTCAGAGATTTCAGTCCGAGAGTTCGCATGCATTTGTAGCAAACGACCAACCCGTTCACGTGAATTCTTCGTTGCATTCAAAACGTATGAACCAGATTGCAATGAACCCGTATATACCCGGATAAAGGTCAGCCGACCAACAAATGGGTCAGTAGCAATCTTGAAGGCCAAAGCTGAGAATGGTTGATCGTCATCAGCCAACAACTCAACTTCTTCACCTGATTTAGGATCATGCGCAATATAAGGCTTCACATCAAGTGGTGATGGTAAGTAATCAACCACACCATCTAGCATCATTTGGACACCCTTGTTCTTGAAGGCTGAACCAGCAAAGACTGGGAAAAACTTCAATTCCAAGGTAGCTTTACGGATAGCAACCTTGATTTCGTCATTAGAAATTTCTTGACCTTCAAGATATTTCTCCATAACACTATCATCAACATCAGCTACCGCTTCAATTAATTGGCTACGACGCTTAAGTGCTTCTTCCTTGTATTCGTCAGGAACTGGAATCGTATCCCAATCAGAACCAAGTTTATCTTCGTCATAAACATCCGCTACCATATCAATTAAGTCAATGACACCAGCAAACTGATCTTCAGCACCGATTGGCATTTGGACTGCATGTGCATTGGCATTAAGGCGCTCATGTAAGGTCTTAACAGAGTAATCGAAGTTCGCACCAATCTTATCCATCTTGTTGACGAATACGATACGTGGTACACCATAGTTTTCAGCTTGGCGCCAAACATTTTCGGTTTGAGGTTCAACACCTGATTGGGCATCAAGTACGGTTACCGCACCATCAAGCACCCGCAGAGAACGTTCAACTTCAATCGTAAAGTCGACGTGTCCTGGCGTATCAATAATATTGATACGGTGGTCTTTCCATTGTGCAGTAGTAGCTGCAGAAGTAATGGTAATCCCACGTTCTTTTTCTTCGTCCATCCAGTCCATTTGTGAATCCCCTTCATGGGTTTCACCAATTTTGTGGATTTTACCAGTATAGTAAAGAATACGTTCAGTGGTCGTGGTCTTACCGGCATCGATATGGGCCATAATACCAATATTACGCGTATCCTTTAGTGGAAATTCACGCTTATTAGCCATAAATTTGTTTTCTCCTTAAAAGACTAGTAATTAGAAGCGGTAGTGTGCAAAGGCACGGTTAGCTTCAGCCATACGATGAACATCTTCACGTTTCTTGACTGCAGAACCAGTGTTGTTGGATGCATCAATCACTTCATTAGCTAAACGTTCATCCATGGTATGTTCATTACGTAAACGTGCGTATGAAACTAACCATCTCAAGCCAAGAGTAGTTCTACGTTCAGGACGAACTTCAACTGGGATTTGGTAGTTAGAACCACCAATCCGGCGAGCTCTAACTTCAAGTACTGGCATAATGTTGTTCATAGCAGTATCAAAGACGTCAATTGGCTCTTTACCAGTCTTTTCTTTAACAATATCAAAGGCGTCATACAGAATTGATGATGCCTTTGCACGTTTACCATCGACCATTAAGTGGTTAATTAACTTCGTTACTAGCTTTGAGTTGTAAACTGGATCTGCTAACAATTCTCGCTTAGCTACATGACCTTTTCTTGGCATTGTTTAAGTCCTCCCTTAGGCTTTCTTTGCACCGTACTTAGAACGGCTTTGTTTTCTACCATCAACACCGGCAGTATCAAGCGCACCACGGACAATATGGTAACGAACACCAGGAAGGTCCTTAACACGACCGCCACGGATTAAGACAACCGAGTGTTCTTGCAAGTTATGACCTTCGCCTGGGATATAAGCCGTAACTTCAATTAAGTTTGATAAACGGACACGGGCATACTTACGTAAAGCTGAGTTAGGCTTCTTTGGTGTCATCGTGCCGACACGAGTTGCAACCCCACGCATTTGTGGTGCTGGATTAGCAACGAGCTCACGTTTCATTGAGTTGTAACCAAAGTTCAACGCTGGTGACTTTGACTTAGTCGTCTTTGAATGACGGCCTTTTCTTACCAATTGATTGATAGTTGGCATTAAAGTTTTCCTCCTAATAATTAATCATTTTGTTCACACATCCGGGAGTTTCTTTTTTACTCGACAGAAGTTGTATAAAAACATACAAATGATATTTTACGCCAATTTGAATTTTAAGCAACTTTTTTTGCTAATATTGTCCCTTTGGCTACTTTTTTCCTAAAATTTAATGTCAAGTCCGTAAAGTAAGATTGGAGGTACTTTAATGTTGAAACTTATCCAATTTTTTTGTGGGCTTTGCTTGGGACCAATGCTGCTACACATCAGTCAGCCTTGGCCCACTGACCAGCTATTACCAGATGATAGCCAAATGCCATGGCCACATGCTGTCGTTAGTCTTGCCACCGGCATCATCTTTTATCAACTACCAATTTGGGAACTCGCCCAGTGGCCTGAGCTCATCTTCCTAAATAGTTTGCTGATCATGGCCTTAATGGACTATCAAACTCAAAGTTTTGAAGCTCGATGGCTTATTCCAGCTGTTTTAACCGCTAGCTACCAATTTTTATTAGCGCCTAAGTGGACAGAGCTCGAGTGGTTATTATGGCTACCAATCATGCTCTTTTTGCTCGGTGCTCATTGGCTTAATCAATTAGGCGGCGGGGACATCTGGATTTACGGTCTACTTGCCCTCTTTTACGGGCCACTGGTCGCTAACCAGCTTTTGCTACTAGCTGCTTGTTTGCTAATATTCACTACTGTTTGGCATCCCCATGATGCCACAAGACATTATCCACTCTTGCCATTTCTTTATTTAGCAGTGTTAGTACATCATCTTGGCCATTAAAAAAGGCGTTCTATCGTATCGATAGAACGCCTTTTACTATATCAAATGCTATTTATCGCTCACTTTTTCAGCAGCCTTCATTTGCTTTTCGATATCGGCAATTGAATAAACTGAATCAGCATGATCGACATTTGCTTTAACACCCATGTCACGGTAAATTGGCATCCCAGTACCAGCAGGGATAATCTTACCAATAATGACATTTTCTTTCAGACCTAATAATGGGTCATTCTTACCACGAATTGAGGCATCTGTTAATACCCGCGTCGTCTCTTGGAAGGAGGCAGCAGACAAGAAACTGTTCGTTTCCAGGGCAGCCTTCGTAATCCCCAAGATGACACTTTGACCAGTAGCAGGAATGCCACCAGAGATAATAACGGCCTTATTACGGTCTCTAAACTGGTTAATGTCCATCACTTCACCCGGTAAGATATCGGTCTCACCTGGATCAAGGACACGAACCTTTTGTAACATTTGACGCGTGAGGACTTCGACATGCTTGTCAGCAATGTCAACCCCTTGCATCCGGTAAGCTTTTTGAACTTCAGCCAAGATATATTTTTCAGTTGTTAAGGTATCAGTGACTTGAATTAATTCCTTAGGGTCAACTGAACCTAAAGTCAGCTTATCACCGCGACGCACGGTATCACCTTCAGCGACAGCTACAGACGCAGTATAGGCAACGCTGTAGCTACGCGTATCAATCTTACCCTTAACGGTAATTTCGCGCGTATGTTCAGCAGGGTTCTCTTGAATAGCACCGATGACACCATCAACTTCAGTGATTGTGGCACGTCCCTTAGGATTACGTGCTTCAAACAATTCTTGCACACGTGGTAACCCTTGGGTGATATCTTCAGCACCGGCAACCCCACCATTATGGAAAGTCCGCAGGGTTAATTGCGTCCCTGGTTCACCAATTGATTGAGCGGCAACCGTTCCGACTGCTTCACCGACTTCAACTTCTTCACCAGTGGCTAAGTTCATGCCGTAACATTTCCGACAAACCCCATGTGAACAATCACAGGTTAAGATTGAACGAATCTTGACTTGCTTGACACCAGCAGCAACGACCGCACGTGACAGCTTCTCGTCCATCATCGTATCATCAGGCACAATGGTTTCACCCGTAGCTGGATCTTTGATGGTTTCAGCAGAGTAACGGCCAAGCAAACGATCGAACAATGGTTCAATCATTTCATCGCCTTCCATAATAGCTTGAACTGTGATACCACGATCGGTCCCACAATCGTCCTCACGAATGATGACATCTTGAGCCACATCGACTAACCGACGCGTTAAGTAACCAGATTGCGCCGTCTTCAAGGCCGTATCAGTCATTCCCTTTCGAGCACCATGAGTGGACATGAACAGTTCTAGCACTGATAAGCCCTCTTTAAAGTTCGAAGTAACTGGAATTTCAAATAGTCCACCGTTAGGCGTCGCCATCAAGCCACGCATCCCAGCTAATTGCGTAAAGTTAGAAATGTTACCACGGGCACCAGAGTCGGCCATGATGGTAATTGGGTTACGTGGATCATAAATCTGCGCAATTTCATTTTGAACTTCATCTTTACATTGGTTCCAAATGCTAATGACGCGATCATGGCGTTCTTCTTCAGTAATTAAACCACGTCTGAATTGCTTGGAAACTGTGTCAACCTTCTTATGAGCAATAGCTACCTTATCATCCTTATCAGCAATCTCAGGAACATCAGTCATCCCAATGGTAATACCTGAAGTTGTTGAGGCAGTGTAGCCCAATTCTTTCAAGTCATCGAGGTATTCAGAAGTCCGCTGTACCTTGTAGTACTTGTAGATGTTGGCAATTGAATCAGATAAGAAACTACTCTTGAATGGTGTCTTGATTAAATCATCAGCCACATCGTCAATCCGTTCAGAAACCTTTTCACCAGCACGTAAGAAGTATTTAGCAGTTAGCGGATGGTTCAAGTTTTCTTCAGTCGGTTCATTCAGATAGAAGTAATCTTTCGGGAAAATTTGATTAAAGACCACTTTACCATAAGTCGTAATGAAGATGCCGTGTTCATAACCCTTCGGCCATGGCTTATCTGGCATCGAATCAGCAGCAATCCCAACAATCGTATGGTAGTGAATATCGCCATTCGCATAGGCTAGGGTTGCTTCAGCTGGTGAGCTAAAGACCATACCCTGACCCTCACGGCCAGTTTCAGCTTGCGTTAACCAATAATTTCCTAACACCACGTCTTGTGATGGCGTCACAATTGGCTTACCATCTTTTGGTGCCAAAATATGGTGGGCAGCGAGCATCAATAAGCGTGATTCAGCGACGGCTTCATCAGATAATGGCACATGGATGGCCATTTGGTCCCCATCAAAGTCGGCATTGTAGGCTTCACAAGCCAGCGGATGAAGACGAATAGACTTACCTGGAACTAATACTGGCTCAAAGGCTTGCACACTCAGACGGTGTAAAGTAGGTGCCCGGTTCAAAAGAACTGGACGCTCCTTAATCACGTCTTCTAGCACATCCCAAATATCATCATCTTCACGATCAATCTTGCGTTTGGCATTCTTGATATTAGAAGCAATCCCGCGTTTAACAAGTTCGTGCAACATGAACGGCTTGAAAAGTTCCAATGCCATTGGACGTGGGACCCCACATTGATAAAACTTCAGTTTAGATGAGACATCGATAACTGAACGACCAGAATAATCGACCCGCTTACCAAGTAAGTTCTGGCGGAACCGGCCTTGCTTCCCTTTCAACATGTGTGAAAGGGATTTTAATGGTCGGTTACCTGGCCCTACAACCGGACGACCACGACGACCATTATCAATTAACGCATCGACTGCTTCTTGCAACATCCGTTTTTCATTTTGGACTATGATATTAGGCGCATTTAAATCAAGCAGACGCTTCAATCGGTTGTTACGGTTAATGACCCGACGGTACAAATCGTTTAAATCAGATGTGGCAAAACGACCACCTTCTAGTTGCACCATTGGTCGCAAATCTGGCGGAATAACTGGAACAGCATCCATTACCATCCATTCTGGCTCATTGCCAGAATCCTTGAAGGCATCCAAAATATCCAAACGACGAATGGCACGAGTCCGTTTTTGACCTGTTGCACTCTGGAGCTGCTTCTTTAAGTCGACCACTTCTTGTTCAAGGTCAACTTTCCTCAACAAGTCCCGAATAGCTTCAGCACCCATCTTAGCAGTGAAACGCTTGCCGTATTTAGCCTTTTGTTCACGATATTCGGCTTCAGTTAATAACTGCTTAGGTTCAAGCTCAGTATCACCATTGTCAATGACAATGTAAGCGGCGAAATAAATGACTTCTTCTAATAAACGTGGTGAAATATCGAGGACTAAACCCATCCGTGATGGGATACCTTTGAAGTACCAAATATGCGTTACCGGAGCGGCCAATTCAATATGACCCATCCGCTCACGTCTTACTTTAGCAGAGGTGACCTCAACCCCACATCGATCACAGACGATACCGCGGTATCTGATTCCCTTGTACTTACCACAGGCACAAGCCCAATCCTTGGTTGGCCCAAAGATTCGCTCGTCAAATAACCCATCTTTTTCTGGTTTCAAAGTACGGTAGTTGATGGTCTCAGGCTTTTTAACTTCACCATATGACCAACTTCTAATCTTGTTGGGTGAAGCAAGACCTATTTGCATACTTTCAAACTTGTTTATATCGATCAAAAGTTTAACCTCCTTTTACTTAGACACATGGTTGTCAGATTCGTCGACTGGTGTTGCAGTAGGCTCAGCAACTGGCTCTGAACTGCTTTCTGCTTCACCTGATTCACTCTCCGCATCTTCAGTTTCCTTGGCTAACTTCTTCTTTTCTTGCTCTTCGGCCATCCGTGACAAAGTATCAATGTTCAAGCGTTCGTTAGTATCGTCGTCCATATCACGTAATTCAATTTGCTTATGGTCCATATCAAGGACACGAATATCTAGACCAAGTGATTGTAATTCTTTAACCAAAACTCTAAATGATTCTGGTACACCTGGCTTAGGAATCCGTTCACCCTTAACAATCGCCTCATAAGCACGAACACGACCGACCACATCATCAGACTTGTAAGTCATGATTTCTTGTAGTGTGTAAGCTGCACCATAAGCTTCTAGTGCCCAAACTTCCATTTCACCAAACCGTTGGCCACCAAATTGTGCTTTCCCACCAAGAGGCTGTTGGGTAACTAATGAGTAAGGCCCAATTGAACGAGCATGGATCTTATCATCAACCATGTGAGTCAGTTTCAGATAATGCATGATGCCGACAGACACCCGGTTGTGGAAAGGTTCACCACTACGGCCATCATAAATAACCGTTTTACCGTCTTTATCAACACCAGACTTGCGGACAGTATCCCAAACATCATCTTCACTTGCACCATCAAATACTGGCGTGGCAACGTGGATTCCGAGGTTATCAGCAGCGCGGCCCAAGTGCAATTCAAGCAATTGACCAATGTTCATCCGTGATGGAACACCCATTGGGTTCAAACAAATATCAACGGGACGACCATCTGGCAAATAAGGCATATCTTCAATTGGGGCAACCATCGCTACCGTACCCTTATTACCATGACGACCAGACATCTTATCCCCAACTTGAATCTTACGTTTTTGGGCAATATAAACACGGACCAAGGTATTAACACCAGGTGACAATTCATCCCCAGCTTCGCGGGTATAAACCTTCACATCTTGAACAATACCGCCACCACCATGTGAAACGCGCAATGAAGTATCACGTACTTCACGGGCTTTTTCACCAAAGATAGCATGCAACAACCGCTCTTCAGCTGATAACTCAGTCACACCCTTAGGTGTTACTTTACCGACCAGAATATCACCATCACGAACCTCAGCACCGATCCGGATAACCCCATCAGCGTCTAAGTTCTTCAAGGCTTCTTCACCAACGTTTGGCAATTCGCGCGTAATTTCTTCAGGCCCCAATTTGGTGTCACGAGCTTCAGATTCGCAGTCCTCAATTGAAATTGAGGTATAAACGTCATCCTTAACTAACCGCTCAGACAGCATGATGGCATCTTCATAGTTGTACATATTCCAAGTCATGAAGGCAATGACTGGGTTTTGCCCTAAAGCAAGTTCCCCATCATCCATGGTTGGCCCATTGGCAATGACATCACTCGCGGCAACCACTTCGCCTAATTTAACATTAGGGGTCTGGTTGTAAGATTTAGAGTTGTTAGACCGACGGTATTTTTCAAGATGATAGCTATCAAGCGTGCCATCTTCACGGCGAATCCGGATGTCATTGGCATCAACATATTCAACAGTACCAGCAGCCTTAGCCACAATGGCAGCACCAGAATCATGCGCAGCACGATACTCCATCCCAGTCCCGACTAGCGAGCCATGAGGATTAATTAAAGGCGCAGCCTGACGCTGTTGGTTAGCCCCCATCAATGCCCGGTTCGAGTCATCATTTTCTAGGAAAGGAATGCAGGCTGAAGCGATCGAGACAACTTGCTTAGGAATAACATCCATGTAGTCAATCTTGTCTGGTGTAACTTCGACGTTATCTTCCTTATGACGCGCTAAGATAATATCGTTTTTGAAGGACCCATCTTCGTTTAAGCGCGTGTTAGCACCGGCAATAATGTAATTATCTTCGACATCAGCTGTCAAGTAGTCGATCTTATCCGTTACTTTATGAGTCTTCCATGAAACCCGACGATACGGCGTTTCAACGAAGCCATATTCATTAATAATGGCATAAGAAGCTAAAGAGTTAATCAGTCCAATATTAGGACCTTCTGGCGTTTCAATTGGGCAAAGTCGACCATAATGCGTATAGTGAACATCCCGAACTTCATAGCCGGCACGATCACGGGTCAAACCACCAGGCCCTAAGGCAGACATCCGGCGCTTATGCGTTAATTCGCCTAATGGGTTATGTTGGTCCATAAATTGTGATAATTGCGATGAACCAAAGAACTCTTTAATGCTGGCCACAATCGGACGAATGTTGATTAACTGTTGGGGCGTAACGGTTGAAGGATCTTGGATTGACATCCGTTCACGTACAACCCGTTCCATCCGTGCTAAACCAATTCTAAATTGGTTCTGTAATAATTCCCCAACTCGGCGAATACGACGATTCCCCAAGTGGTCAATATCATCTGTTCGGCCTAATTGTTCTTGTAAACCAAAGAAGTAGTTGATGGAAGCTAAAATATCAGCTGGCGTTAAATGCTTAACTTCTTTGCCAATGTGACCATTAGACATTAACTTAACAACTTTTTCAGGATCGGCTTTAGAGTAAACTAAAACTTCTTGTACCGTAACTGGATCTGATAAGACCCCTTCTTTTGAAGGTTCATAGGTCACCATCTTGAAATCGTCGCGGTCGAGATAAGCCTCTAAGCGATCAAGCACTTCATGATTAACAACCGTGCCCTTCTTAGCGATAATCTCACCCGTATCAGGATCAGCCAAAGTTTCAGCCAAGGTCTGACCATACAACCGATTCTTAAGTGATAACTTCTTGTTGACCTTGTAGCGACCAACAGCGGCTAAATCATAACGACGTGGGTCAAAAAAACGGGCATACAAAAGTGAACGTGATGAATCCGTCGTCTTTGGTTCACCTGGACGTAGTCGCTCATAAACATCCTTTAAGGCTTCAGCCACCCGTGAATCAGCTGGATTTTTATGAACATCTTTGTCAAGCGTAAAGGACAAGGTATCGTTCTTGCCAAACATATCGAGGATATCAGCATCTGAGCCAATCCCCATAGCACGAATCAAAACACTAATTGGCAATTTACGAGTTCGATCAACCCGAACGTAGGAAACATCTTTAGCATCTGTTTCATATTCCAGCCAAGCACCCCGGTTAGGGATAACCGTCGTACCAAAGATTTGACGCCCATTTTTATCAAATTCGCCCGTGTAATAAACCCCAGGTGATCTCACTAATTGCGATACGATAACCCGCTCAGCACCATTAATAATAAATGAGCCTGATGGCGTCATCAGTGGTAAGTCGCCAAAGAAAACATCTTGTGTCTTAATTTCGCCAGTCTCTTGGTTGGTTAATTTCAACGTTACATGCATTGGTGCCGAATAAGTGGCATCATGATTACGCGCTTCATCCACAGTGTACTTAGGATCAGTCAACTTATAGTCAACGTACTCTAATGATAACTTGCCAGAGAAGTCATTAATCGGCATGATGTCAGCAAAGACATCCTTGATTCCTTCATTTAGAAACCAGTTATACGACTCGGTTTGAACATCGGTTAAGTTAGGCAGCTTAAGTACTTCCTTGATGCGGGAGAAGCTACGTCTTGTCCGATGATTACCGTAATTTACTACATGTCCATTCAGCAAAGAAAACATCCTTTCGTGGTAGGAAAGCAAATATTACATTTTGATTACAAATTATAAAGCGCTGGATTTAAGGTATAAAAAAGACAAAAACAACGCTTTGTCGTTTTTGCCTTTCATCATTTTGCTGGACAATAGATCAACAAAATCCTGAATTTCAGCCTTTTAAAATCATTTTTCATTCTACGCTAACGCTCGTATGAAGTCAATAAAAACCTCACATGCGTTATTTAACAGCAGTTGCCGTTTGCACCGTAAATTTTAGTTCACCATGGCTGGCACCAACCTTTAGTGTGTTCCCTTTGACAACTTCGCGCTCAATCAGCATCTCCGCAATCCGATCTTCAAGCTTAGTCTGAATTGCACGACGTAATGGCCGTGCACCATTTTCAGGGTCATAGCCAGCTTTAACCAGTTCGTCCAAAGCTGCTGGAGATAATTTCAAAATGATGCCTTGGCGTGCTAACCGTTTCGTTAGCTTGTCTGTTAACAAGCCGACAATTTGACGCAATTGCTTTTTCGTCAGTTCATCAAAAATAATGGTCTCGTCAATCCGGTTCAAAAATTCTGGCCGGAAGAAACGCTTTGTGGCTTCCTTAATCATGTTAATCCGATGCGTTTTTTCAGCTTCAGCCGCATTAACATTAAAACCTAGGGCATTATCATCAAAAACCCGATGCGATCCTAGGTTTGAAGTCATAATCACAATGGTATTTCGGAAATTAACCTGTCTGCCTTTAGCATCAGTCAAAAAACCGTCATCTAGTACTTGTAGCAATAGGTTAAAGACATCAGGATGTGCCTTTTCAACTTCATCTAGTAGGACAACTGAATACGGATGGCGTCGAACTTGCTCTGACAATTGCCCCCCTTCTTCGTACCCCACATAACCTGGGGCCGAGCCAATCATCTTGGTGCTAGCAATCTGATCCATGTATTCCGACATATCAATTCTAATCAAATTAGCCTTACTGCCAAAGAATGAAGCCGCAACCGCTTTAGCTAGCTCCGTTTTACCCACACCAGTTGGGCCTAAAAAGAGAAATGAACCAATTGGTCGTTGCTCATCTTTAATCCCGCTGCGACTACGGCGAATAGCTCGCGCAACGGCAGAGACGGCTTTATTTTGACCAATCACACGATGATGCAATTCATCCTCTAAATGCAGTAATCGTCTCGACTCGACCTGAGCCATTTGTGTTACTGGCACACCAGTCCATTCGGAAACGACTTGTGCAATATCATTCACACCAACAACCGCACGATTTTTAGCGGAATCCGCTAGCTTCTTAGTCAACTTTTCACGTTGCAATTGGAGACCATTTTGGCGCTCCTGTAATTGCGCCGCTTCCACAAAGTTCTGACTAGCGGCAGCCGTATTCTTTTGCTTCATCAGTTGCTGAATCTGTTGATTCATTTGTTCAAGGCGAGGGTTAATTCGAATATTGTGTTTGATTTTAACGGCAGCACTCGCTTCATCAACCAAATCGATTGCCTTATCGGGTAAAAAGCGGTCGGCAATATAACGCGTTGACAAGTCAACCGCTGCCACTAAACTATCGTCAGTAATACTGACCTGATGATAAGATTCGTATTTAGGTCTTAGTCCGCGTAAAACTTCTAAAGCAGCTTCTTTAGACGCTTCATCTAATTTTACCTGCTGGAAGCGTCGCGCCAAAGCCGCATCCCGTTCAATATACTTTTGATATTCATCAAAGGTCGTTGCACCAATCATTTGCAAATCGCCCCGGGCCAGTGATGGTTTCAAAATATTGGAGGCGTCAATCGCCCCTTCAGCACTGCCAGCACCAATGAGCGTATGCATTTCATCGACAAACAAAATGACATCGCCGCTTTGCGTAATTTCGGCCAGGATTTTAGTCATGCGCTCTTCGAACTCACCGCGATACTTAGTTCCCGCCACTAAACTACTCATATCAAGCGCCATCACTCGTTTATGTAGTAATCCTTGTGGCACTTGTTTCTGAACAATCGCCATCGCAATGGCTTCAGCCACAGCCGTCTTCCCGACCCCCGGTTCGCCAACTAAAACGGGATTATTTTTAGTTCTACGCGACAAAATTTGGACAACTCGGGCAATTTCCGGGTGGCGCCCAATCACGGGATCAATCTCTCCTTTTTGAACCCGCTGATTTAGATTAATCGCTACCTTATCCAAACTAGGTGTGCCACTTTTTGGCTGCGTGGTTGCGCTAGCTGCTTTATCAGGCGCTAACCAATCAGCTGAATCTGCGAAATCAGCTTCTGGATTGTGCTGCACCAAGCTATCTTCTAACTCCATTTGCAAGCGGTCAGTATTAACGTTCAAATTCTTCATGACCGCAACTGCTAAAATCTTGTCACTGGCAACGAGCGCTAGTAGCACATGACTGGTCTTAATTTCCGTATCGCCAGCCCGGCTAGCCAGCCGGCGCGCATAATCGAGTACCACACTTAAGCGCGGCGAAAGTTCAATATAACTTGCTGGCGCAGCTGAGCCGTAACCAGTATAACGTTCAATCTCTTCGCGCACTGCTGCAGGCGTGAGACCCCATGATCGCAATAATTTCCCAGCATCGCCCTCTGACTCGATAACTAAAGCCAGTAACACATGCTCTGATCCAACTAACCGATGATGAAAAGCTTGTGCTTGTTCACGGGCAATTTCTAATGCTTGATTTGCACTTTGACTGTATGACATTTTCATCTCAGTGACACCACCTTCATTTTAAACATTACAATTTCATTCTAACCAATGTGCAGCGAAACAGCTAATTTAACCGCCAAATCGACTAAAAAATAAAAAGCCCACCGTGCCAACGCACAATGAACCAATATCGGGAAAACAGGATTCGAACCTGCGACCTCTACGTCCCGAACGTAGCGCTCTACCAAGCTGAGCTATTTCCCGCTCTAACAAAAAGACCCACCACCGAGGCGAGTCCTTGTGATAAGCGGAAGACGGGATTCGAACCCGCGACCCCCACCATGGCAAGGTGATGTTCTACCACTGAACTACTTCCGCACAACAAAGAAAATTATACCAAAAATAAGTTTCTTTGCAAGCTTAATTTATGCTTGGGGCTTTTTAGCAGCTAAGTCTGCTTGCACTTCTGCTTCAACATCGCTAACTGTCTCAGGACGCATCGTTGGGAAGAGTAGCACATCTCGAATCGCCGGTGCATCTGTTAACAGCATCACTAAACGATCAATCCCAATGCCCAAGCCGCCAGTTGGTGGCATCCCAAATTCCATGGCTCTGAGGTAATCTTCATCAATCATATCTGCTTCATCATTACCGGCTTCCCGCTCTGCCATTTGAGCTTCGAAACGATGACGCTGATCATCAGGATCATTCAATTCTGAGAAGGCGTTGCCGTATTCCGCACCCATAATGAAAATTTCAAACCGATCGGTAAAGCGCGGATCTTCAGCATTTTTCTTAGCCAAAGGTGATACTTCCACTGGATGACCGTAAACAAAGGTTGGATCAACGATGGCTTTTTCACCAAAAGCGTCAAAGAAGGCATTAATGATATGACCCACAGTCCAGAATGATTCAACGTGAATGCCGTGATCTTCAGCGACTTGACGAGCCTCGTCAAGACTCATTGGCTTCCAGAAATCGACGCCAGTTTGTTCCTTGATGAAGTCCACCATGTGCACACGGCGGAATGGCTTACCTAAATCAAGCTCAGTCCCTTGGTAGTTAATCTTGCCGTCTTTTGAAACCACCTTGGCAGCAGCCCGGATGATGCCTTCAGCTTCATCCATGACATCATGAAAGTCATAATAAGCAGCGTAAGATTCAAGCTCCGTAAACTCAGGATTATGCTTGGTATCGAGACCTTCGTTACGGAAAACACGACCAATTTCATAAACGCGTTCCATATCGCCGACAATTAATCGTTTTAGTGGTAATTCAAGCGCAATCCGCATGTACAAATCAATATCTAAAGCGTTGTGGTGACTAATAAAGGGACGGGCTTCAGCGCCACCAGGAATATTATGCAAAACTGGCGTTTCCACTTCCAAAAAGTCAGCCTTATTTAAGTAGTCACGAATGGCTTGGATAATTTGCGTACGATGAACAAAACGTAAGTAACTCTCACGATTGGTAATCAAATCCAAATACCGCTGGCGATAAATTTGTTCAACGTCTTTTAACCCGTGGAATTTATCTGGTAATGGGCGTAAAGCCTTTGATAAGAAGGTGACATGGGTTGCCCGAATCGTTAGCTCCCCGGTATCCGTCTTCATAATCTCGCCGGTAATCCCTAAAAAGTCACCAATATCGGCCTTTTTAAAAATCTGATAGTTATCAGGACCAACGATATCCTTACGAACGTAAATTTGAATTTTCCCAGAACGATCATATAAGTCAGCAAAACCAACTTTGCCCTTGCCCCGCTTAGCGAGCATTCTCCCTGCAACCTTGGTTTCCAGCTTAGCAGCGTTTAATTCTTCTTTATCCCGTGCATCATACTTTTGTGCCAAAGTCTTGGCTAAGTCTTGACGGGCAAATTTAGAGCCAAAGGGGTCAATCCCGTTTTCACGTAGTTCGTCGAGCTTTTGGCGACGCACCAGTAATTGGTCATTCATTTCATTCTTTGCCACTTATTTTTCCTCCATCAACTGTTCATTTCGACGCGCTAATTTTTGAGCAGCCCGTTTCTCATAGTCATCCACAAATTGATCTAACAGGTCATGTACTTCTTGCCGCGTCCATACTTCATTTATTTTAGCACGAGTACGCGCTGAGCGCGCTACCCCCTTCAAATAGTAGGCGGCTTGTTGGCGAAATTCTGGAACTGCAATCTTTTCGCCTTTTAAATCGACGAGCCCATCTAATTGGTGTTCAGCAGTGGTAACTTTCTCCCGGACGCTTTGGGGCTTGAGGAGTTCACCCGTGTCTAGATAATGGGTCATGGCTTTGATCATCCAAGGATTGCCCAAAGCGGCCCGGCCAATCATGATTGCCGTAGCACCCGTTTTGTCTAAAACCTGTTTAGCTAATTCAGGGCTGGTAATATCACCATTAGCAACAAAGGGAATATCTAAAACCTGTGCCACACCATGCAAAATTTCCCAATCAGCATGTCCCATATACATTTGTTTACGCGTCCGACCATGCATGGCTAGCATACTAGCCCCTGCCTCTTGGGCAGCTAACGCATTTTCCACTGCAAAGACATGCTTTTGATCCCAGCCAATCCTCATTTTAACCGAAACTGGCTTAGAGACATTCTGAACAACCTTATGAACCATTTGATAAATTTTGTTGGCATCAAGTAGCCATTTAGATCCGGCATCGGTCTTAGTCACTTTAGGGACCGGACAGCCCATATTAATATCAATGATATCGGCGGTGGTGTGCTGATCAATATACTCGGCTGCTTCCAGGAGAGTGTCTTCAGTCCCGCCAAAAATCTGGATACTCATTGGGTGCTCACCAGGATCCACCTGTAACATATTTAAAGTTTTTTCGTTATGGTAAATGATACCATGATCAGAAATCATCTCACAAACCACGAGACCAGCACCATATTCCTTACAAATCATCCGAAATGATTTATTGGAGACACCTGCCATGGGCGCAATGACGACACGGTTAGGAATCGTCAAATCACGAATTTTCCAGCTATTATTCACCTAAATCATCCTCTCAAATATCTTAATGATAGCAAAAAAGCCGTAAAGGGCAACTTTTTTCCCTGAATGGGATGTCGTTAAGGGCTATTTTTGCTTACCAGCCAAGATAGTCGCTAATTCCGTTTCATCGTAGTGATATTGGTTACCACAGAAGGAACAGGTTAGTTCTGCACCGTGATCTTGTGCTAGCATATCACGTAATTGACGCCGTTCAAGTGTTGCCAAAATTTTAGCATATTTTGCTTTCGAACAATCACACTTGAATGCCACCGGTTGCGGCGCAAAAAGCTGACAATCATCACCCAGAATTTGACGAGCCAAGGCTTCAGGGGTCATCCCAGCTAATAGCGAACGTGATAGTTGCGGCATAGCTTTAATGCGCGCAATCGTTTGGGTAATCAGTGTTTGGCTCGCGCCCGGTAATGCCTCAAGCATGAAACCACCGGCGGCACCAATCGTATTATTAGGATTAACAAAGACCGACAAGCCGACCGCGGATGGAATTTGTTCTGATTTGGTTAAATAATAGGCAAAATCTTCGGCAATTTCACCAGATACAATCGGAACTTGACCGGTATAAGGTTGTTTTAAGCCGAGGTCCTTGGTCACTTCTAACCAGCCTTGACCCACGCCAGCTTTCACATCGATATGACCATCGGGACGAGCACGCAAGGCAACATGAGGATTCTTCACATACCCCTTCGCCGTTAAATCGGCTTGGGCAGTCACCACAATCGGACCAACCGGACCATTTCCGAGTAAGCGCACGGTTAACTCTTCGTGTGAGGTTAATTCCGCACCGGCTAGTAGTACACCCCCAATTAAAGTGCGCCCTAGTGCTGCCGCAGAGTTTTTCCAAGCATCATGGCGCTGTTGCGCTTCACCTACCATCCCTTTAGCAGTAATGGCTAAAAGGCGCAATGTTTTAGTTCGGTCCATGGCTTTGACTAAATAATCATCCATACTTTTCTCCCTAAAAAAATGGGGCCTTACGGCCTCATCTTCTTTAAACATTATTCTGAATCTGATGATTGATCAGAAGGTGCATCCACATCAGTTGGCTTCTCCTTGTCTGATTCCGTATCGGAACTTGACTTAGGTTCAGTTGGCACTGCTACTGTTTTAGTTGCACTTGCGTCACTATCCTGATCTTCAGTACGCTCATTTTCCTTTTTCCGCAAAGCAGCTTTAGCCTCTTCAAAAGTAGAAGCCTTATTTTCACTTGGGTAATCTTCATGATCCTTGACTGGCATCTCGCCTGTCTTATATAAGGACATAATCTGTTTCTCATCCAAAGTTTCATACTGCAGCAACGCATCAGCAATGATACGATGTTTCTCGCGATTAGCTTCGACGATTTCAACTGCCTTGGCATGCCCCTCATCGAGTAATCGTTTGACCGCCTCATCGATTTTAGCAGCGGTCGCCTCACTATAAGGTTTACCACCGTAAGGATTGTATTCGCCCTCTTTTTCAAGCTGAACCATCCCAAGGGTATCGGTCATCCCATAACTAACGACCATGCTGTGCGCAATTTGTGTTGCTTGTTCAAAGTCATTAGAAGCACCTGTTGATTGATCACCAACGACCACTTCTTCACCGGCACGACCACCCATTAAACCGACGATTTGTTCGAACAATTGCTTCTTCGTCAAAATGAACTGATCATCCCGTGGCAACATAATGTTATATCCACCAGCACGACCACGCGGAACAATGGTTACCTTACGGACGGTCCGTGAATCACTTAAAACTAAACCACAGATTGAGTGGCCAGCTTCATGTAAAGCTACCCGGCGGCGCTCAGCATCAGAAATCAGGCGATCTTTCTTAGCCGGACCAGCGATGACTCGGTCTTCAGCTTCATCAATATCGGATGCATTAATGGCGACACCATTACGACGTGCAGCGACCAAAGCTGCTTCGTTCAAGACATTGGCTAAGTCAGCACCCACGAAACCAGGAGTTTGACGGGCCACTTCTTTCAAGTCGACATCAGCAGCCAATGGCTTATTCTTCGCATGAACCTTCAAAATAGCTTCACGACCACGCACATCTGGACGCCCAACTAAGACCTTCCGGTCAAACCGACCTGGACGTAGTAGCGCCGGATCAAGCACATCAGAACGGTTAGTAGCCGCAATCACAATGACCCCTTCGTCACCCTGGAAGCCATCCAGTTCGACTAACAATTGGTTAAGTGTCTGTTCACGCTCATCGTTACCGCCACCCATGCCGTTACCACGGCGACGACCAATCGCATCAATTTCATCGATGAAAATAATACTTGGGGAATTTTTCTTAGCGTTGCTGAATAAATCACGTACCCGGCTAGCACCAACTCCCACAAACATTTCGACAAAGTCAGAACCTGAGATGGAATAGAATGGCACATTGGCTTCACCTGCAACGGCACGTGCCAGCAAGGTTTTACCAGTACCTGGAGGGCCCTCAAGCAGTACTCCAGACGGAATTTTAGCACCCAATTTAGTATATTTAGCTGGATTCTGTAAGAATTCAACCACTTCAACTAATTCTTGTTTTTCTTCTTCTTCACCCGCTACGTCAGAGAAGCGAATGCGATTTTTCTCTGGATCTTGTGGCTTCACCCGCGAGCGACCAAAGTTCATGATGCCATTGCTGCCACCACGACCACCAGCTCCACCTTGATTCATCATCATCCAAAGCATGACAATAAATAGCAAAGTTGGTACCAGCATAATCACCGTCGAAATCCAATTACCGGATTGGGACTCGCCTTGATTCGTCATCTTAGCGTTATTTTGCCGTGCGAGCTGTTGTACGACTGCAACACTAGCATCATTTTGGAGCATCGTCGTGGCAAAATGAGCGACCTTAGAGCTGCTACTACCACTAAAGAAATCAAATGAACCTGATGCTTTAGCCTTAGCTTTTTGAGCAGACTTATAAGAACCGGCAACAGTATAAACGCCGTTAGCTGGTTGTACACTAAAGTCCTTAATCTTCCCTTGACGTAATTCTTTAACAAACTCAGAGTAGCTAATATTTTCACTTGCCCCTGCGTTGCTAGAACCGCCAAGTGCCCAATTGATTCCCCAAAGTAGAACTAGGAAAACAACAATATAGAACAGGCCGTTGGAAAGAAGCCGATTCCGGTTATTTTTCATTGATAAACCTCCGCGAAAGTTTTAATCGATACGCTGTAAATCATATCACAAAAACCCGTCCTACTCTATTGTTTTAGACTTTCTTAAAGCGGTAAACCCAATATCTAACCCCTGCTGTTAGTGAGACCTGATTTTGATAACAATGGGCCACAAAGACTGGCCGCTGCGTGGCAAAAATCGCTAAACAGCTTGGACGTAGCGCCGCGGGAATCGCATGCTCGGCAAATTTTTTCTTAGACCGAACATGCTGACCATTTTTCAATAAAAGCCGCTGGGTCAATGCTAGACTCCCGGCCGACAGCGGACCAGCTGGGGCCACAAAGGTCCCTACTAATTGGGCATCACGTCGCTGCCGCGTCGTCACCACAAAATGCTGCTCGGCAAACCGAAAAGGCACGTCTAACTGAATTGAAAAGGGGGCTGTCATACTAGCCGGCTGCATCCCTAACAAATAAATTTGTCCCTGATACGGCAATAACCGATATTTTCCCAGTTGTTGCACGCGCTCGTGATAATGATGCCAAATCTGATACTGCCAAAAAAGCAGTTGTTCCGCTGGACTAAACTGCACCAGTTTTTTGGCGCTAATGCGCAATGCATTAGCCAAGACGACTACCGGTAATTGCTCCCAAACTTTGGCTAGCAAGCCTTGCATCACCTGCATCTGCTCGCTAAAAATGAGTGCATGCGCCCCTAATTGCGGACTTTCTTGTTTCAACCGCGGCACGACATGATGGCGCAGCCGATTACGCAATGTTTCATCAGCTAGATTAGTCCCATCCACCACATAGGGCACATGATGCTTCTGATTATAGCGGGTGAGATCGGCCTTGCTGACTGCTAATAGTGGTCGCAATAACGGTATTCCATGCATTTGACCAACCGCCTGCATGCTGGCAATTTCATACGGCAGCCCTGAACGCAACCACTTTAACAATTCATTTTCAATTAAATCGTCCCCATGGTGTGCGGTCAGCAAAAAATCAGCCCCGACCTGCTTGGCCGTTTGGGTTAAAAAGTCATATCGAGCACTGCGAGCAGCCGCTTCGATGCCACTAGCCGGTTGTTTTTCCTTTGGCCAAGAGCCTTCAATGAGCCGCAACTGATGCTGGCGGCAATAAGCTTGCAAAAGCCGACTTTCCTGCTCAGTATCGGCACGCAATTGATGATCAAAATGAGCAGCAATCACCACCGCTGGAAATTGACGTAGCATCTCTAACAAGGCCATCGAATCTGGCCCCGCACTAACTGCTACTAGCAAAGTCTTACCGGTAATCACAAGCTGATGTGTTTGCAAAAAAGTTTTAATTGTCATTATTCACTACCCAATAAAAAATGACCCGAAAGGGGTCATTCCGCTAACACAGCTTCTAAATGTCTTAATTTTGTTTTGGTATCCGCCACCGTCTTGGCCAAAACTGGCTCAAATTGGTCGGGTGTCACTTGATTAAAAGGATTAGTTGGATCAACCAATTCAGGCGCATTAATTTGAGTTACCGAAAGGTCAAGCCGCCCTTGATGGTGGTGCAGCACCACTACTCGGACTGGCTGACCAGGCTGATAGCGACGCTGCTCACGACCCCAGTTATCACCAAAATCGCTACTAGCCACTTTACCACTGCCACCCTGTGCTAGCTTAATGACTAGCTGCTGGGCGCCGACTTGCGTCACGACCCCATTCACTCTTTGTCCTACTTGATACGTCATGCGTTCACCTTATTCTGGAATATGATAAACCTTCTCGTCCGGTTTAGAGTAATAAAACTTATAGCGCAAAAACTTCGCCACATAATCTGGATCACGCAAATCATTCCGCTTGTTTTGGAGTAGTTGCTGTTTGTGCTGCAACTGAGTCAGGCTACTTTGATAGCTTTTAGTCTGAGCATTAATCCGTTGAACCTGGTTACGCTGATTGATTAAAGTCAGCCCCAAGCAACAAAAGAAGAACGCAAAGAGAGCGACTAAGCGATTACGCCGAACGCGGTGAACCTCTTTAACCCGCTTTTGGCGTTTTTTGGCGAGCCGAGCTTGCTGCACTTCGGGACTTTCTGAATTGTAAATGCGTGGACCAGTCATACGATTTCTCCTAATTAAGATAAATGACACTTAGTTGTATTATAGCCACTTTCGTGTCAAATGTCATTAATCAACTAATTCGTACAATTCCATGGCCTCAGCCTTTTTAGTCGTTTCGCGTAAATCCACTACTTTGGCTTTAATCGCGCGTTCACCGTAGCCGACTTCTAAGATATCATCAATTTTCACGTCATAACTAGACTTAACCGTCTTGCCGTTAACCTTGATGCGGCCTTGATCTGCCATTTCTTTGGCAACCGTACGCCGTTTCACTAAGCGTGATACTTTTAAAAATTTATCAATTCTCATGATCGTTTACCTCGTCAAAATTTCACTGGCACTCGTTAAAAAAGTGCTCATTTCGTTAAATACCACACGATTCTTCGCATCAGCTAACTGGAACACCACCACCAGTTCTTGTAGTTGATTTAAACTAATCCGTGCCTTAAAGGCTACATGAGCCATTGCCTTAAAGACATTCGGGCCTTTGAGCTCAGTCGTTCCGGCAGCGGTGAAGACAATCTTTAAGCTGGTGCCTGTTCGCGTCATCACTTTCACCTCAGCCGCATCTGCCAATAGCTTCAAAGCGGAGACTTGCAACAGATGCTCAACTGCCACAGGATAATCGCCAAACCGATCAAGTAATTCATCCCCCAGCTTAGTCAGCTCATCATCACTTTGAGCGGCCTTGATTTTTTTATAAAAACCAATCTTAGCAGCTTGATCGGGGATATAGGCATCAGGAATATAAGCTTCTAGCTTTAAGTCTAACTCAGCATTACCATGTTTGACGACCTTCTTGCCTTTACGCGCTTGCAACGCATCTTTCAGCATCTGTGAATAAAGGTCATAACCGACACTATCGACAAAACCATGTTGCTGCGCCCCAAGCATATTTCCAGCGCCGCGAATCGCCAAATCACTCATGGCAATTTTAAAACCAGAGCCTAATTCCGTAAAGTCGCGAATGGCATCAAGGCGTTTTTCGCCGGTTTCAGTTAGCACTTTATTGGGCTGGTAGAGGAAATAAGCATAAGCAAGGCGGGCGCTACGACCGATACGCCCCCGCAATTGATACAGCTGACTCAAGCCATACCGATCCGCATCCTCAATAATCATCGTATTGACATTTGGCATATCAATCCCGGTTTCAATAATGGTGGTGGTGACTAAAACATCGTATTCACGGTTTAAAAAGGCATAAAGGATATCCTCAAGCTGATGCTCGTTCATCCGGCCATGTGCATAGGCAATGCGAGCAGCCGGAACTAATTGACTAAGCCGAGCGACAACTTCTTCAATGTCGCCAATCCGATTGTGCACATAAAAAACTTGTCCTGCACGTGCTAGTTCACGTTTAATCGCTTCTTTAACCACACTGGGATTCTGCTCCATCACGTAAGTCTGAATCGGATAACGATTGCGCGGTGGCGTCTCCATGACTGACAAGTCGCGTACCCCAATCATCGACATGTGCAAGGTCCTCGGAATTGGTGTCGCTGTCAGTGTCAAGACATCAATATTAGCCTTGAGCTGCTTTAACCGCTCCTTATGCTTCACCCCAAAGCGCTGCTCTTCATCGACAATTAGCAGACCTAGGTCCTGAAATTTAACATCCTTTGACAGAATCCGGTGCGTCCCAACCACTAAATCCAGTTGCCCATTTTTGAGTTTAGCAAGAATTTCCTTACTCTCGGCCGTTCCTTGAAAGCGTGACAGCATGGCAAAATTAACCGGCATTTGACCTAACCGGTCTTTAATTGTTTCATAGTGCTGTTGTGCCAGAATCGTTGTTGGCACCAAAAAGGCCACTTGCTTATCGTCTTGAATCGCTTTAAAGGCTGCGCGCAATGCAACTTCCGTTTTGCCAAAGCCCACATCGCCAACGAGCAAGCGGTCCATGGGGCGCACCTGCTCCATATCATGTTTGACTTCTTTAATCGAGCGCAATTGGTCCGGTGTTTCTGGATAAGGGAAGGCTGCTTCAAACTCAGCTTGCAAATCGTTATCCGGACTAAAGGCATAGCCTTTTTCAGCTTCACGCTTTGCATACAATTCAATTAAGTCGTCGGCAATATCATCAACGGTGGCGGCTACCCGCTGCTTAGTTTTTGCCCATTCACTACCGCCCAGTTTATTAACTTTTGGCGTTTTACCTTCACTGCCAACATACTTTTGCACGAGACCAAGCTGATCTGCTGGCACAAAAAGCTGATCACCATGTTGGTAAGTAATCGTAATATAATCACGTTTAACGCCCTGATTAGTTAAGGTTTTAATCCCCTCAAAGCGGCCAATCCCATGGTTGACATGGACCACGTAATCGCCCGGCTTCAAATCACTATAGCGGCGCAACCGCTGCGCATTCTCAATATTCTTAACTTGGCGGCGATGGTGCGGCCGCTGATTAAACAATTCACGCTCAGTTAAGTAAACGAGCTGGCTACTTGGTAAATCAAAGCCTTGGGCAAAGCCGCCCACCAATAGTTGCGTGCGCCCGGCTAACAATTCGCCATCGCGCGTTAGGGTAGGTTTAATTTCAAAATCAGCTAATGTCGTTAACATTTGCTTTGCGCGCTGCGCGTTATCGGCTTGCAGCACAACAGTGGCCCCGCGTTTTTGATAAGCAGCTAATTCACTTTGAACCAGCGGCATCTGACTAAAGAAAGTCTGCGGTTGCCGCGTCTGCCAATGATACATTTGATCAAGCCGAATCCGCCCTAAAGTCCGCTGAAATAAAGAATAGTAGAGCCGATGATGTGCATCATGCGCCATCAGGTAAAAAAAGTCTAAACGTAACTTCTGGCCAGGGAGCATCGCCCCCGTCTGCAACTCTTCCTTGATAAAACCAGCATTCAGCTGACTATTATCGAGCACTTGCTGCTGCACTAATGACCAGTCATCAAACAACACCAGCCCATTAGGCGCTAAATAACTGAGCAGACTTACCTGCTCCGGTAATAAATAATCCACCAAAAAAGCTTGATTATCCGGCAGGCTGCCAGCTGACAGGAGCGCCAAAGCAGAGCCAAAATGCGCCAACACATCTTTTTGTGGCGCCGGTGCTTTCGCCATATCAGCCTGCATGAGTTTAGCAGCCTGCGTTAATTGTGCCAGGGTAAAAACCCGGTCTAACGCTGATCCAAGCTTTAAGGATGTAATCGCAGCGCCACTACGTTGCGTGGATAAGTCCATAGTTTTAATGGTATCAATTTCATCCCCAAAAAATTCCATGCGAATTGGGGATTCACGATCTAAGGGATAGACATCGACAATATCGCCCCGAATGGCGAACTCACCGGGACGGGCAATCATATTTTCTTTACGATAGCCTGCTGCCACCAGCCATTCACTAAGCTCGCCCAACGGATAGCTCTCTCCAGGCGTCAAAACCCGGCTGCTGGCAAATTGTTTCGCTGGTGAAAGCGGGTATTGTAACCCTTGTGGGGTCGTTACAACCACCCCAGCCTGACCACTTAATAAGAAATTTAAAGCTTGAATCCGGTGGCTCAAAAAGTCCGGTGAACTGACCGCGCTTTGCATTGCTAAGGTCGCATCAACGGGGAATAGTTGGACTTGGTCGGTTGCTAAGACCTCATTTAAAACCGCATACATCGTCTGTGCTTTATTTTCATCTGGCATGACCAACATAATGGGATCCTCGTTTAATGCCACGAGTCCTTTTATCAGCAAGCTAAAAGCACCGGCACTAGCACCGGTGAGCAATGAGTTCTTAACTTGTTTTAATTGACTCAAAAAAGTAACGAGCGCTTGATCAGTGGTTAAAAAATCGGTTAATTTCATGTTTAATTATATTGATTCATTAAATACTGGCTATCTTTATCCGCGATAAAATCGCTAAGCAAATCACCAGCGCTAGCAAATGCCTGATCCATTAATTCCTGCTGAGCCGCATTAAACGGCGTCAGCACCCAAGAGACGACAGTTGCACCTTCAGGATGACGAATGCCAATCTTGAGGCGGTTAAACTTAGTCGTCCCGAGGGCACTGATAATGGACTTGATGCCATTATGACCACCGGAAAGGCCATCTGTACGCAAGCGCAGTTTACCAATTGGCATGTCCATATCATCCTGAATAATCATAATATCACTAGGTGCAATGTGATAAAATTGCGCAAATTGACCGACACTACGCCCCGATTCATTCATATAAGTCTGTGGCTCTAGGAACAAGACATCCTGATTGTCCAGCTTTTGCTTGCTATAACGCCCTTCGAACTTGGTCCGACTTAATTCGTAACCTTGCCGCCGCAAAAAAGCCTCTAAGGTCATAAAACCAGTATTATGCTTGGTCCGATCATACTCTTTGCCTGGATTTCCCAAGCCCACAATCATTTTCATCTAATGACTACCCCTCAATCTCATATCCTTCAATTTTAGCACACCAGCCTAAGTAACATTCACTGCTTTTTAAAAGCCCCGGCCCTTGTTACAATAGAGTTGTCTCTTTTTAATTAATTTAATTCTTATTTAATAAAACTAAGAGCTATGTTATACTTATACTAATTTTATTTATTATGGAGGGCCTCACATGCTTATCAAATCACTGGTCTTAAAGAAAGACTATTTGACCACGGTTAATGAAAAAGCCACTTTGGAAGAAGCACTTAAAACACTTGAAGAATCCGGCTACCGTTGTGTCCCGATTCTAGATGATACGGGTACCATCTTTCGTGGCAATATTTACAAAATGCATATCTACCGGCATAAATCACAAGGCGGCGATATGAAGCTACCGGTAACATTCTTACTTAAGAATGCGACCAAAACTATTCGGGTTAATTCGCCATTTTACCAAGTCTTCTTTAATATTAAGGACTTGCCTTATATCTCTGTGCTAGACAACGATGGTAAATTCTATGGTATTTTGACCCATGCGCGGTTACTCGACATGCTATCAGCTTCTTGGAATATCAAGAACGGGTCATACGTGTTAACAGTCTTAAGTGATAATGCCCAAGGTAATTTAGTCAAGATGGCTAAAATCATCTCGAAGTATTGTAACATCGCTGGTGCCATGACGCTAGATGCCGCAGCGGGCGAATTGTCGGGAGATTTTGTCCGCCGTACCCTGTTTACTTTACCTGCCGGCGTTGACGAAGCAACCCTTAAAACCATCGTGGCGCGTTTAGAGAGTAAGAGTTTCGTGGTGTCTGAAATTGAAGACTTAAAAGCGGGACGTAACATTATGAGTGATGAAAATCCTGGCGTTTGGATTTAATCCAATTCACAATAAAAACACTAACAAAAAAAGAAGTTCCTAGGAACTTTTTTTCTTTGCCCATTAATGTTGATAAACCCGCGGCAACCGATCACTTAACAAACAAGCAAGCTCATAATGAATGGTTCCCACATAATCAGCCGCATGCTTGAGTGAATTAGGCGCAGCTGGATCAGCCGAAATCAGTTCGACCGGCGTGCCAACCGGAAGCACCACTGGTAGCTGGACCATAAATTGATCCATGCAGACGCGGCCCACAATCGGACAATAAAAATCACCGACTTTAACCTGAAAGCCTTGAAATCTGCGAAGCCAACCATCGGCATAGCCAACTGGGACAGTGCCGATCACTTCATCGTGACTCGCGACATGTGTGACACCATAGCCCACACCATCTCCGGCATGAATGGTCTTCACCATTGTCAATTCGCTAACGAGCGAGAGCGCCGGCTTTAAGGCAACGCTGCTAGGGATTTCAGCACTCTGAGGACTAGCCGACGGATTTAGGCCATAAATCCCAATCCCAAAGCGGACCAAATCACTCGTCAGCGCTTTGTCAAAGACACTCGCGGCAGTATTGTCACAATGAATCCAGCGCGGGGTCACTTTTAACAATTGACGCATATGTTTAAACTTTTTCACTTGCAAGTCAAAGTAGCGATGATCCCGGCTATCGGCTGAGGCAAAGTGGGTAAACATCCCTTCAACCTCAAAGCAATCATGTGCCAAGATAAAATCTTGCGCAGCGATAAATTCAGCATCTTCGCTAAAGCCGATGCGGCCCATCCCTGAATCAATGCCCAAATGAATCTTGAGGCGCAACTGCTGCTGGCTAAGTGCCGGTGCAGCAGCACGTAACCAAGCCAGATTAGGTACTGTCAGCGAAATCCCATCAGCGGCTGCGATTGGTGCAGCTTCGGCTGGGACGACGCCTAAGACTAAAATCGGCGCCACAATATCAGCCGCACGAAGCTCAATCCCCTCGTCTAACAAGGCCACACAAAAGCCACTCGCACCGGCTGCTAAAGCTGTCTTAGCTACTGGCACTGCTCCGTGACCATAGCCATTGGCTTTTACGACCGCAAATAAGAGCTGCCCCTTGGCGAGGTGGTGCATTTCATTTGTCACATTTTGTTTTATTGCCTGTAAATTAACATTCACACGCGCATCACGATGTATTCCTGGAACCATTTACCTGTCCTCCAATATCACAATGGTAACAATTTGCTGACCATCATGGGAGATACTGACATGAATCTGACCATGATAAACCGTTGAAGTGGTCACAGGATTACCTTTTTCATCCCATAAGGTTTCAACGTCTTTGAGTCCAACCGCCTTGCCCAATCCCGTGCCGAAAGCTTTGGAAAAGCTCTCTTTGACTGAGAAGCGACCTGCGAGAAACTCTACTTTGCGTCCGAACTTAAGTGGCTGATAGAGTGCATACTCTTTGTCCGTTAGCACCCCATGAGCAAAGTGATCGCCTTGGCTAACCACTTTCTCAATGCGAGCTGCTACTACTGTATCAATTCCGACACCTCTAATCATACCCCATCACCTCATCATTGCTAAAAAAATTAGACAAAAAACGAGTTGGCAATCCCAACCCGTCTTTCTTGTCTAACACTTAACCTTTACGGTTTTTGTTAATAATGAAACCATACTTGGAACCACTACGATCATGTTGTCCTTCAGAACGATGATCCGTGTGATGGCCAAACTTGCCATCACGACTGTGACCGAATTTACCGTCACGACTATGACCAAACTTACCATCGCGGCTGTGACCGAACTTACCACCATGACCACCGCGGCCACCAAACTTGCCACCACGACCATGACCGCCGAATTTACCACCGCGACCATGACCACCAGAACGGCGACCATGGAATGGTAATGGCTTTTCAGGAGTGATGTCAACCTTAACTGCTGAAGCATCCTTCGAAAGATTCTTTAGGAAAGCGGCAACTAAATCAAGCGCTGAATAATTATCCAATAATTCACTGGCATCATCAGCATATTTGTCTAAATCGCTCTTAATCAAATCTTCGATTTGAGATTTAGCTTGTTTTAATTGACCATGCAAAGCTTCATCATTCGTAGGTGGACGTAAAGCTGTCATTTCTTTTTTAGTTAACTTCTCAATAGTATGTAAGTAGCCAACTTCATTTGGCGTCACAAAGGTAACGGACATGCCGTTCTTACCGGCACGACCGGTACGACCAATACGATGGACATAAGAATCAGGATCTTGTGGAATATCGTAGTTGTAAACATGCGTTACCCCAGAAATATCAAGTCCACGAGCAGCCACATCAGTTGCCACTAAAATATCTAACTTACCAGCCTTAAAGCGTTTAAGGACAGTCATCCGGCGAGCCTGCGTTAAATCACCATGAATCCCAGCAGCATTGTAACCACGGGCTTGCAGTCCGCGCGTTAATTCATCAACGCGGCGTTTCGTCCGGCCAAAGACAACTGCCAATTCTGGCACTTGCACGTCAATCAAACGGCACATGGTATCAAATTTTTCACTTTCCTTAACGCGGACAAAGTATTGATCAATGAGGTCAGCCGTTAATTCAGTGCCCTTAATCCGGACAATATCAGGATCAGTCATGAACTTTTCAGCGATATTCGTGATTGGCTTCGGCATCGTGGCACTGAAGAGTAAGGTTTGTGAACGATCAGTCGCATACTTCAGAATACTTTCGATGTCTTTAATAAAGCCCATATCTAACATTTCATCGGCTTCGTCTAGGACCACGGTCTTTACATCATCAAGCCGTACGGTGCGACGGTTCAAGTGATCTAATAACCGGCCGGGCGTCCCGACTAAAATGGCCGGATGGTTCTTCAAAGCTCTAATTTGGCGACCAATATCAGCCCCACCATAAACGACTTGAACCTTGGTATTTTGATCACGCCCTAAACGGAACAATTCTTCTTGCGTTTGAATCGCTAGTTCACGGGTTGGTTCGATGATCATGGCTTGGATGGTTTTGCTATCCTTATCAAGCCGGTTTAAGATCGGCAAACCAAAGGCAGCCGTCTTACCAGTACCAGTTTGAGCTTGGCCAATCACATCCTTGCCTGCTAAGGCTAAAGGAATGGTCTGGGCTTGAATTGGCGTAGCTTCCTCAAAGCCTGAACGTTTAACGGCTTTAAGTAAAGCATCGTTTAAGTCTAATTCTGTAAATTTCAAATATATTCTCCTATCTCAGTCGATTGACGACTTCTTCTAGATGCATCCCATGAGAGCCCTTTAGCACGACAATATCATTCTGACGGATATCATTCTTCAAATCATCCACCATGTGCTCTTTATGATCGGCATCATAATAATGTACACAACCCTCTGGGTAAACATCCTTCAGCGCCATCGCGAGATGTTTCATTTCGTTCCCATAAAGGTAAACTTGGTTAATCACGTAAGGATCAAGTGCAGTTGCAAGACCTGCATGCAGGCTAGCACTACTCTTTCCTAATTCCAGCATATCACCTAGCACGGCAATCCGGCGGCCATCTTGCGGCACTTCAATTTGGCCAAAACTAGTTAGCACGGCCCGAACAGCGGTCGGATTAGAGTTATAAACATCACTCATAATGTCCTCACCGGCATCCCCTTTTTCCCATTCCATCCGATTAGCAGTTGGGGTAAAGCTTGCCAAGGAAGCGGCAATTTCATCATCGCTTTCGCCAAAATGATGGCCAATTGAAATCGCGGCCATGGCATTCGACACATTGTGCTTACCAATCATGGGAATTGAAAATTGTTGCTCTGAATCGTTGATTGTAAAAGTTGCATGATGCTTGTAACTACGAAAGCCAGTGGCATAAACGGAATCAGTTTTATTAAAGCCAAAAGTTGCTTTAATCTGTGACAACTTCGCTGCTCGTTCAACTAATAACGGTTCATCACCATTATAAATGAATTCACCATCTTCACGTAAAAAATCGGTAATTTCCATCTTCGCATCCGCAATTTTAGCGCGGCTGCCGAAAAACTCAATATGAGCTTCACCAATCATGGTAATGACGGCAACATCCGGATGGGTCAATTCAGACAAATGATGTAATTGGCCCGGGCGATCCATTCCCATTTCTAACACTAAAATTTCCGTTAATGGTTTCATTTCCAGAATGGTTAATGGAACCCCAATTTCATTATTAAAGTTAGCCCGTGTTTTATAAACATTGAAGCGCTTGGAAAGCACCGCCGCAACCATGTCTTTGGTCGTCGTCTTACCATTTGAGCCGGTAATGCCAACGACTGTCGGATTAACCTTCTCAAGATAGTAATGGGCCAATTGTTGCATCGCAGCTAGAGGATCTGCGACCTCTAAGACAGCAATGTCATCCGGCTTATCCGCATGACCTTTGCACCAGAGTGTTGCTTTAGCACCATGACTAATGGCGCTCGCAACATAATTATGACCGTCGCGTTCCCCTGATAATGGGACGAATAAACCGCCGTCCGTAATCTTTCTTGAGTCAAATGAGACCGAAGTAATGACTGTCTGTCCATCACCTTCACAGGTGGTTCCAATCGCTTTGGCAATTTCTGCCAGTTGCATTTTCATTAACTTGTCTTGCTCCTATTAAAATCAATTTGCACCGGAATCGTATCATGTTCAATTCAGATAGCGGCTACATTTAGCCTCTTCACGAAAAAGGCAGCCCCTAATGGGACTGCCTTCCACCAGATGAAGTCTTACTTGTTCGACAAACCATACTTCTTGTTGAAGCGTTCGATTCGACCATCTGCTGCAGCAAACTTTTGCTTGCCAGTGTAGAATGGATGAGAATCTGAAGAAATTTCAACACGAACCAATGGGTAAGTCTTACCTTCAAAATCAGCCGTTTCGTCTGAAGTTAAAGTTGAACCAGCTAAAAATTTAGCACCAGTAGCTGAATCCATGAAGACAACTTCTTGATAGTCTGGGTGAATACCTTTTCTCATAATACTACTCCTTTGCCATAGCCATCTTTCAGGTTATAGATTAATCGATTAACTTAGAAAGTTTAACACCCTTTCACTTAAAACGCAATTTTATTTTACTTCGGAAAAGCTGACAAAACCACCAATAATGCCAGTTATGCGCCGCGGAAAATTTATTTTACAGTCGACGCATCATCTGCATCAAGCCAGCGCTGCAAACGTGGCCAGAGCATGAGGAGATAGGTACTTGCAAGCACCCCGCTGACAATAAAGACCCAAGCATTCAGCCGAATACTCTGAAACAGGACGGTATAAAACAGAATCCCCACCGGCATGATCAACGTATTAGCGGTCATCATTGCGGAACTGACACGCCCCAGCATTTCGGTTGGCACTGTCTGTTGCAATTTAACTGACATCACAATATTAGGAATTACGACGGAAA
The DNA here is from genome assembly GCA_030455605.1 of Lactobacillus sp. Taxonomy (GTDB): domain Bacteria; phylum Bacillota; class Bacilli; order Lactobacillales; family Lactobacillaceae; genus Lactobacillus. Next base: position 73,953 of record JAKDPD010000003.1, read on the forward strand.
GCCCGGTTAGTGCCATCACCATGACCCCTAAGACGCTAATCACTAAAAATGTCTTGCCCAATAAGAACACCAAGCCCAAGCTGGCCATTAAGACGCCATCTAATAGTAATGGCACCAAGAGCAGCGTCCGAAAATGTTTGCCATGATTGCATGTACTCATCAAGACACTGCCGACTAAAATCCCGACCGACATCGCTGTTTCTAAATAACTAATCGGACCATTGCCCAGCTTCAAAGTCGTCGCAATGATAAAGGGCACGCCAACCTTGAACGCCGTAAACAAGAAGTTGAGGCCGACCGCGACTAAGATAATCCCGCGAATGAGAGGACGCTGACCGATATAATGCAAGCCGGCTTTAAACATGGTTAATTGTCCCGGTTTGGCAGTTGCTTTAGGGGCTGCCGGTGCATAATGAAAATGCATGCTGAGCATAATCCCAAACGAAATGAGCGATGAGGCCATTTCAATGAAAATAAACATTTCAAACCCCATTAACGTATATAAGGTGAGCCCTAACATTGGTGAAAAGATTGATGAGATTGAGCTAGCCGTTGAAGTTAAGGAACTCAGGCGCCCAATCTTTTCCGGATTAACCAGTTCATGAACGGCGGATGAATAGGCCGTTGAGCTAAAGTCGCCAGACACGGCATCCACAATCGCGTAAAGCACTACGGGGATTAATTTACCAACGCCGGAAAACTGAGGTAGTGCCCACGCAAAGACGGCTAGGCCCCCAATTCTCACCAAATTGCTGATGATTAAAATCGTCTTGTGCGGATACCGATCCACAATATTCCCCATGGGTACTAATAAGAGCAGTAGGACAATGGGCCCAATAATCGTGGATAAGCCAAAACTAATGGCCAGGTGGGTTTGCTGCAATAGCATGAGTCCCATCCCAAAGGAAAACATCCCACCACTTAAACTCCCTAATAAATTACTGCTAAAATCCTTTAAAATTTGGCGATTGGATTCCTGATTACTAATTTGTACGGTATGCGTACTCGCTGCTTGACTGGCTATCATTACACTCCTCCACTAGGGCATCACTGTGATGATCGTGATGACACTTCGTTCTGACTTGATGAACTTATTATGATGGCTTAAATATGAGTTGCGTAAGTGGTCTTGTTTGGTGTTTAAGGTGTCTGATTTAGGTACTTGATGGTACAAAAAAACCACCTTGGCCTTCGCCAAATTGGTCTGATTAATTTCAATCTTTATTCTACAATCTTGTCTTGTAGGTCGTCACCCGCTTTGTCAATTCCCTTAGCGGCCAACACCGTACCAGCAACGACCACACCAGTGACAATTAACGTACTGGCAACCATTAACTTCAAAACTGATTTAACGACTGTCATGAGAGAACCTCCTAATCCTTACTTCTACCGAAGAAGAATGAAACGACCGCAACTAGAATCACGGCACCAACAATTGACGGAATGAGCGCCATCCCGGCTAGCGATGGACCCCAATGACCGAAGATAGCTTCACCGACTGATGATCCGATTAGACCAGCAACGATATTTGCAATCCAGCCCATTGATTTACCTCTACTGGTAATGAGTCCGGCAACGGCACCAATGATCGCACCAACAATAATAGCCCACAAAATATGCATCCTTAATCCTCCTTAGTTACTTGAATATTACCTGTGTTATACGATAATTGTACCACTTTCCTTAACTCGGATAAAAAATTATACACTTAGTCCATGCATATCAATCAATCTAAGCATGTAATCCAGATTAGCTAAGTTCATTTTA
>JAKDPD010000032.1 GCA_030455605.1 Lactobacillus sp.
GTGGCATTGGATGAGTTAAGCACAAAAAAAGATCAGCTAGCATAGTAGCTGATCTTTTTTAGGTTAAACCTGATTAAGCTTCATAAGTCCCGACTTCAGGAATGCGGGTCAGAACTGCTTTACCATGAGGAGAAGTCAAAATCTCTTTGGTTAAATCTTTACCTGCTTCAAAACCATGGTGCTGTCCATTATTCCAGTGGGAATTAGCACTGACATCGTAAACCTTGCCATTAACTGCAATGTAGGCTGCATGACCATCTTTACCATCAAATTTTGATAATGTTTCCTTAGTAAATGTTTTCATTAGAAGTACTCCTTTGTTAATTATTAATCAGATAGTGACACTGTGTCACTTACTCCTCACTATTATAGCATGTCAATTTAAAAAGTCACTTATTGTTGCTCTTTTTTACGCATAAAAAAGGCAGTAGCCTTAATATCTACTGCCTTTTAATTTGATGGGTGGCCAGGGGATCAAACCCTGGACCCACGGATTAAGAGTCCGTTGCTCTACCAGCTGAGCTAGCCACCCCTATCACAACGATTACTATCATATTGAAAAATAGCATTTAATGCAAGCCTTTTTGCAAAAAAAGATAAAAAAAACGATAGATGTGAAATCTATCATCTTTTACATATAATGGGTGGCCAGGGGATCGAACCCTGGACCCACGGATTAAGAGTCCGTTGCTCTACCAGCTGAGCTAGCCACCCATGTCATTAGCGACAACTACAATTATGCAACTTAATACTAATGAAAGCAAGCTTTTTATTAAATTTATGTTTCAAAGCACTGCTATTATTTGGCTAGCGCCTTAAAAACCTTTATAATGTGATGAGGTAAGGAGGCATGACTCGATGTCAAAAAAAATTCTCGTCGTCGATGATGAGAAGCCCATTTCTGATATTATCAAATTCAATTTGACTAAGGAAGGCTTCGATGTCGACACTGCCTATGATGGCGAAGAAGCTGTTAAAAAGGTGGCAGAGTACGATCCCGATTTAATGATTTTAGACTTAATGTTACCTAAGAAAGATGGCTTGGAAGTAGCCCGTGAGGTTCGTCAGACACATGACATGCCGATTATCATGGTGACAGCTAAGGACACTGAAATTGATAAGGTTCTTGGCCTTGAGATGGGGGCGGATGATTATGTGACGAAGCCTTTCTCAAATCGAGAGCTGATTGCCCGTGTAAAGGCGAATTTGCGTCGCCGCGATATCGTGAAGAAAGCAGAAGTCGCTAGCCAGGAAAACCCAGATAAGAGCATTAAAATTGGCAATTTAATTATTATGCCTGAGGCTTATATTGTTGAGAAGAATAATGAAGAGATTGAATTGACACATCGTGAATTTGAACTGTTATACTATCTTGCTCAACATATGGATCAAGTTATGACCCGAGAACATCTATTGCAGACGGTTTGGGGTTATGATTACTTCGGAGATGTGCGTACGGTTGATGTTACCGTTCACCGTTTGCGAGAAAAAATTGAAGATAATCCAATTCTGCCCCAGGTGCTAGTTACCCGTCGTGGCGTTGGTTACTATGTTAAGCAGCCGACAGAAGAATAATCAAGAAAGCTACAAAACTTGTGGCTTTCTTTTTGTTATGAATGAGCAGCAATGAAAAAAATTATCACTAAACTGAGAGCAGTTTTTAATTCTATCAACACTAAATTGGCAATTGTCTTTATGCTAATGCTACTTGCTACCATTGAAATCATTGGGGCTTATTTTACGCGGCAGCTTGATCAAACTTCGATTGAAAATTTTCAAACTTCAATCCAGGTGCCAACAATTGTAACCAATCAATTAGCTAACCAGTTAGTGCGAGACACGAAGAATGCGGATGCGCGATTAGGACAAATCGTCAGCGATTATAATAATTCTTCCGTCAGTGATTTTATTGTGGTCGATAATAAAGATATTATTCGCGAAGTCTCTAATCTGAACGATAAAGATCGAATTGGTCAGCGAATCAACGATGCGGATGTCAAGCAGGTTACGTCTACCGGTAGGCAGGTAACCCGAGTGATGCAAGATCGTGGTGGTAATTTTATGATTCAGATTACGCCGTTAACGAGTGGGAGCGGATCAGGTACCACGGTTGGGGCAATCTATGTGAAAGCCAGTATGCAGTCGGTCTTCAGTGGCCTGCGGAATACGTCAATCTCGTTTTTGGTTGCTTCGCTAGTGGCAGCGGTGATGGGTGCGGTGTTGTCACTTGTCATTTCTCGCGCGATTACCCGGCCAATTGAGGAAATGCAGTTTCAGGCATTGCATATTACGGATGGTGACTATTCTAACCAAGTGCGTATTTATTCGAACGATGAGTTAGGTCAATTGGGGCGCGCGTTTAATACTTTAGCAGTTCGAATTGAGTTATCACAGGAAGAGTCTGAAAGTGAACGACGCCGGCTTGATTCGGTCCTCTCCCATATGACCGATGGGGTGCTGGCAACTGATCGTCATGGTAATGTGACCGTTGTTAACCAGATGGCTGTACGCTTCCTTAATGTGCAGGAGGGCGAGATTATGGGGCGCCCGATTGCGGAAGTGATGGCCCAAAAGGAAACGTCCTCACCGGATTTAATTGCGAGTCAGCGTGATATCGATATCACCGTTAATGAAAATACCCCAGATGAGATGATTTTGCGGGCGACCTTCTCGCTAATTAAACGGGTAACGGGTTTCGTCTCTGGGAGTGTTTGTGTATTACACGATATTACTGAACAAACGAAGAATGAAAATAGTCAACGGCAATTTGTCTCGAATGTTTCGCATGAGTTGCGTACCCCGTTAACGAGCATGAGCGCTTATATTGACGCTTTAATTGAAGGGGCTTGGAAAGACTCTAAGATTGCGCCTAAGTTCCTAGAAGTGACGCAGGAAGAGACTAACCGGATGATTCGGATGATTAACGACTTGCTGAGTCTATCACGGATAGATCGTGGTGTATCTAAGATGTCTTTGGAACTCGTTAATTTGAATGATTTCTTAGCACATGTATTGGATCGCTTCGATATGATTGTGAAGTCCGATGCGAAAAAAGAGAATAAAAAGAAATATCAACTCAAGCGTGATTTAGGAACACAAGCTTTATGGGTCGAAATTGATACGGATAAGATGATGCAAGTGATTGATAATATCATCAATAATGCCATTAAATATTCTCCTGATGGTGGCTTGATTACGGTCCGTTTGGTTCAGAATCAGAACCGGGTGGTTTTAAGTATTTCCGACCAGGGGCTAGGGATTCCGCGTAAGGACCTCGATAAAATTTTTGATCGTTTTTATCGTGTTGATAAAGCACGTTCCCGTGCTCAAGGCGGTACCGGTCTGGGTTTAGCCATTGCTAAAGAAATTATCGAAGCCCATCAAGGCCGGCTTTGGGCTGATAGTAGTGAAGGTAAGGGCTCTACCTTCTTTATCTCATTACCATATGAACCGATGACTGAGGAGGCGGATTGGGATGAAGTTTAAAAAAGACTACGGCGATTTGTTACTCCATGTTGCAACGACTGCAGCGATTTTACTTTCCATCTTGCTCTGGATTTTCATTATGACCAGTGATCAGCGCTTTAATCGGATCAATCAGCCAACCGCAGTGAAGACTTCTACCCGGACTAGTCGATCATTGTATGATTTGTATGCACCGACTAGTCTATATGGTTTTAAAGATGGCCGGCTGCGTCAGCTTTACGATGAGCGTCATAATTTGTCGTTAGAATTTATTCACGAATTCAAGACGGTTAAATTATCCTTGCCGCGAGTGATTAGTACGAATAGTTTAGCTTATCAGCGCCGTCTAAACGATCCTAGTCTGTTACAACTGGCTTTTCCAGACCAGTTAACGTTTACTACCTTTGATAAAAAATTGACAATGAGGAGTGGCTATCGGGAATTCAATCGTATTTTCTTATCTGCTTCAAATAAAGTACTGTATTTTGGCAATGATAAAACTAATATCATCTATAAAATGAATATTAGTGGCGTTAATTTTGGTAAATTGCGGCAATATGCGGCAAACGCTAATAGCCAGGTGCCGATTCGGTTTGTCCGCTTTAAAGATGGCTATTCTGTTTATTATCAAAATGCCATTCGTGAAAAAGTTTATAGTTATTTAGTGACACATCAGGCTGATTCGTATTTCGTTTCGCGTTTACTTGGAACTGCGAGTGTTTCCAGCAAAGTCAACAAAGACAACCAGACGACTTATTCGTTGAATTACTATAATCGCTTGCGTGTTCCGAGTCGGCAAACTAATGACCGTAACTATGTTTATATTCATTATCAAAAGAATAGTGTACTGAGTCCTACGCAAGTTTTGCGCGATAGTGTTTACTATGTTCACCGTGTTGGTTTGAATGAACAAGATATTCATTTCTTTGATGCCGATGGTAGCAACATTACTTATACCAACTATATTGAAGGCATTCCAGTTTTTATTGATGATCGCAATGTCCAGTTAAAGACAAATTTCTTAACAGACTCTGTCCGTGTGCAGTTTAATAGTACTAACTTCCAGATTCCAATTCCTTTTGATGGGCGTACCGAAACTTTGCCGCCAACGCAAACAGTCGTAGAGACGTTGATGAATCGTGGTATTAGCCGCGATAGTATTCAAAAAATTATTGTTGGGTTTATCCTGCAAAATGATAATAGTCACGCGAACCTAATTAATTTAGTCCCGACTTATTTTGTTAAAGTCTATGGTCAATGGCGTACTTTAGCCAGTTGGAAAAATTGGAATATGACCTATGGGTCTAATGCGCAGAAGGAGGCGAACTAGTTGGATCATAAACGAATTGAATGGCTCTTTTTCATTGTCTTTATATTGATTAATCTGTATTTAGGGATTGAAATTTGGCGGTCTCCAGTCCGCCTTAATGATGCCACGACCAAGACAAATGCTAATATTCGTACTGAGATGCAAGGGGATGGTATCGAATTACCGCGTAATATTTCCGATAAAATTGATGCGGGCTATTATTTGGCCACTAAAGAAGCCAATTATTTGTCTGATAAGGTGAGCACGCTCACCGCGATGAACGCTGAATATACAAAAGGAAATAGTACACTCACAGCAACGCCTAAAATGACCGTGACGCTCGGTAAAACACCCACTGAAATTGTTGCTCGTCTCAATAAATTCAAAAATGTGAGTGCTAATGTTGCCTATGGTCATCAATTCACTTATGAAACTAACTTATCTGGTGGCGATACTTATGTCTTCGTGCAAACGTCAACTTATGGACGCATTTATGATGATAACGCGGTTTTGACGTTCACTGTGCGTTCTGGCCGCTTGGTGATGTATACGCAGACTTATATTGGACCAGTTAGACCGGTACGTGAATTGCAATCAACCATTAGTGGTTGGCATGCTGTGAGCACCATGTATACGGACCAAGAATTAGCTAATAATTCTAAAATTGTTGCTTTGAAGCTTGGTTATTCCAAAATGACAGTTGTCCGTGGCAGCGTCATTTTACTGCCTAGCTGGTTGGTCTGGGTTGAAAATAAAGAGACTAAAAACATTACCCTTAAAAGGGTAAATGCGTTTAATGGACAAATCTTGCAGGCGAATACGACTTATAGTGTTGAAAAGAATTAGAAGGGAGTGATTAGGTGCGTGTGGTTGTCTTAGCCAGTGGTTCGACGGGTAATTGTAGCTTAATCATGACCAGATCACATAAGGTGTTAATGGATTCTGGCTTGTCTGGTAAACAAACTAAGGCCCTGTTAGCGGAAGTAAATGTTGATATCCGAGATATTGATTTAGTTTTTCTGAGTCACGATCATTCTGACCACAGCAAGGGGCTGGGGGTTATGATGCGACGGTATCCTAAAATTGCGGCTTATGCCAATAGCGGGACTTGGCAGTATTTGCTGGGGAGCCATAAAGTTGGCAAATTACCAGCTGAACAAATGAATGTCATTGAACCAGGGCAGACCCTCACTTTTGACGAGTTGCAGGTGACTGCTTTTGCCACGAGCCATGATGCCTCAGAGCCGCAGTACTATGTGTTCTCAAGTCATCATAAACGATTAGCCTGTTTAACGGATACCGGTTATGTATCTGCGCAAGTGGAACAGGTTATTCGGGCCAGTGATGCCTATCTCATGGAATTTAATTATGATACGATGATGCTTCGTAATGGCCCTTATTCCTGGTCATTAAAGGATCGAATTCTATCAGACTGTGGTCATCTATCTAATCAGGAGGCAGCTGAAGCCTTAGCAGATGTAGTTTCTGAACGGACTCATTTTATTTTTTTAGCACATCGGAGCCAACATAATAATACGAAAGCTAAGGCCCATGCTGTTGCCGCACAAGTGCTCGCTCAGCAAGGCAATTTACGGGCTGATGTGGAATTAATCGATACCGATCCGGATTGTCCGACGAAAATGATTCATTTATAAGCTATCAGCGCTTATTAAAGTAAAAGATTAAGAAATAACCACTATTTCGACATAAAATAGTCAAACAATCGTCACAGTTAACCGGTAAACTAGAATTAGCAATCAAGGGAGGTTCAAGTGATGGATCAACAAACACAAACAGAAAAGCAACCAACGGCATCTGCTAAACGGCCAAGACACTTACTCGTTAAGGCAGTCGTTGTAGGGATGCTGGCGGGATTTGTCGGAGGGGCAGCATCATTTGGTGCCTTAACACTTTACGACAACATGAATGTTAGTAATCAAAATGCCAGTGTGAGTGTGACTGGCAAGAGTGCTAAATTATCTAAAGCAAGTGCCAATAACAGCGGTGCGATGACGGCTGCTTATCAAAAGGTTAGTGGCGCGGTTGTCTCAGTAGTGAATTTACAGCGGCAATCAAATTCAACGACTAACGCTTGGTCAAGTTTAATTGGCGGTAATAGCACTAGTAAAAAGCAAGATAGCAAGTTAGAGACCTATAGTGAAGGATCTGGTGTGGTCTATTTGAAATCGGCTACGAAGGCTTATATTGTCACAAATAACCATGTTGTATCTGGTAGCGATGCGGTCCAAGCAATTATGGCTAATGGTAAGAAAGTGACAGCTAAGATTGTCGGGACTGACGCAACGACTGATTTAGCCGTATTATCAATTCCAGCAAAGGATGTCAATCAGGTTGCCGAATTTGGCGACTCTAAGAGCCTAGTTGCAGGTCAGACAGTGATTGCCGTTGGCTCCCCATTAGGGACGGCATATGCTTCCTCAGTGACTCAGGGGATTATTTCAGCACCGAACCGGGTCTTGACGACATCGACTAGCCAACAAACCGTCGTACAAACCGATGCTGCTATTAACCCTGGAAACTCTGGTGGTGCGTTGGTTAATTCAGCCGGCCAAGTGATTGGGATTAATTCCATGAAACTTGCCGAATCGACTGATGGTACTAGCGTTGAAGGCATGGGCTTTGCCATTCCTGCCAATGAAGTGGTTGATATTATTAATCAGCTCGTGAAGAAGGGCAAGATTACACGTCCGCAGTTAGGCATTCGGGTGATTGCTTTGGGCGATATTCCGACAACGTATCGTCATCGGTTAGGCATTGAAACTCAGTTGAAATCGGGGATTTATGTCGCGGAAGTGACGAAGAATAGCGGTGCGGCTAAGGCTGGGATGAAAGCGAAGGATGTCATCACCGCAGTTGATGGTAAAAAGGTAACTACGGTCTTAAAGTTACACGAGTTTTTAAACCAACATAAGGTTGGAAATACTGTCACAATAACGGTTAGCCGAGATGGTAAGCTATTGAAGTTGCCGGTTAAACTGGAAAGTAATTAGCTAAACAGATTTTAACGACAATTATTAAAAAGGCGGGAACGTGCGATGTGAAGCATGTTGCTGCTTTTTTTATTAACACTAATGATGTGTAACATCCATTTGTTCGTGTTCTGAAGCTGTCAAGCGAAAAATAAAAGTAACAGCTTGTGGGAAACTGTGGAAAAGGCTGTGGATTGTGCATAACTTTTGGGGAAAGTCGGTAATTACGAGTGGAAAAGCTATCCTAGATGGTTTGTGTAATAGAATAAAAGTAACCTAATAATCGTGATAAAGGTTGAGGTAATAGGAATCAGAGCTGAACCTTTGTGAAAAAGCAAAATCACAGGAAGACATGTGAGTAACTATGGGGTCATTAGGTGAAAAAATTGCTGGCCACTAATAGTGAGGGCGAACAGATAATCGCCCACAAAATATAGTCACAGCTTTTGCACAGCTGTGGATAAACACGGTGCAAAGAATGTAAATAGTGGGATAAACTAAACTTATGAATATTAAAATTGTGTGTGTGGGAAAATTAAAAGAGAAATACTTTAAAGATGGCATTGCTGAGTATCAGAAACGCTTATCGCGCTTTGCAAAAGTTAAAATTGTTGAGGTTTCAGACGAAAAGGCCCCAGAACGCTTGAGCGCGGCGCAGATGGCGCAAGTCAAAGCAACTGAGGGCAAGCGGATTTTGGCTAAATTAGCGGATAAAGATTATGTTTTTGTCCTCGCAATCAACGGCAAGGAGCGTCCCAGTGAAACTTTTGCCCATGAGATTAGTGAGCTAGCGACTTATGGCCATTCGGATTTAAGTTTTGTCATTGGGGGGAGTTTGGGGACGAGTACTGAAGTGGATCAGCGGGCAAATAGCCTTTTGAGTTTTGGGCAGCTCACGTTGCCGCACCAATTGATGCGGCTAGTGCTTATTGAACAGATTTATCGCGCCTTTATGATTAATTCTGGCAGTCCCTATCATAAGTAGTCGTATTTAAAAAAAACTATCACAGCTTGGCTGTGATAGTTTTTTGATTGACAAGCACGGTATTACCATAAAGGTTTACGGTAATACTTTTTACTTAAAGTTTGTTTTTTGCTTTTCGCTTTTTTATGCAATTTTTTCGCTGTTTTAGCTTCCAGATAGCCGAGGTTAGACTGACTTTCTGCTTGTAGTTCTAGGTACTGCTGATATGTGTCTTCGTTTAGTTGTCCCTTAGCTAAAGCTGCCATCACAGCGCAACCGGGTTCTTGGGTGTGGGTACAGTTGTGGAAACGACAATCCGCTGCTAGGGCTGTTATGTCTGGAAAGACTACGGCTAAGTTATTGGTTCCGACGCCAACGCTTTTGACACCAGGGGTATCAATTAAGATAAAATCGCCTGCCGAGATTGTTACGAGCCGTGAGCTCGTCGTGGTATGTTTACCCTTATCGGTTTTGTCACTAATCATGCTCGTAGCCATGATATCTTGCTCCGCAACGGCATTAACTAAAGTTGATTTCCCGACGCCAGAATTACCATAAAAGGAAATAGTCTGTCCTGGTAAAATTTGATACTTTAAGCTGGCAACTCCGCTGCCATTATAGGAAGACGTGCACAGCACAGGAATCGCTAACTCGCGGCTTAATTGCGCGGCTAGTGCGGCACTTTCGGGATTAAGATCTGCTTTAGTTAAGACTAAAGTGGTTTGATATTCGGGCTTAATCAAGGCATCAAGGTAACGTTTAATCCGTGAACTTTTAAAATTTTTGTTCATCGAAATACAGATAAATAAGCGGTCAAGATTGCTAGCAGCGGCTTTTTCTTCCGTGCGATAGCCAGCGCCAGTTAAGCGGTTTAACGTACTATAGCGCGGGAGCCGTGCAGTAATGAGATCAAAATCCATTTGCGGCGATAAGCTGACCCAATCACCAACTAATAGTGTTAGCGTGTGCTGCTTGGGAATCGCCGTTACTTCAGTGCCATCAAGGTGCATGACTTTATATCTGCCGGCCGCATTCAGAGAAATGCGACCAATCGTTTTTGCTGTTGGGGGAATCGTTTCATGTGTTTGATAAATGTTTAAACCTAATTCCATGGTTGTTTCCTATGATAAGTGTTTTGGTGATGCTGTGAGTTGTGTCAGAAAGAAAGCAAATTGCGTGTCGATTTGTTTTTCGGTCAAGTTTCCCGTTAAAGCTAGTATATTCATCCCTTCAATGAGCAACATAAAATTATCAGCGAGGCATTTAACATCTTGTCTAACTAGCTGTTGTTTCACGCCTAGTTCTAAAACGGATCTAACTGTCGCTCTGGTCGCATTCAATTGCTTCTGCTTTAAACTGCGATCGCGGGCCGTTTCATGGGTAAAGGAATATTCATACATGGCCCTTAGTAAAGACTGATGATGCTGAGTTTGATTTAATAGTCGCTGCTTTTGCTCGAATAGATATTGGTTGAAGAGTTGCTTAAACGGTGGGTTGGCTTTAATGGCAGCGCGAATATCATCAAATTGACGGACGGAGCGCTGGGTAATCGTCGCAAAAAAGATGTCATCAATCGACTTAAAATATAAATAAATGCCGCCGCGGCTAATACCACATTCATCGATAATATTTTGCATTGTGACTGATAAGAAGCCCTTGGTGGAAAAGACGTGATGTGCACCGGTTAAAATGGCATTTTTTTTGCGGCTACTTCGACTCTTATTGGCTTGTTGTCCCATCTTATTTCCTTTCAAACATGACACAAGTG
>JAKDPD010000004.1 GCA_030455605.1 Lactobacillus sp.
AATCTGCGGGATCATCAACCAAGAACTGGCTATCTAGTTTCGCAGTAACTCTATTGAATACTTTTGAGACACTATATATTAGTGTGAAGTTAGGTGGTACCACGGAATCATTTTCGTCCTTGTTTAGCAGCAGGCTGAAAATGATTTTTTTGTTTTTAACGAAGATTTAGCACTAGCTGTAATGAAAGAAGCGAGCAAGATGTTACTAGAGCTTAAGGGTATTAAGAAGAAGTTTAAGAACAACGAAGTGTTAAAGGGCATCAACTTGGCAATTGATAAAGGAGAAGTTGTCGCCATCATCGGGCCATCAGGTTCAGGCAAGACGACGCTCTTGAGAAATATCAATTTCTTAGAAACCGCTGATTCTGGTACGATGGTCTTTCGCAATCAGGAAATCAATCTAGCGCACCCCAGCACAGATCAAGTTTTATCGACACGCCGGCACATGGCAATAGTGTTTCAAAATTACAATTTATTCAAGAATAAGACAGCTTTAGAAAATATTTCTGAAGGACTGGTCTTTGGGCAAAATATGGATAAAAGTGCCGCTAAGCAGTTGGCAGAAAAAGCGCTGAATCAAGTCGGCCTGTTAGATAAAAAAGCTTTCTATCCCTCTCAGCTGTCTGGCGGTCAACAACAACGAATCGGAATTGCTAGGGCCACCGTGTTGAATCCCGATATTATATTGTTCGATGAGCCAACCTCAGCGCTAGATCCTGAACTGGTTAGTACCGTACTACGGGACATGAACCGGCTTGCGAAAAATGGCCAAACCATGATTGTCGTCACTCATCAAATGTCTTTTGCCAGAAATATCGCCGATACAGTTATCTTCTTTGCTGACGGTGAAATCGTCGAACAAGGCAGTGCTAATGAAATTTTTGATCATCCCAAAAATGAGCGAACACGCCAGTTTTTATCAGCAATTGCTGAAGATTACTAACCATTCTGAGGAGAAATACGATGAAGTTAAGTCGAATTATCACTACTTTACTTTCGGGCTTGCCAATCACCTTAATTTTACTAGTATTTTCTTTCATTCTGGCATCGCTCATTGGACTAGGAATTGCGTGGCTATCTTTACGTAAAAATCCCATCTGCACGATCATAGCGAAAATATATCTAGGTATTGTCCGTGGTACACCACCACTGCTGATGCTACTGTTAACATATTATGGTTTGCCAAAACTTCTTTTATTAATTGGAATCAATATTGAAGCGTGGTCCAAATTGCTGTTTGGCATCATTGGCTTATCTGTTGGATGGAGTGGTTATTTATCAGAAGCATTCCGATCTGCTTACTTGTCTGTCGATCAGGGGCAGTATGAAGCAGCGCTAGTCGTTGGTATGAGCCCGAGTGATGCTTTCTGGCAAATCATCATGCCCCAAACAATCCTTATTTCACTCCCCAATATTCAAAATTTAGTGATTGGTTTGGTCAAAGCGACCTCACTCGTTTATGTCATTGGACTTGTTGATATGTACAGCACTGCCACAGATTTATCGAACCAAAATCAGGGTGTTTATCAGTTAGGAATTTTTGTCGTGCTGGCATTAATTTACTGGATGGTTGTCCTAGGCATTGAATGGGTGTTTAGATATATTCAAAAAGCATATCAATATGTCACAGTTTAGAAGGTAAAACCATGTTTGACTTGAAGTTTGCAATTAATTTATTTCCAAAAATATTATCAGTTGCCCCTATAACCATTGGCTTATCAGTCTTTGCCACGCTTATCGGAACAATTTTGGCCGTCTTAATTGTGATTGCGCGAGAGCGAAAAATTAAAGTACTTGGTTCAGTTGCCGCAATCTACGTGTCTTTTATCCGAGGTACGCCTATCATTGTTCAAATGTATGTCGTGTATTATGGGCTTCCCCAACTCTTGTTGACATTCAAAGGAATGGGGCTAAATACCAATCCGAATGGCATGCCAGCGATGTTAATTGCGATACTGGCTTATTCATTTAATGCTGCAGCTAATATTTCTGAAAGCATTCGATCAGCTTATCATTCCGTAGATTACCAACAGTACGAAGCGGCGGTGACAGTGGGAATGAAACCAATCCGAGCGATGACCAGAATTGTTATTCCCCAATTAATTGCCAATTTTATCCCTAACTTTTCTAATCTTTTTTTGGATTTAGTTAAGGATACGGCAATTGTCTATAATATTGGGATTGTAGAGATTATGGCCAAAGCGAATATCTTATCCTCATTGGGATTTAAATATATTGAGACTTATCTCGATGCGCTCATTATTTACGTCTTGATTTGTTGGTTTTTTGCTAAAATATTTCATATTTTTGAGGGCGTTGCACGTAAACGACTCTCGCATACACAAGCGTTAATTTAGAAGGGAAATTATAAAATGAAATCTAGAACTCGTATTATCTTATATACCATCATCGCGGTTGTCGTCGTTATCTTTATTGCGATTGGTTTTGGGCACAATGACGCTAAATCCAATTCTAAAGTAACACTCGTCAGTGTTGCTGCTCCGAATAACAATCGGCCATACACTTATCCAGCTAATGGAAAAATTGGTGGCTACTATGGTGCCTTGTTGGCACGCATCGATAAAGATCTAAAACAGTACAAATTTCAACAGGTAACCACTGCACAAAATTCGGTATTTATCGGTTTACAATCCGGTAAATACGATTTAGCTGTTTCAAATTGGTGGTACTCTAAAGATCGTTTTGCCACTTACCTGCACTCAACCTCCAATGGGCTAGATGACCTGCGGTTAATCACCAAAAAAGGTGGTAAATCGGCTAATTCCCTTAAAGATATTGCAACTAAAAAATTATCATTAGCGCCAATTTCAACTGATGATGCTAGATATGCATTTATTCAAGAATACAACAAGAAAAATCCTAAATATAAAATTGATTTAAAAGGCATTGGTGATCAATCAGCCGGTGATGCATTGAGACAAGTATCCAACGGACAATATGATGTTGCAATTTATCCTTATGCTACATATAAACCCATAGCAAATACCAGTGAAGGCCATAAATTGCAAGTTTCTAAATCTATTGGTCTTGAAAATAGCTATTTCTTATTAAATAAAAACACCAAAAACCAAAAATTAACCACCGCCCTTAACCATGAATTAAAGAAACTCAAGGATAACGGTTATCTCGAAAAAATTACGAAGCAATATCTTTACGAAAACACTTTTAAATTTCCGGGTGCCGACACCACCTTTAAGACGAATCCCGCAAAATAACAAATTAGCAAAGCTTTTTAGGAGAGATCATCATGAACAAAGCAGAAGTATTGAAGACATTTTATAATCAAAGCAAAGTGCGAGTACCATTTTCGGTTTGGCACCATTTCACACCTAATGAACACGTAGAAGCAACTGCAGATAATGGCATGTATGATGCAGACTTAACTAAACAAACCAAATTTGTTGATGCCGTACATCCCGACTTTATCAAATTGATGAATGACGGCTACTTCACTTACCAGCTTAACAATGTCGACAATCCCAGAGATTTAGACTCTTTGGCTAAAATCAAACCAATTTTAGATAATGATCCATGGTTAACCACCCAAGGTAAGCTCATTTCAGCCCAAATCGCCAGTTTAAATCAGCCCGCAGTAACATTAAGTAATGTTTTTTCTGCTATCACCCTATTAAAATGGAAATTAGTTGCAGATAAGCCTGAACTTGACTTGGCTCAGGGGGATGTCATTTTTGCAGATTTATACACCAAAGCCCCTGAAATCGTAATCCATGCCTTGCAGGTCATCACTGGCGACATTAAAAAACAAATCAGCGCTCAACACCGTACTGGTATCGACGGTGTATTGTTTAGCACACAAGAGATTCAAGATGACCGCATTGGACAAGAATTCTTTGAAACCGTTCAAAAGAAACTAGATACTGACTTAATTGCTGAAATCAATAAAACAGATAAAATTGGTATTCTTCACATTTGTGGATTTGGTGACGCAACCAATCACCTACCCTGGTTTGTTGACTATAATCTACCAGTCGTAAACTGGGCAACACGCGTGGATAGTTACACCTTAGGTGAAGGAAAAAAATTATTCAAGAATAAAGTGGTATTTGGTGGTCTGGGCATCACCAAAGATGATATTTTATACAAAGGCACAAAAGCTGAAATTCAAGCCGAAGTTCACCGCTTGATTGATGAGGTTGGGACTGAGGATGTCATTATTGGTGCTGATTGCACCATCCAACGTGATACGCCGCTTGAGCATATTCTCTGGGCTACAGAAGCAGCTCACGCTTATGGTGCTAAACACTAGACAATTGCTTGATCATGGTTAAAAAGCAAGCATTGGGTTACCAAATAATTTAGCTAAAACAAAAAGAGCTTGCCATTTCATGGCAAACCCTTTTTTAATACTACTACTTACCCACGTTGCCCTTTACGCACCACATACTGTAATGGCGTCACAATTAATGGCGTCATTAAACCAGTAAATACTGCTTCTAGTAACCCATTAACAGCTAAAGCCGACACCAATAACCATAAGAGTGGCATCCCCGTGTTGCCTAAATATTTGGCAATCGTTTCTGGATGACCATTAAAGACTAGCGCAGTGAGCCCAATCACTAACAAAGTATTAGCTAAACTGGTTAGCACGCCAGCAGCCATGTAGCGTAATTTTTCATGACGAAAAGGTCCAACCGTGAGCTTTTTCGCAATTAGACCAGCCAGTAAACCGGCCACAATGCTCGGCACTAAGGAAATGAAGAGATTACGGAACAACAATAGGCTGACAATATCACCTGGTTGGGTATAAGCGAGCACTAAGCGCGTCAGACCCCAAAAAACACCAAATTGTGTGCCCGCCTTAGGCCCCATCAGACTCCCGTAAACTGCAATCGTTAGGGGAACCGTCGTAATTGCCGGTAAAGTCGGAAAAATGCGAATATAACCAATATCGGGCACAAAACTTTGCAATAACAGAATCGCCATAAACACGGCAGTTAAGGTTAACGCAAAGGTCGTACGATGCTTCATGATAATTTCCTCCTCAATGATGAATCATTGTTAGCTTCTGCTAATAAGCCTAACAGATAACAGCGAGCTTGCAACTCCCAAGTTTCTGGCTAGGCACGGTGAAGTGAGCTTTGCTATAATACAATCAGAAATGAGGAACTAACTTGAAGTGGTCAACAACTAAAATTAAAGCTTTTCGAAAAAACTTACTCGCTTGGTACGACCAAGATAAGCGCGAGCTTCCTTGGCGGCAAGACCATGATCCCTATAATGTTCTGGTCAGCGAAATCATGCTGCAGCAAACCCAAGTGCAGACGGTCATTCCCTATTATCAACGCTTTATTGACCAATTTCCTAACGTCCAAGCGCTTGCAAAAGCCCCCGAAGCGAAAGTTTTGAAAGCTTGGGAAGGTCTCGGCTATTATTCCCGAGCACGTCACTTGCAACAGGCCGCCCAACAATTAGTACGTGATTACCACGGTCAGTGGCCCACCACCGCTACTGGCCTTGCAGCACTCAGCGGTATTGGTCCTTATACCGCTGGTGCCATTGCTAGTATTGCCTTCAATCAGCCTGAACCGGCTATCGATGGTAACGCCTTTCGCGTCTTTGCGCGTCTTTTCTGTTTAACGGATGACATCACCCAGCCCAAGACCCGGCTCGTCTTTGATAAGCTTATCCGAAAATTGATTGACCCTGACCGCCCTGGCGACTTTAATCAAGCCATTATGGATTTAGGTTCCAGTTACATGCGGGCAAAGGAAGCTGACCCCGCGCATTCTCCTGTAGCTGCTTTTGATGGGAGCTATCAGACTGGACGCGTTTATGACTTCCCCGTTAAAACAAAGAAAAAACCGCCAAAGCCATTTGCTTATTATGCGCTAGCCATTCATAGCCCCCAAGGTTGGCTATTTGAGCAGCGTCCTAGTCAAGGCCTGCTAGCCAAATTATGGGACTTTCCCTTGGTCAATCAGGCCGAGCTCAAAACATTGCTAGTCAGCGACCAAATTCGCGAAGTAAGTCACCGTTTCGCTGCTGAAGCAGATGCCCCCCTTACCTTGACCGATCCAGGTTTAAAACCGGTCAAGCATACCTTTACGCATCAGCGCTGGACCATGACCATCTTGACCGCTGAAACGGCCGCTTTCAAATTAGATTATCTCCCCGCACGCTGGGTCAGTGACTTTAGTACCATTGAAATTCCCACGGTACAAAAAAAGCTCTTACGAGCTTTAAATTTGTTACCGTCTTAACGTCGCGGTTGCAGTTTAAAGCGTAAGCGGTGTTTGTCTTTATCTAATAAATAATGCTTAAACAGATTCACGACTTGCGTATCTTGTGGCAAGGATGAGTGCTGCGCATCGTCCCCAGTCACATTAATCGCCATGTAACTTTTAACCTGATTTTGGAAGATATATTTACCGGCTAACACGGAATTTTCTGGTACCAGCCCATCCGAAGTATAACTTTCCCCGCCATAAATGTTATAGGCGAGTAAATGCTTCGGCAAACGTTTGCGATACTTCAAGAAATCACTGTACATCTGCGTCTTCATTTTGGTGGAGTTTTCTTTAAAGTTATACGGTGATCCCAGCGTCATGAGCCGTTTAATGTTAAGTTCATCATCATAACTATGATAATAATGCTCTAGCCAGTAAGTCCAAATCAGACCACCGTTAGAATAGCCAAAAGCCACGAAGTTCCGAAAATGGTAATCTTCACTCAGCTGATAGAACGCCTCGTCAAACCAATACGCCTGTTTCTTAATGTTACTGTAGCCATCGTGGTTATTACTAAATCCCACTACGATTAGCGGCTGACGATCATTACGATTAATCGCCCCCGTATAAGTTAACTTGCCATTTGGATCCACCTGAATTTTGAGCAGACTATGCTTCTCTTTACGATTTTGATTAAGCAGTGTGACCAATTGATTGAACCGATTAATGCTAGCTGATGACCCAGGTAGCATGATTACTGGGGTCATTTTTGATTGGCGCCGCTGGGACATTTCCTTGTTAGAATCGCGCATCCAAGCATAAGTGGGGTAAATGGTTGCTAACGACAATAATAACACCAGCAAGATTAACCAGTAGCCCTTATTCTTTTTCATCATTAGCGACCCTTTCTTGAATCTTCATATCTAATTTAACCCAAGGTCTAAACCAACAAACGTCAATCACTAGCAAGATGATTGAATAAACGAGGACTCGCCAGCTCCCATTAGTCGCCACAAACGGCGCAATTGGCTGCAGGGTCCCAACCAGCACCGGAAAAGCAACGGCCGGTATCCAATTAAGCCATAGGAGCAATGCACTCAGTAACATGTTAAAAGTGACCACGATTAAGATGGGTAGCAAATAGACCGGATTAAAGAGTACCGGTAAGCCGGCCAAAAAGCCGGTTGGCACCCCAAACATTGCTGGAAACAGCGAAAAGCCAGCTAAGCGGCGCTTATAACGGTTATGCATGACCAGAAGTACTGTGATAATTAACGCTAAAGTCACCGAACTAGAGAGACTGGCATAACCCGTATACAGCTCGCTCCCTAAATATTTATAAGGGACCCGCCAACTATTACTGTGTATTAGCGCATTATTCATATTAGCCACTGCAGCGCCAGAATTGTTGGAATTATTCAAAGCGACAACCGGATACCCAATGCCAATTAGCGCTAGTAAGGTAATCAGTAAGGCTAACCCCACACCTTTTAAAATATTATTGGTACTCAGTTCAGTGCTAATCAACGAATTAAAGACTGCGTTTGAAATCTTCGTTTTAAACAGATAAACCCCTAAAGCCAATAGTAAGCCAATGACCAAGGCAACTAGCATCGGTTTGACTGCTTGCCAAACACGGACATCCAACCCAGCCAATTGTTCAAACCGTTTGTGACCTTGCCTTGGCGCTAGCCAGCGGAAGATATTGCCTACTAAGTACCCTAACAAAAATGGTAATAACACCATATTCATATCAAGTAATTGTGCATTAAACGGTAAGGTAGTAACAGTAGCAGGTTGATTGCCATTATAACTGGCAATGAGTAGCGTTAAAACGCTAGTAATTCCTGCCATTTGTGCGTCTTTATGAAAGAGCTTAGCCGTATAGCCCGCAGTTAAATACGCCACCAACAGCCCAGCTAAATTGAAGCTCGCAAACCGCACACTATTAAGCAAATAGAGGACATTGTCTGATAGCCAGGTTGGGATAAACTGATAGGCATAACTAATATTATAAAGCCAACTATCATACCCGATGAAGGCAGTCATCAGTGTCTGAGCCATGACACCAATCAATAACAATGGCATTAACGTAATAAAGGTCCGTTGGGCCACCCGAAAAAAGGATTTTTTACTAATCCAATAAAAAATAAATTCAAATCTTTCGGCCATTCTTCTTGGCTCCTTCTAGTGAGCGAACATGCTATAATAACGGTAAGAGTGAGGGGACTATCATGTCAAAACATCGGATTAATCTGGATGATCAAACAGAAGCTTTACTAGACCAGTATTTAGATCAAGCTGACTTGAAGCTGGATGCTGTCATCAATCAAGCTTTACAACATTATCTGGTTCATCAGATTGGTTTAAAAGTCGCTAAGGCCATTACCGCTGATGACACCGCTGATTTATCGAAACTTTTAGACCACTTAGTTACGGACAACATTCATAATAACTGCTAGTATATAACATCGAATGGCTTAACATTGTACCAGTCGTCTTTTTGTAACAAAAAATCCTCAAAATCACCGAAATGATTTTGAGGATTTTTCAATCTACCTAGATATGGTTAACCAGTTGCATGATACTATCAATTATCGGTTTCAACTTGGAAAATTTATTATTCATCACATTGGTCTGAACAATAAGTATTCGGCGATTGTTAGGACTAATCCGTAAGAAAGTATAGTAACCATCGCCAGCACCATTAGCTGCCTTGCCAGCCGGCTTGTTGTAAAAGCCACAGTTGTAGTAGGCATTAGCCGCTTTGCCCTGGCTCATATAACCCCGCATTTTGCTGGACAAAAATTTAGGTCCTAAAATATATTGCATCACCCGCGCTAAGTCGCTGGTGGACATCATCACGGACCCCGCGCCTAAAGCATTATGCGCATCTAAAACTGCTTGTGACCAATTAACCGCTTGCGCAGCCCGATGCTTATGGCCAGCAACTTTTTGCATTTGCTGCCCAACTGCCACGGTGGTCCGTTTTGGATTAACATGCCACATGAAAGCTGTCCGCTTGAGATGCAGCTTTTGAATATAAGTTTTAGTAAAGAGTGACTCATATGATTGCCCCGTGACCTTGGCCAAAATACCACATAAATAAACGTAATTAAGTGACGTATAGTGGAATTGACCATAAGTCGCCACTTGATTAAAAACCGTCTTTTGGATATTTTCTTTGAGACTAGCAGTGTCAGACACAAACTTCGCCGTCCCAAGCTGACTACCAACTTTAATGTCAAGGCCAGAAGTCATATCTAGCAAATCTTTAATCTGAATCTTTTTACTCCCAGGGACATCGGGATAAAACTTCGATAGCGCATCCGTTAATTTCAGCTTATGTTCTTGCACTGCTTTTAGGACTAAGGCCGCCGTTAACGATTTCTGCACCGAATTAATTAAGTATATCTTAGCAGCTTTAGGTTTCTGACCCATATTGATCAGGGTTTTACCGTTCTTCACCACTAATGACACATGTGCTAGCTTCAGTTGCTTTAATTTATCTTGAACCTGCCATTGCCGTTTCAGTGACTGGTTTACCCGTTTAACGTGGGTCCGCTTTTGCCACTTTTTAGTGAAGTAGTGCCACTTAAGATTATAACGATGATGGCGTTTGGAACGCTGAATAAAGTGATAGACAACTTGATCCAACGCAAGTAATCCTTGCCCGCCTAAATGATTACTATCCTTCATAAATAAGGCGGGCTTTGCAACCTTCGAAAAATCAGCGACTTGATCAAATCCTTGACTGTATAACTGAAATTTCAACTTATTGACAACTTGCTGATACATCGTTTTGGCTAATTGGGGCGCATTTGGTTCATTCATTGGGGGAATGACAAATTGCACGGTCATTTTTCGTTTCGCAAACGCATGTAACAACAATTCAAAATCACCATATTCTGGTGACTTCAAATCACTCCAACTAACGGTTGATGCCGTGTTAGAGTTAGTTGTGCGGGTCGCTAATTTTGATAATGCGGATTCCGAATAGTTATTCGGCAATGAGCGCTGCACCCGCGTCAATAATACTCGTTGCTGAGCTAAATGATTGCCACTGAAGTAATTGTCAAGACTGGTCAACGCGCGCTGACGGCGTGCTAGCAAAAACTTTTCCCAAGACGACAGCATCTGACCTTTAGCAACCTGTTGCAAAGCTGAGCGAGTTAGTCCCTTAACAGTTGCCATTTGCAATAAGCGACTCGCCGCATAACGGTCAGGCAAACTGGTTTTAGCATGCAACAAGAACAAAGTCGTAGCAAGTGGTGAATAGTACTGCGTAAATGCTTGTTGACCTTGGCCTTGCCGAGTAAACCATTTCGGTGACAGAATTACCACGGCCGACTTATGCTGCAACTGACGGCCTAGGCCCTCCATTCCCATAAACTGAAGTAGGGACTGGCAGCCATCGCCACCAAGCAAAAACGGACGATACGTCCGTTGATACTTAACAGCCAGCACACTTGGATGTAAAGGCGTTAATTGAGGTAATTCACTTGTACCATAAAAAGGAACATAATCGCCTGCAAAGGCCTCCTGCTTTAAGCGCACCCCCTTTAACACTGCGGGTGTTTTGGCGGTAGCGGCTTCAGCAATCACCGTACGTGAAAAATGGCGCTTAATCGGAAATTGTGAGGCCAGCAAGACTAACAAACAGGCAATTAGCACTGGCCCTAGGGTGAGCCAAAGCTTGATGCCTTTATTCTTTTTCAAGGCTTGTTACCTTAGCAATGATTTTGTTTGGCGTAGCCCATTCATCACGATTAAATTCTGAAACGGGCACCTGAATGCCAAGCTCTTCTTGCAGACTCAACAACATTTGGACACTCGCCATCGAATCTAGTAACCCATTTTCAAAGATATCCTCATCCATCCGATCAGCTAAGTCTTCACCGGTTAAATCAGCTAAAATATTCAATACAACTTTTTGGTTATCCATAATCAATCTTCCTCCTAAATAATGCTTATCTTCCCACCTAAATTTTAACACACGCCTTAATAGCGCAAGTGTCAAGCATACCATTTATTGGTTAACCTCTTGAATGACCTGCTTAATGTCGACCTTCCCATTTTGGGAAATAGGCAAGGCTGAGCGATAAACAAAGCGCTGCGGAATCATATATGGCATGACTTGCTTCGCTAGAGATGCTCGCAACCGTTTGGTCAGTTCAGCTTCAGAATACTTGTCTTGTGCCGCTTTCGTTAGTTCAATTTCAGCCACTAACTGCTTTACTGTATGATTTCGGTTATACTTGGGCGCTACCACACCATAACGCACTAAATCATTCTGGCTCAAGTAAAAATTAATCTCTTCGAGCTCAATCCGGTAACCATTAAACTTCACTTGAAAATCAATCCGTCCTGAATAAAACAGCAATTGCTTTTCTGCAAAGAAACCGGCATCCCCCGTGCGGTAACTATTATCAGTCGCGCCAGCTGACCGGAAAAAAGCCGCTTTAGTCTTTTCTGGATTATTCAAATAGCCTTTTGACACACTAGGACCAGCTAGAATCAATTCACCTTGGCCAGCTTCACCCTTGGTTTCATCTAGGGTAATTTGGGTATCTGCCTTCGCAAATCCAATTGGTAAGCGATCATATTTAGCTAAGATGTCGTCCGTTATTTCAACTTGCGTCACCGCGACCGTCGCTTCAGTCGGACCATACGTATTGAAGATATGGCTAGTTGGGAAGCGTTTTTTCAAGGCCAGCACTTCTGAATGTGGTAATTCTTCGCCACAGAATAAGAAGTGACTCAGCTCAGGGTGCTGCTTACTGCTAAAAGTAGGATCCAAGAAACACATTTGCGCAAAAGAAGGCGTCGATACCCAAACATTAAATTGTAATTGCGGCAGCGTCGCAAATAATTGTTTAAAGTCTTGCGTCACATCATGGGGTAGCACCACTAACTTGCCACCACTCGTCAACGCTGGATATAAGCTCATCACCGATAAATCAAATGAATACGGTGCCTGCACTAAGAAATTCGGCTGAGCCGGTAATTTAAAGTTACGCTGTTCCCAATTAACAAAACTTAAGAGGTTACGATGACTAATCATGACACCCTTAGGCTTCCCAGTGGTTCCCGAAGTGAAGATAATATAAAAAGTGTCATCCCCGTGCACGGCCTGACTGGCATCAATTGCTGGATGCTGGTCAGGGACATCTGCTGGTCTTAGAACTTGTAAGCCTGGTAAAGCAATGTCTGGCAAAACATCAATGGCAATGACCAAACTCGCTTGCGACACTTCTTGGATCATGACTAGTCGTTCCGCATTGGAATAACTTGCAATCGGAATGTACGCATGACCAGCTTTAACACAGCCTAAAAAACAAGCAATCATCTCAAAAGTCTGACCGCCCCAAACCATAATGGGCTGTCCCTGCTTCAGCTGCATCGTCACTAACTTTGTAGCCCACGCATCAGAGCGCCGCTTTAGATCGCCATAAGTATTGGTACGACCTAAATAATCATAAGCAATCCGTTTAGGATCAGCCTCTGCCACTTGGTCAATGGTTTCAATGATATTATCCATATTTTCCTCCAAAACAACCTTGCTGGTATTAGTATATTATTTTGTAACACATTTGTAAAAATAAAGTAGGCGAGCTTTAAACTTTTTTAAGTTTAAGCTGGTAGCACCCGGTAACTACTAAACTAGCTGCCAAACAAAGCATTGATATTCACTGATAAAGTGCGATCCATCACCATCATGTGTGGCCGCGCATACTGTTTCGCACCAGATTCAAAAACACAGATTAGCTGACCGCGATAAGCTGTAATTTGCTCTAAATAGGGTGGCATTTCGACCACTAACTCAGCACTCCGTTCATCTAACGAGTTAAGTGCGGTAATTGGGAAAACGTACAGCTTGGAAGATTGGCTACCATAAGATTGACTCAGAAAGATTTGATTTTGATAAATCGCAATCCCTTGAATTTGCTTATCCATCGAAGTTGACCCATTGGGATCAGACCAAGCCAGCGTCCCTGAAACTGACTTAACTTCCTTGTTAGTAATCGTATTCCGATACTTGCCGCGGCGAGCAATCGTGTAGGCCGCAGCCTTACCACGCCCTTGCAAGTTGAAGAAGCCAACAAACAATTGGTCGTCATAATAAGTCACTGCGGAAGCCCGTTCAATACTAGGAATCACAATTTGATGATTATAGGTAATCAAGGTGCGTTCACCTAAATGGTACTGCTCAATTGTTTTTAGCGATAAACTCATCAGCGCCGAGGCATGACCGAGAGAACCTGTTACCCAGATATTATGTCCTTTGGCATCATAGGTAATACCGCCCAAATGCGGCCTGCCGGGTAACTGCAAGGTCTTCAAATAGCGACCGGTCCGCTTATCGAGGACATAAATCACAGAATTATGCCGATGCTTAGCATCATAAGCAGTAATCAATAAATATTTGTCCGCAATCGTCACGCCTTGCGGCGTCATTTGACTCGTACGCTCAAACCGCCGCGTTTTCAAATTATAAGCAGCGGTAGTACGTAACCCAGGAACCACAAAATCCTTCCCATCCCAGGTACGAGGCGGAACATAATTAGACACTTTATTAATAAAAGGATACAACCGCCGTAATTGTTTTTGATAGTTGATATAGGTCTGCCATGCCGGGCTGATACTGGTCTGATTAACTGCTAATTTTAGTGGTGGCCGGCTCTGCAGGAGCTGGCGTTCTTCATACCACTGATAACCATAGTAGCTAGCGGCACCAACGCCCGTAGCCACCAATGCCACTAATAATAATTCTCGTAAAAAACGGAATATCATTTTCAATGCAATCAGCCCCCTTCTATTGCAAATTATTATACACATAATCGGTAGTAGCCTGCCATGACCTTCTTTTTTCATCTTTTTTACTAAAAAGGCGGTTTGGTCATACTTTCTTCACATTTAATCAGTATAGTAAGCAATGTAGTAAGCAGAGCGGTTTCACTTACTAAGTTTTGTTTTTCATTCTCCTTCAATAAATAATGAAAAATGCTAGTGAATCGAGTCCCCCAACTCGGTTTACCTTATATCCCCATAAAAAGTCATACATCGGTATGACTTTTTATTTTTTTGCAAATGATCAATCATTAAGAGAACTAAATCTTTTCTTTACACTTTTATAAGTATTTATACGACAATCCTTCACATTTACTAGTTAATATAAGGGCTGTAGCAAGGAAGTAAAACTTGTTACATACTCCCACTTTTTATACATTCATTCTTACTCCTCCAAAGTAGATGAAAATAAAGCGACTTGCCTTCCCAGCAAGTCGTTTTTCTTTATCAAGTCACTCTCCTAGTCAGCTCATGCAAGCTTTTATATAATGAAATTAATGATACCAAATTTAGCCACAAAGGAGCTACGATGTTCTCACCCACTATTCAACGGCTGATTGAAGATAAAGCTGGCGCATTCTTAATTCCTGCCAGCCGGATTGCTTGTGTTCAGGTGGATAACCCGCTTTATCATGCTTTTCTAGTTTTAACTAAAGACCACTACGCTAAAATTCCAGTGCTTGACCACCAACAGCGCGTTGTTGGGCTACTCAGTCTGTCCATGATTACTGATAAAATGCTCAAAAATACTGAGATTTCAACTGAACCGCTCAACCAGCTAACTGTCCAAACCGTCATGCAAACGCACTTCGCGACCATTAACTTCGCCCAAACTACCCTCGAAGCACAACTGCATCTCCTCATTAACAATGCGTTTTTACCAGTCGTTAACGATCGTGGGGTTTTTCAAGGATTACTCACACGTCGCGAATGGATTAAGACTTTTAACTATATTGCCCACACCTTCGACAACAAATACCAAGTCAAAGAAATGACTTCTAATTTAAAACGATTTTAAATTAGCGTGTTACAATACTCTTAGTGATTATGAGTCAAGCCTTATGTGACGGTGACTCATTGCTAGGAGGAAAAGATGAAACACCAATGGAAATTTTATCTGATTGGCATAATCGGTATCGTCAGTCTGATCTTAAACTTTAGTTTTAACCCAATAATTGCCCTTAACCTGCCACTAGCTGCTTGGCTAATCAATTTATTCGGAATTGGCCTCACTTGGACGCTCGTTAAAGAAATGCTAGACACGCTCAAGCAAGGTAACTGGGGGGTTGACCTCTTAGCGATTATTGCGGTTATTTCGACCATTATTGTGGGCGATTATTGGGCCACTTGGATGATTTTGATTATGTTAACCGGGGGCGAAACTTTAGAAGCCTATGCCACCGGACAAGCCGATAAAGACCTCCGCAGCTTAATTCAAAATTCGCCGCAAGTTGCTCACCAGCTGGTCGCTGGCAAACTACACGAAGTTTCGGTAGAAGAATTAACACCTGGTGATGTGGTTTTAATTCGCCCTGGTGATTTAGTACCAGTCGATGGCGTCATCATTAAAGGCGCATCTGATTTCGATCAATCTTCACTGACTGGCGAAAGTTTGCCTAGCAATCACGGTGTTGGTGATACCTTAATGTCCGGATCCATCAATGGTGAAACAGCCGTTGAGATGAAGGTCACGAAGCACGCCCAAGACTCTGAATACCAATCAATCGTGCGCTTAGTGAAAAGTGCTGAAGCCCAACCAGCCAATTTCGTCAAACTAGCTGATCGCTATGCAGTGCCCTTTACGATCATTTCGCTAATCATCGGTCTAGCCGCTACTGGTAGCTCTCTCTGGTTTAACCCCCAGGCAGATTGGCAAGTCCACTTTATGCGTTTTGCCCAAGTAATGGTCGTTGCATCCCCATGCCCCCTACTCATTGCCGCACCAGTTGCTTTCGTTTCCGGCATGAGTGCGATATCACGCCACCATGTCATTGTTAAGTCTGGTCCGACGCTCGAAAAATTAGCCCAAGCGAAAACTTTTGCCTTCGATAAAACGGGGACTTTAACCCAAAATCGTCTAGTCATCGATCAAGTCGTTTCCAATGGTCACTATGACACGGCAACATTACAGCAACTTGCCGCCAGTGCTGAACAACACTCAAGTCACATTATTGCTGCTTCACTCGTCCAAGCCACTGACTCACTACTAGCAGTTAGTGCCTTAACTGAATCCACTGGCAATGGGGTTAGTGGTATTGTTGTTGGCAAACATGTGATGGTTGGTAAGCGTGATTATGTCAGTGCCATCCCGATTACCCCAGCGGACAGTACCGCCATTTACATTACCATCGATGGCCACTATGAAGGCTATATTACCTTCAAAGACCAAATGCGTGTCGAAACCCCTAGTACGCTAGCTCGTTTGCGGCGGCAAGGGGTCGAACACTTAATGATGCTTACTGGTGACCAGCCAGCGGTCGCGGAGCAAATTGGGCGCGCTGCTGGTGTCGATGATATCCGCGCTAATTTACTTCCCGGCGAAAAGATTGCGGCCATTAAGGCTGTTCCCGCTGCTAAAAGGCCAGTTGTGATGGTGGGTGATGGTGTGAATGATGCGCCTAGTTTAACCGCTGCTGATGTGGGCATTGCAATGGGTGCTAGCGGCGCCACCGCGGCATCTGAAAGTGCGGATGCCGTCGTGATGGTTAACGATTTAGCTAAAATCAGTGATGCAGTGGCAGTGGCCAAGCACACCTTACAGGTTGTCAAAGTAGATGTATTAACTGCCATTACCATTGTGATCTTAATCGAGCTTGTTGCCTTCACTGGCATTATTCCCGTATTTTGGGGCGCTATTTTACAAGAAGTGGTCGATTTAATTACGATTTCGCTAGCTTTACTGGCAAAAAAGGCGCCGAAGAACCCAGCTCACACCGGTCTTCCCGTCACTGCTTAACGTGTTATTTTATAAAAGACAATCAAAAAAGACTGCTTCATAACAGCAGTCTTTTTTATATATCCCGTACTAGATAAAGCCCAAAGCGTTATAGGCCACATGTACCAGAATTGAATAACGCACATCTCGCGTCTTTAAATAGACCCCAGCTAAAATAATTCCTAACACGACATACACCCACAAATATGGACTAAAAGTGGGATCGTGAAGGTATCCAAAGACTAAGCCACTTAATACTAGATTAAAGCCAGTATGCCAGCGTGATGGTCGTGCAAAACTTAAATTAAATAATAGGCCGCGAAAAATCAATTCTTCACAGATTGGTGCAATCAAGACCACCATGATGGCAAAGAGTCGTTTTTGACCATGCCGCTCAATCGTATCTAAGGCTTGCTGGTTGGCAGAATTACCATATCCTAATAAGCCCAGCATCGTTGCGCTGGCAAACACAATTAGTATAAAACCACCTAATGCGATGAGCAATCGGCGCCAATCCCAATGAGGCGCTAGATTAAAGCGCCAAGCATTATCACCGCGTAAGCTCCAGCGGTAAAGCCAATAAATCAGTGCTAGTCCCACGAGCGTGACTAGTGCCAGCCAACCTTCTGAAGCAGCTGTGATATGGTAGCTTTTCGGATAAAAGTATAGGCTCTGCAGCATACTATAAGTTACAAAGGCCAGGATTAAACTAGCCAGCTTCAATCCGATGATCAATCCTTTTTTCATATTTTCACCTCTATTGCACCATTATATGTGTTCTTCAGATAGATTGCTGCATAATAACCTAAAAATGTGTCGGCAATTGCATCACTACATTTGGTGCTTTTTAGTGCTTTCTAAGATTTAAAATACTAGATAATGTGTTTTTTAATTATTTTAGCGTTTCAATTCATGCTAACCCCGTGTGGTAAAAGGGTTAAACGCCGCTTTAGCCAAAATGGAGAATCCTATGATATCAGCATTTCAAGCACTTCTGAGCTTTTGACAACCCCCGCAATTTGGGCTATGGTCATTAACGTTGACCTCACTTGTGACGATCGCGCAACTAGGGATTGACTCATTTGGAAATGAGGACACTAATACTAGTTATTAGTCCTACTCCTAACCACAATTATTAAAATCGAAAGAATTTGAGGCATACAGCATGATGAACATTCGTCATATCAGTACTATCGTTACCGTCGCTGTCGCAGCAGTAGCACTAACTGCTTGTGGGGGCAGACGTGGCCAAGCCAGCAATAAGGCATCTGATGCCAAGCATTCAGTTGCCCTCATTACAGATGGTAATGGCGTTAATGACCATTCCTTTAATCAATCTGCTTGGAATGGTTTTCTCGCTTATGGTAAAGCATATCAATTAAAACGAGGTCAGAACGGTTATCAGTACTTCCAATCAGGTAGTGCGGCTGACTTTGATAACAACTTTAGTCAAGCCGTTGCGGCCGGTTATCATACGATGTTTGGCGTCGGCTACTCACTTAAGACTGCTGTTTCCACTGCGGCTAAGAAGTACCCGAAGAAGAATTTTGTCATCATCGATGATGTGGTCAGCGGTCAAAAAAATGTTGCCTCTGCTAATTTCAAGAGTGAACAAGCTTCCTACCTAGCTGGCGTCGTTGCTGCTCACGAAACCAAGACAAACACAATTGGGTTCATCGGGGGCGTTCACGGTGATATTGATGATTTGTTTGACGCTGGTTTTACTCAAGGGGTAACTGATACCGCTAAGAAATTACACAAACATATTAAATTACTGAACCAATATGTTGGTAGCTTTGATGCCGTTGATAAGGCCAAGGCCATTGCACAGGCCATGTACACGAAGAAAGCCGATATCATCTTCCATGCTGCTGGTGGTGCCGGTGATGGTCTATTCGCTGAAGCTAAAGCCATTAATCAAACCCGTCCTGCTAATAAAAAAGTTTGGGTAATCGGGGTTGATGTTGATCAATCAAACTTAGCTAACTATCATACTAAAGGTGACCAAAAAGATAACTTCGCGTTAACCTCCGTTATTACCGGCGTGAACGTAGCGGTTAAAGATATTTCTGAACGTGCTTACCATGATAAATTCCCTGGTGGTCAAAACCTGATCTATGGTTTAAAGAATGACGGTGTTTCACTTACCCGTGGTCAAATCTCAAGCCAGGCTTGGATTGCCGCCCAAAAGGTCAAAACTGATATTATTAATGGTAAGATTAAAGTTAGAATCCACCCCCTTAGTAAGTAACATTATTCGTCATTGTGCGATAAAGATTTTTTCCTCATAAGTATCCCGCTATTGATTGACGCCATACGTACTTAATGATACAATTCTATTAAATTGTTCGTATTATTTGTGGCGGAGGGAAATTCGATGAACGTTCAGTTCAAAAGAGTCTTGTCAATCGGTGTTGTGGCAGTTACTAGCGGACTTTTACTAGGCGCATGTTCGGGCAAACAGCAAGGAGGAACAGCTAATCGCAATGTTAAGCATGGCATTGCACTAATCACCGACTCTAACGGGGTTGATGATCATTCCTTTAACCAAGCAGCTTGGTCTGGTTTTAAAGCCTATGGTCAAGAACATGGGTTAAAGCAAGGTAAAGGCGGCTACCAGTACTTTCAGTCAAGTAGTGCAGCAGATTATGCGCCTAACTTTGACCAAGCAGCAGCTGCTGGTTATCAAACCATCTTCGGCGTTGGCTATCAGCTAACGGACTCAGTGGCAGCTGCTGCTAAGAAGAATCCGAAGAAGAACTTTGTGATTGTCGACAGCGTTATTCCTAATCAAAAGAATGTTGCTTCTGCAACCTTCGAGAGTAATCAAGCATCATATTTGGGCGGTCTGGCTGCTGCTTATAGCACTAAAACTAACAAAGTGGGCTTCATCGGTGGTGCCAAATCATCCGTTTTAGACCTCTTTGAAGCTGGCTTTAGACAAGGGGTAGCTGCTGGCGCCAAGGCCTTGCATAAGAAAATTTCCGTTCAGGTTCAATACATTGGCAACTTTACTTCAACCGATAAGGCGAAAGCAATTGCGCAATCAATGTATGCCGACAAAGCCGATATTCTTTACCAAGCTGCTGGTAACGCCGGTAACGGTGTCTTCTCAGAAGCTAAAGATTATAACCAAGCGCGTCCAGCCAGCAAGAAGGTCTGGGTAATTGGGGTTGATACCGATCAAGCTAGCTTAGGCGACTACAAGTCCAAGGATGGTAAGACGGACAACTTTACTTTAACCTCAGTCCTCAAAGGCTTAGATGTCGCTGTTCATTCACTCGCTAATGACGCCTATAATGGTAAATTCCCTGGTGGCAAGCATATCGTTTACAGCTTGAAACAAAATGGGGTCTCCATTACTAAGGGCAACTTAACCACTAAGACTTGGGCTGCTGTCCAAGCCGCTCGTAAACAAATCATTGATGGCCAAATTACCGTTGCTACTTCACCTAAGAAGTAATCAATCCTAATTCAGCTAGCTGAAACTCTTCGTGCTAACGGAGAGTTTTTTCATAAACAGAAAGACCATTATGGAAACAAAAACTCAAAATATGATTGAAATGCGTCACATTGTTAAAGACTTTAATGGTTTTAAAGCCAATAATGATATCAATCTCACCTTGAAGCGCGGTGAAATTCTAGCTTTATTGGGAGAAAATGGCGCTGGAAAATCAACGCTAATGCAAATCCTTTCCGGGTTACTCGCACCAACTGCGGGTGCTATCTTAGTCCGTGGCAAGCAAGTCGACATCAAAGATCCTAATACTGCCAAGGCTTTAGGCATTGGGATGGTCCACCAACACTTCATGCTCGCGTCTGCTTTCAGTGTCTGGGAAAATATTATCTTGGGTGATGAACCCGTAAAACATGGCAAACTTGACGTTAAAGCCGCTCACGAAAAAGTGACTGCGCTATCCAAACGTTATGGCCTAGCGATTAATCTAGATGCTAAAGTGGCCGATATCACCGTCGCACAGCAGCAACGTGTTGAAATTCTAAAAGTCTTATATCGTGGCGCTGAAATTTTGATTTTTGACGAGCCAACAGCAGTGCTAACCCCGCAAGAGATTACTGAGTTTATTAAAATCCTCAAGGGACTAGCAGCTGAAGGCAAAGCCGTCATTTTAATCACCCACAAACTTGATGAGATTAAAGCAGTGGCTGATCGCGTCACTGTCATCAGAGCTGGACAAGGAATTGCCACGCTAACAGTTAGTGACACAACAGATAATCAACTGGCTGAAATGATGGTCGGGCGCCATGTCAATATGAAGCTTGATAAATCCGCTGCCAAAATTGGTCAAGAAGTGCTCCACGTCTCTGACCTAAAGGTTAACGAAGCACGAGGGAATTTAGCCGTCAAAGATCTGTCTTTCAACTTGCATCAGGGAGAAATTCTAGGGTTAGCCGGCATTGATGGTAATGGCCAAGACGAATTGGTTGAAGCACTCACAGGTCTGCGCCGGGTCAAAGCTGGACAAGTTATCATCAAGGGTAAGAATATGACTAATAAGAAAGTACGCGAAATAACGGAACTGGGCGTTAGTCATATTCCTGCTGACCGGCAGAAGTTTGGCCTCATACTACCTTGGTCCGTGGCTGACAATATGGCCTTACAAAGTTACTACCACGAGCCTTTTTCTAAGCACGGAATTATTAACTTTAATGCCATCCATGAACATGCCCGTAAGCTAATCAAACAATTCGACGTCCACACCACTGACGAGAATTTACCGGCTGGTGAACTATCAGGTGGTAACCAACAAAAAGCGATTATCGCGCGTGAACTTGACCGTAATAGCGATTTAATCATTGCCTTTCAACCAACACGTGGCTTAGATGTCGGGGCAATTGAATATATCCACCAACAACTATTGGCCCAGCGAGCTGCTGGTAAGGCAATTTTACTGATTTCGTATGAACTAGATGAAATCATGCAGTTATCCGACCGCATTGCCGTTTTACATGACGGGCAAATTTCGGGAGAAGTTCGGCCAGCTGATACCACTGACCGTGAATTAGGGTTATTAATGACTGGTGCGAAGAAAGAAGGACGTTAATTTGTTTAACCTGAGTGAGAAAAATAAAAAATTTTTAGTCCCAATTGTTTCAGTCATAGCTGGTTTTCTGGTTGGGGCCATTATTATGTTGGTCTGGTCTTACAACCCGATTCAGGCTTATGGATCAATGTTTATTAGTGCCCTGGGCAATATGAATGGGATTGGCGAAACAATTCGTGAAGCCACACCACTTATCTTTACTGCGATTGGCTTTGCGATTGCCTCATCGGCTGGCTTTTTCAATATTGGTCTGCCAGGACAAGCACAAGCGGGATGGATTACCGCTATCTGGATTGCACTTGCAAACCCTAATTTGCCTAAATACATCTTGCTACCTGTCTGCATTATTGCTGGTGCCCTAGCTGGTGCTATCGTATCTGGAATTGCCGGTGTACTGCGCGCTTACTTTGGTACCAATGAGGTAATCACCACGATTATGATCAACTATATCGTGCTCTATCTCTGCCAATACTTGATGCAGCAAATTATGAGTCCCAAATTACGGGTCGACATGGATGCCACCAAAGCAGTCTCTGCTAACGGTAGCCTCCATCTTGATTGGCTGTCTAACTGCTTTGGTCAATCACGCATTAACGCTGGAATTTTCTTAGCTTTAATTGCCTTGTTTTGTTTTTGGTGGTTAATGCGAAAAACCACAACCGGTTTTGAAATTAAAGCCGTTGGTTTAAACCCGTTGGCCAGTCAATACGCTGGGATGTCAGCTAAGAAAAATATTATTGTCTCAATGCTCCTTTCGGGTGCTTTTGCCGGCCTTGGCGGGGTGGTACAAGGTCTGGGGACTTACCAAAACTACTTCACGCAAACTGCCAGCCTAGATATTGGTTGGGATGGTTTATCTGTTGCCCTGCTAGGTGGCGGCAGTGCCTTAGGAATTCTAATTGCGGCGTTGCTTTTCTCAATTTTAAAGATTGGTGGTTTAGGCATGCAGACGATTGCAGGGATTCCTTACGAAATTGTCTCCATTGTAATTGCTGCAATCATCTTCTTCATCGCTATTAATTATGTGGTAGGGTTATTATTCAGCCGTAAAGCGGCTGTAAAAACCCCAACTGATCATTATCCAACTAATAATCAAACCGTAACCTTAGGCAAGGAGGAACAACTCTAATGGATTTAATTACAACGCTCGCCTTAATCGTTTCATCAACATTAGTCTACTCCGCACCACTAATCTTTACGGCTCTTGGAGGCGTTTATAGTGAGCATTCCGGTATTGTGAATATTGGTCTAGAAGGTATTATGACGATGGGGGCTTTTGCAGCCGTCATTTTCAACCTCACTTTTGCACCGGTATTCGGGGGAGCCACACCTTGGTTTGGTTTACTAATTGGGGGCCTAGCCGGTCTATTATTCTCGCTGCTACATGCGGTCGCCACAATCAACTTTCGAGCTGACCATGTCATTAGTGGGACCGTGTTAAACCTAATGGCCGCACCACTTGGGGTCTTTCTCATTAAAGCCATCTATGATAAAGGCCAGACAAACAATATTACGGCTAACTTCGGTTACTTTAGCTTTCCCGGCCTAGCCAATATTCCGTTCTTCGGTCCGATTTTCTTTAAGAACACTTCCGCTCCGGCTTGGTTAGCCATTGTCGTCACGATTTTATTATGGCTCGTCCTGTATAAAACCCGCTTTGGTTTGCGACTGCGTGCTTGTGGTGAAAACCCTCAAGCCGCTGACACCATGGGCATTAATGTCTACGGGATGCGTTATGCCGGTGTCCTTATTTCCGGTTTTCTAGGCGGGATTGGTGGCGCGGTCTTTGCCCAAGCCATCTCTGGTAATTTTTCAGTTTCGACAATTGTCGGTCAAGGATTCATGGCGCTAGCTGCCGTCATCTTTGGTAAATGGAATCCCCTTGGTGCAATGGGTGCTTCACTCTTCTTCGGTTTTGCACAGAGCCTGAGTGTCATCGGTAATCAATTACCAGGCTTCCAGCACATTCCATCTGTTTACATGCAAATTGCGCCTTACGTCATTACGATTGTAGTGCTAGTCGCCTTCTTAGGTAAATCAGTTGCACCAGCTGCTGATGGGGTAAACTATATTAAATCTAAATAACGACAGATCACACTAATCAAAAAAGCAGGCTGAAGCCTGTTTTTTTGATTTTGTAGCCGCTTTAATTGACTTTGTGCTATTGCCCTCGTTATAATGGACTAGACCACTAAGGAGAGGGATATTATGAAAGTTATCGTAACTAAAGATAAATACGCTGGTGGCAAAGCCACGTTTGACATTTTTGCAGAGGCACTAAAACAGGGGGCTAAAGTATTAGGATTAGCTACTGGATCAACCCCACTGACCTTTTATCAAGAGGTTGTCGCAAGCTCGCTCGATTTCTCGGATGTCATTAGCATCAACTTAGATGAATATGTTGGCCTAGCACCGGATAACCCGCAAAGTTATCATTACTTCATGCAAAAGCACTTATTTGATGCCAAACCGTTTAAAGCTAGCTATTTGCCAGACGGTCTCACTCAAGACTCAGCAGCCTTTTGTCAGCAATACGATCAACTCATGCTAGACCACCCAATTGATGTACAACTTTTAGGGATTGGTCAAAACGGCCACATCGCCTTTAATGAACCAGGCACCTCCTTTGACCTCGGAACTCATGAAGTACAGCTAGCTGAAAGCACCATTAAAGCCAATGCGCGTTTCTTTAACGATATCAGTGAAGTCCCTAAGAGTGCTATCTGCATGGGGATTAAAAACATTATGGCGGCCAAAAAAATTGTCTTATTAGCATTTGGCGCTGAGAAAGCTCATGCCGTCAAACAACTCGTTGAAGGGGCCGTTACCGAGGCTGTCCCGGCAACCGTGTTACAGCGGCACCACGACGTTACAGTGATTTGTGATGAAGCAGCCGCTGCTGAATTGAAATAACTCTAAAACACCAAGTATATTAGCGTACTTGGTGTTTTTTTACTACAGAAAATAATTTAGATGTTATTCACAATTTAGCGGTGTGAAAGCCTAATCATATTTCAGTTAGCTTGTCAATAAAGTATAGCAAGCTTGTAACAAGTATCATTATCTTTGGAAAAAGTATTGTTAAGGCCAGCCGATAAGCTTAAAATAGAACAGTAATCATTGGCTATTTAATTAACTTTGGAGGTAGAAAAGTGAGCATCGAGTCAGCAATTGTAAAAACATTCACTAATCCAGCGATTGTTTCCGCAATTACATCAACTATTTTTATTATTTTATTAGGCTTTTGGCTACGCAAACAAGGAACATTTGGTGAAAAATTTGGAAAGGTTTTAACCAAAGTTGTTTTAGCGGTAGCACTACCCGCTCTGGCCTTCAACTCGTTTATGCAACCAATTGATCCCAAATCATTGCATCAAGGCATTGGTATTTTGATCTGGGGAATTGTCGTCTATATCATCTTGATTTTTATCACGCCGTTACTATATGGTCGTGAAACTAAAGACCGCCGTGATGTGATGGCTATTCTGACAACTTTTGGTTCAACCACCTTCTTCGGAATTCCAATTGTCGGTGCTATTTATGGTGCTAAAGGTGTGATTTATTCCTCAATTTTTAATATCGGCTACCGAATTTTCCTTTACTCTTATGCTTATATCAAAATGAGCGGCTTAAAGATGGAAGCTAAAAATGTGGAAAAAATGTTCCTAAATCCCATCGTGATTGCGACCTTTTTAGGACTCTTTTTATGGATTATTCAAGGAATTGTCCCGCAAGTCACTGTACCTTTAATGAACAATGGTGTTCCAGCAGTCGGGATGGCGCACGTAGCCTTTTACCGGATTGACCAAACGGCAGTCTGGCTCTGGCGACCATTAAACTATCTAGCCGGTTTAGCTTCACCACTGGCTTGGTTGGCTATTGGTTGTACCCTAGGTTCTATCTCAGTCAAAGATGCTGCTGCTAATAAGCTTGCTTGGTATTATTCTTTTAATAAAGTGATTCTAGTCCCATTAATCAATATCGGCATCCTCGTCTTGTTGGATATTACCCATATCATGCCCCTCAGTTACGTAGCTATTGCAACCATCGTCATTATGATGGCAACACCAACGGCTGCAGTCGCTTCAGCCTATGCCATCTCATATGACCGTGAAGCCGTGCTATCGTCAAACGCATCGTTACTTTCAACCATTTCGGCTGTTATTATGATGCCAATCTGGATTGCAGTACTAAATATCTTGAATCAAACTGGTTTATTTCATTAGCTAAAGAAAGGATTTATTCATCATGAAAATCGCTTGTTATGGTGTTCGCCCTTTAGAAGAGGCCTACTTTAAAAAATTAAATCGTTACAATTACGACTTGAAACTAGTTCCAGAATACTTAAATCATGACAATGTAACTGAAGCAGAAGGTTGCGATGCAGTCTTAGTCCGGGGTAACTGTGTTTGTGATCGTCAAAATCTGACTAAATTTCAATCTTATGGCATTAAACTTGTCTTTACCCGTACCGTTGGCTTTAATCACTACGATCTCAAAGCTGCCAAAGAATTAGGTATCAGTATTTCACGGGTCCCTAACTACTCGCCTTACGCCGTAGCCAATTTAGCTTTTACCTTAGGCTGTAGCCTAGTACGCCACGTTGCACAAGCGGCTAACCAAGTACAGGCAGGCGACTTTACCGTCGAACCAGCATACTTTGCAAATGAATTTCAGACCTTAACAGTCGGTATCTTCGGTGCTGGTAAGATTGGCGCAATTGAGGGCAAACTTTGGCGTGCGATGGGTGCACGGGTATTAGCTTATGACCCTTATCCATCAGATTTCGCTAAACAGTATGTCGAATTTGTTAATCAAACTGATTTAATTGCCCAAAGCGATGTAATTTCAGTTCATGTTCCGTATTTCCCAGGAAAAAATGAAAATTTGTTCAACGCTGATTTCCTGAAACAAATGAAGCCTACTGCTTATCTCGTTAACACGGCTCGTGGCGAGTTAGCTGATACGGTGGCTGTTGCTGAAGCCGTTAAAGTGGGCACCATTGCGGGATATGGTGCCGATGTTGTCATTGATGAAACCAAAATTAATGGCCACCACTTTGCCAATATCGCTGACATTCCTAACGCTGGTGTCCGTGAATTGATGGGATTATATCCAAAAGTCTTGCTAACGCCACATATGGGATCATTTACGGAGCAGGCGCTATCTGACATGATTTCAATTTCATATGATAACTTCCACGAAATGTTGACCACTGGTCGGACGAAAAACATGGTCAGTTATCAGGGATAATTTTTGAAATAACCAATTACCATTTCGATTATCAAGCTTAAAACCGTAAGTCAAACTTACGGTTTTTTTGCTTTAAATCATTTAATATTAAATAATAAATAGTTTATTGGTTTTAAAGCAACTCACTTGACTTTTATGGGATTAGGCTAATTAAAAATAGGCTTGATTATCCCCTACATCTTGCATAGACTAGTATTATATACGCTATATCTGGTAGAAAGAATGTGATTCAAGTTATTGTTTTAAGTGGGCCAATTGGAGCCGGAAAATCCAGTCTAACAGGCATTTTAGCCGAACATTTGGGAACCAAAGCATACTTCGAAGGGGTTGACAATAACCCTGTTTTACCGCTGTATTACAAGGACATGAAGCGGTATACTTTTTTGCTCAACATTTATTTACTCAACCATCGACTGGCACAAATTAGTCAAGCAATCCAAGAAAAAAACAGTGTTTCTGATCGTTCAATTTATGAAGATTCACTCTTTTTTAAGATGAACGCTGACAGCGGTATTGCTGATAAGACGGAATTCAAAATCTACAACAATCTACTAGATAACATGATGGCGGAAACACCTGGTAATCCAAACAAGAAGCCAGATTTGCTCATCTACATTAAGGTCTCGCTACCAACGATGCTGAAGCGCATCGAAAAGCGGGGTCGGGACTTTGAACAGCTATCGACTGATCCTGGCTTAAAGGATTACTATGCACGACTACTTAGCTATTACCAGCCATGGTACGAAAATTATCAAGCATCACCTAAGCTTGTGATTAACAGTGATAAATATGATTTTGTGACTGATGAAGCAGCAAAAAAGGCTGTTTTAGCACAAATTGATCAAAAACTACACGAATTAGGTAAACTTTAAAAGAAGGAACGTGATGACCGTTATTGTTTTAAGTGGGCCAATTGGAGCCGGAAAATCCAGTCTAACAGGTATTTTAGCCAAATATATTGGGACTAAGCCATTTTATGAAAGTGTCGACGACAATCCCGTCCTACCTTTATTTTATGCTGATCCGAAAAAGTATGCCTTTTTACTACAGGTGTATTTTCTAAACACACGTTTTCGGAGCATTAAGGCGGCCTTGAGCAACGATAACAATTTGCTCGACCGTTCTATCTACGAAGATGCCCTCTTCTTCCAAATGAATGCCGATATTGGTCGGGCGACGCATGAAGAGCTCACCACTTATTATGATCTTTTAAATAATATGATGAGTGAACTCAAACGGATGCCAAAGAATCAACCTGACTTGCTAGTCCACATTAATGTTTCGTACGACACCATGCTAGAACGAATCAAACGCCGGGGACGTTCCTTCGAACAATTAAGCTATGACCCGACACTAGCTGATTATTATCAAAACTTGCTTGATTACTACAAGCCTTGGTATCAAAAGTATCATTATTCACCGAAAATGGAAATCGATGGTGATAAATTTGATTTTATGGCAAGTCAACAGGACCGGCAAGCTGTCCTAGATGCCATTACCAATAAACTCCAAGAAATTGGTAAACTACCTAAGGATTGGCAACCAAAAGCTTAATCTGCGCTACAAAAAAGACACTTAATTAGGTGTCTTCTTTTGTTAGAATAAATATATCAATTTTGCTAACTTTTCCTTTTATAAACATTGTTAAAAGCAGTTATTGCCTTAAAAGCATGACACGACTAGCGCAACAGCGCTAAATATTAACAATGAAAGCCAAAGAACCAAACTCAAGCCTTGGATAGCACCTAAAAGCATTGCATAAACACAAGTTATGATTAAGAAGGAACTAACAATCAACGTAATTCTTTGAAAATGATACCTTCCAAAGATGTTTAAGACTCCCAAAACTCCCACTATTAATCCTAAGACACCACCAATGATAGAAAAAGTGATACCTGACTTATTACCGACATCTACAACCCCTCCAAGAGCAAAAAGCCCGTTAAGGAAGAGCAAGATAGCTACCAAAGCAGCTAGAATATCGATTATGACAACTAATACCTTAGATATTTTCATTATCTCCTCCTAATACAATTTAGCTTTAAAGTTTACCAAAGCATAGGATAATTATATATCAATACGTAATAGGATACTACTTTATATTGCAAAGTATTGTCATTCACCGAAAATGGAAATCGATGGCGAGTCAATGGGATTGGTAACCAAAAGCTTAATCACCACATCATAAAAAAAGCGTCCTAGTGTTGACTAGACGCTTTTTTAATTTCATTTACTCATGTAACGGAAAGATTTTATCAGGATTAAGCACACCATTAGGGTCAAATAGCTGCTTAATCCGTCTTAACAAAGACGTATATGCCTTGCCATAGTAGCCTTCAAAATAATCTTTACGTGCATAGCCGATGCCATGTTCACCAG
Source organism: Lactobacillus sp. (assembly GCA_030455605.1). Taxonomy (GTDB): domain Bacteria; phylum Bacillota; class Bacilli; order Lactobacillales; family Lactobacillaceae; genus Lactobacillus. The sequence goes on from JAKDPD010000004.1 coordinate 29,691, forward strand.
ACATATTGCCGTCAACTGCTGCAGCAGTTTTATAAAGTTCACGAATCACAAGATCACGTTTTTTGGCAAAATCTGTTGCCGATAGCTGATCCGAACAAAGGTAAATATGTAAATTGCCATCACCAGCGTGACCAAAATTAGGAATTCGCATCCCCGTTTCCTGTTCCAATTCATCAATTCGCTGTAACACATCCGGAATATGATTAATCGGAACCGAAACATCTACTTCATCCATTTGCGGAGTTGATTTCTGAATAGCCAATAGTAACGCTTCCCGCGCATCCCAGATGACTTTTGCCTCATGACTGGTAGCATCTAAAACAACTGGGGCAAATGCATTAAAAGCTTTAGTAGCAGCGACCGCGGTTTCTACCATGGCAGTTAACTCGCCTGATGTGAAAGCATCAAGCCCTAAAATAATAAAACCATCACCCTCAGTGATTGGGAATTTTTGATTATAAAATTTTTCCCAAAGATTTAAGACTTTGCGCCCCATGAATTCCACTGTGGTCGGTTCAACTCCTGAAGCCAAAATTGCGGGAACAGATTGAATCGCATGCTTCAACGTATCAAACGGAATGACCGCGTTAATGATATGCCGTGGTCGTGGATATAACCGCAGCGTGGCTTCACAGACAACCCCTAAAGTTCCTTCGGAACCAATAATTAAGTCTTTTAATGCATAGCCTGAGCTGGACTTAACTGCCTTAGAGCCAAAAGTATAGAGTTTTCCGTCCGCTAAGGTAACTTTCAAACTCCGAATATGCTCTCTGGTTACGCCATACTTGATAGCCTTTAGGCCTCCGGCATTCGTCGCAATATTGCCACCAATCGTTGCCCAATGCATCGCTGGTGCTGGCATATAAGTAAACGGCTTATCTGCTAAATACTCCTCGATATCCTTTAACCTCGCCCCAGCTTGCACTGTCAAGGTCAGTGAACCAGGATCATAGGACAAGATGTGATTAAGCTTGACCATGTCGAGTGAAATACCCCCATGAATCGTCAAATTAGCTCCCATTAAGCCCGTTGAGTTTCCACGTGGAACTAATGGAATTAAATGGTCACTCGCATATTTAACCACTTTCAACACTTCATCATTAGTTGCTGGCTGAATCACCAAATCCGGCATCGCTCTAACTGTTTTGAATTGATCATGATCCCAATGCGGTGTTGGCTCCGTAATAACACGCGCCGGATCAGCAATATACGACCGCAGCATTTTAATATCGTCTGCCGTCAAATGATAATAACTCATACTTTACCTCCGTAGTTACGATTACTAGCAATGACAAGTTTAAATGCCAACCACCCTATTATATAGCAGTTATTTAAAAGCGATAACATTAATGCCCGCTAGCATTAAAATAACTCTTTTTCAGGTGATGAGTCTCCTTATAATTCGTGTTTACAAGAATATCCAACAGTGATAGAGTTTATATGTGGCATTTTTAAAATAAGATGCGAACAATTATCACCATGGAGGATGTAAATGAATACTTTAACTAAGTACTTCAGTTTAGATAAGCTGGGGACGAACGTGAAGCGGGAACTACTTGCCGGCTTAACGACCTTCGTCAGCATGTCATATATTTTATTTGTTAACCCGAGTGTGCTTGGCGACAGTGGCATGGATAAGGGTGCAGTCTTCACTGCAACAGCCTTGGCCAGTGCATTAGGCTGTTTCGTCATGGGTCTAGTTGCTAATTATCCCATTGCTACGGCACCAGCTCTAGGCATTAATGCTTTCTTCACCTATACCGCTTGTATCGGGATGGGTGTTAAGTGGCAGACAGCCCTAGCAGCCGTTTTTGTGGCGTCATTTATCTTTATTTTAATCACACTCTTTAAATTACGCGAAATGATTATTGATGCAATCCCCGCTGACTTAAAATTCGCGATTTCGGCTGGGATTGGTTTATTCATTGCCTTCTTGGGCTTAGAAAATGGTGGTTTAGTCACTGCCAGCAAAGCTACTTTAGTCACGGTTGGGCCATTAAATACGCCTAAAGTCTGGATTACCATTTTAGGTTTATTCGTTACCGTCATTTTAATGATTTTAAACGTGCCTGGTTCAATCTTTATCGGGATGGTTGTTGCGGCTCTCTTCGGGATTATCATTGGCCAAATTCAACTCCCTAGCACTTATATTGCTACTGCACCTAGTTTGGCACCGACCTTTGGTCAAGCCTTGTTCCATATTCAAGACATCAATTCTATGCAGATATGGGTCATCGTGTTAACTTTCTTGCTGGTCACATTTTTCGACACAACTGGTACCTTAATTGGATTAGTTCAACAAGCAGGGCTCATGAAGGACAATAAGATGCCTCGGGTTGGTAAAGCTTTAGCAGCTGATTCAACTGCCATGATGGCCGGCTCAGTCTTAGGGACTTCACCAGTTGGGGCTTATGTGGAATCAAGTGCCGGAATTGCAGTCGGTGGTCGTTCTGGCTTAACCGCGGTGTTTGTCGGGATTTTCTTCTTGATCAGTATGATTTTCAGTCCCCTCTTAAGTGTCATTACGGACCAAGTTACTGCCCCAGCGTTAATTATGGTTGGTGTCTTAATGGCCCAGAATTTAGCCAAAATTAGCTGGAAGAAGTTAGAGATTGCCGTTCCGGCCTTCCTGATTATGGTGGGTATGCCACTCACTTATTCCATCTCTGATGGTTTAGCCTGGGGAATGATTGCTTACCCAATCACGATGCTTGCAGCTAAACGTGGTAAAGAGATTACCCCTATCATGTGGCTACTCTTTATTATCTTTATCGTCTTTATGTGGGTTTTAAATATTGCACCTAAATAAAGCGTGTCATTTAAAACTAACAATTGACATTTAAACCAACTTCAGCTAGGATTATATCCAAGTTGAAGAATTGCATAGCAATGACAAGGAAAGTACCTTACTTAAGCTCCTACAGAGACTTCTGAATTGGTGAGACAGAAGAGAGTAGCCGTAAGCGAACATGGCCTTCGAGCGCGTATGTCCGATATTTAGGATGTGCTGGGTCCGCCCAATATAGCGGTAGCGTATTGTAACGATTGTACGTGAAACAAGCTAAGTATATAGGTGGTACCGCGCCAAGCGCCCTATTGGATCAATTGATCTGATAGGGTGCTTTTTAATTGCCATAGCGCTTCACTCATTGGTTTTCAAATTGTGATTTAAACAGAAAGAAGGACGTCATTCATGACCCTTAAACATTCATTACTAGTAGCTGGCTGCTTGCTAGCTGCTTTAGGCCTAAGTGCCTGCGGTAATTCCAAATCAGCAACTAACCAGCAAAAAGTCCTTAATTGGTCAGAAACCATGCCGCTATCGACGCAAGATCCATCACTGGCGACTGATACCACCAGCTTTCAAGGTCTCTTAAATACGGGAGATGGGTTATATCGCTTAGATCGTCATAACCATCCTAAGCTCGCTTTAGCCAAGCAGGTAAAGGTGTCGAACGGCAGTAAAACTTACGACTTTACCTTACGTTCAAACGCTAAATAGTCCAATGGCACGCCACTAACTGCTGAAGATTTTGTCTATGCTTACCGCCGAACGTTAACGCCTAAGACAAAATCAGCCATGGCCTTCTACCTTTACCAGATTAAAAACGCCCAGGCCATTAATACCGGCAAGAAACAGCCAAGTAGCCTTGGTGTAACGGCGCTTTCTAAGACACATTTGCGCATTGAACTTACCCGGCCACTTAGCTACTTTAAGATTTTACTCTCATGGCCACTCTTCTTCCCGCAGAATCAAAAATTCATTCAAAAGTCTGGTTCACTATACGGGACTCAGTCTCGCTATACAATCTCCTCTGGTCCTTACGTCCTAACCAAATGGACGGGCAACAACAAGTCATGGACCCTAGTAAAGAATAAGCATTACTGGGATGCCAAGAAGGTTCGCTTAGCCAAAGTCAATGAACAAGTAAGTGAATCAACCACAACTAGTTATAACCTCTTCCAAGCGGGTAAGGTTGATGCCACTCAGCTGAGCGGCCAACAAGTCGCTGCCAATAAGCATCAAGCTGGCTACCACGAGCGCTTGGCTTCTGCCATTCAGCGTCTTGAGTTGAATCAGAAGAAAGTCAAAGCCTTTGGCAACTTAAAGATTCGCCAAGCTTTCTCTTACGCCATTAACCGTAACCAACTTGCTAACAATGTCCTCAAAGATGGCTCAGTGCCGGCTAAAGGCTTTGTTCCTAGTGGGATGGGTACTAACCCGAAAACTGGCGCAGAATTCCAAAATGACGCTTACGTTAAAGATGCGACTGCCTACGATTTGACAAAGGCTAAACAGCTATTGCAGGCTGGTTATAAAGAAGCTGGTACCCATGCCATCAAAGTCACCCTGCTCGTCAGTGATACGGATGCCGCTAAACAAACTGGTAAATTCTTACAAAGTCAACTTGATCGTCTCCCTGGTGTTGATATTAGTATCCAAAGCCTGCCTTACACGCAGTTAATTCAACGTCAAAGTACCGGCGATTATGAATTAACCGTTAAAAACTGGCAAGCAGTCTTTGCTGATCCGATTAACTTCCTCGATGTCTACGAATCCGGTTCAAGTTATCTCAACAACGGTTGGCACAATGCAAAATTTGATCATTTATTGGATTTAGCCGAAAACCACTACGGTAGTCAACCTGCCAAGCGGTGGGAGCAACTCGTGGCTGCGGAAAAAGTACTCATGAATACACAAGGGACGATTCCGCTAATTCAAGTTGCTAAACCACAACTCTTGCGGACCAAGGTACAAAATGTTTCCTTTAATCCGACTGGCGTTCCTTATGACTTTAAAACCGTAACGCTAAAATAACTAATACTAAAAAAAAGCCTGACTTTTGCAATTGCAAAAGTCAGGCTTTTTTTTAATATTCAACTACTTACTTACGTGCCGTTGCTTCGGCTTTTTTATGCTCGTAATCAGCAATGACCAACTGAACATTCTTAGTCCCGCGCCAGGCAGCATAGCCGAACAGCCACATGCCACAAACGCCAACAGTTGCTAGGACAATCCCAATCACGAACAGCCAAGTCATCTTCTGATAGGCAAAGTAAGTTAGCACCACACCAATCCCAACAATCAATAAGAAGAGCTCAAACCAGTACCCCAAATTACGAATCATATGCTTTTGGTAAGCAACCTCATTGTCATACTTGGTGGTTAATTCTTGTTGAGTCATCTAACTACTCCTCATTGATTACGTCTTAGTAATGTCTTTTAGTAGGTCAAGCCTGGGTTGAAGAAGCCAACTAGTACCCCAACAAAGGCAATCACCACTAATAATAACATGGTATTAACGGCTGAAATCTTCTTTTTCGACATTAGCCACCAGCAAAGGAAGATGAAGGCTACAGTCAGCAGACCAGGATAAATATTATCGAGTTGCGTTTGTAAGCTCAAGAAAGTTTTCCCAGCTGCATTCTTTAAGGCAAAGGCGGTCTTAACATTAACCCAAGTGGCAGCAACACCACCAACAACACCGATAGCTTTTATAATCGCACTACCTTGTTTACCAACTAAGAATTCAACAGCTCGGTCACACCCATTTGGTAGCCTCTAAAGAAAAGGAAGTTCATCCCAAAGTAAGCAATGAGGTTCCACACGATAATGTAGAAAATCGCCCCAACTGGTGAACCACCAGTCGACATTCCTAGCGCAATCCCTAATAAAATTGGAATCAAGGTACCCACGATTAGGGAATCCCCAATACCGGCAATTGGGCCCATCAGCCCTGCACGCATACCGTTAATCGTTTCACCGTCAACCGCATCACCATTAGCTTTAGCTTCTTCTAGCCCAGCAGTCACGCCAACAATAACCGACCCTAATTGTGGTTCAGTATTGAAGAAGGCCTTGTAAGTGGTCATGGCTTCTTTTTGATCTTCAGGCTTATCATACAATTCTTCCACAATTGGTAGCATTGATGTTAAATAACCAAACGTCTGCATATGTTCTTGTGAGAAACAAGTCAAATGGCCGTAGTACCAATGATGAAAAGCTTTGGTTAAGGTCTTTTTGCTAATTTTTTTCTTTCATCTGCCATCGTTAAATATCCTCCTCGTCACTCGCATCGTTACTCTCGGCAGCTGGACTATCCGGGCCACCAGAATGACTACTACGTGCCATTTCCAATTGATAAGTTAATAAGGCAAAAATCAATGAAACTGCCGCAACTGAAACTAAGTTCAACTTCAACGAAGCAGCTAGCGTGAAACCAACTAAAAATGGAATAAAGTCAATTGGCTTATTGACAATTTGCCGTAATAAAATGGCAATCCCGACACATGGTAACATTGAACCTACCGTAAAGAGTGTCTGCATTGGAATACCGTCCATTGGCAAAGCATTCCGCAAGGCCACAACAGCACTCGCACCAAGCTTAGTCATAATCAAAGTTGGCAAAAATGAAAAGAGCAAGTGTGAAATCCAAGGAAGACCCCAGTCAACCATATATAACTTGTGGAACCTACCTTGATCAACATATTTCCAACCCATATGTTGCCAAATCAGGTTCATCGTAGCTGTTCCGTAGAAGAGCACCGTACCAACCGTACCAACTAAAGTCCCCATGGACTTAGCTAGGTTAGCTGCATCGACACCTGTCTCCATTAAATGTTGTGACTGAACAGCTACCATTGCTAGCGGAATCCCAATATAAGAAACTGCGTGTACATCGGCTGAAACTGTCCCACCAGGTGTAACTAACGCAATGTAAACCAATTGCATCGCTACCCCACAGGCAATCCCTAACTGCACATTACCAAGGACCAGACCACAAACCAAACCACCTACTAGTGGTCGACCTAACGTGTAATTACCAATTGAAGAGCCACCCATCCCAGGCATTGATGACAAACTGGCAAAAATACCTAAAATGATGGCCTGAAGCCAACTAATCGTCATTGTTACTTTCCTCCAAATTCCTACAAATTAAATTTATCCCTAAATTTATCCCAAGTTCCAATCTCAACATCTGGTAATAATTGGAACTTAACGGTATAGCCGGCCTGTGTCAATGCTTCGAAGCAGGCCCCTTCTTCAGGTGTAAAGGACTGATTATTACCAAGTTTGATTGTTCCCGGCCGATCATTCCCAGGGCCGACGACAATTTGCTTAACATCACTAGGTACAAACTTAAAGTCAACTAACAATTGCTTCATATCTTGCGGTGTCTTGGTAATTAAAAAGTAGCGGGTGCTTGATGCTAACACCTTGCTAGCAACACTCCTAAAATGATCAAGCGTCCAAACAAACCCCTTCTTGCCTTGGCTTTCAGCAGCTGAAATATAAGCCTGCTTCAAGACCGGATTACTTGCAGCTAAATCATTAACGGCAATAATTCCATCACATGGTAATTCCTTAGCCCAACGAGTTACCGTTTGGCCATGAATCATCCGATCATCAATTCTGACAAATGAAACTGACATTTTAATCCCTCCTTTGAATGTTTAAATATCATCATCATCGTCTGCTTGAGTGGTCAATTGAAACCGTTGCAAGGCACTATTGCCTTCACTTAAGATACTCTGGCTAAGTGTCTCATTATCCATATCATCCATTGAAACAAGTGCTGTCAGCGCCATGGTCAAATTGGTGCCACCAAAAATCAAAGCTGTCCCCAAGTATCCGCGCTCCTGCAAGATACTAGTGAAGGTGGTTAAGGGACTCCCCCCGACGATGTCAGCCATGACCACAAACTGATCATCCGGCCTAAAGCCTTTAACATCAAACCAAGTTTGGATTCTGGCTTTAAAATCACCAACCGCCTCACCTGGCTTTATTCCTAGCGCTTCAACCCGCTCAATCGCATCACCTGCGAACATCCCTAATGACGTTTTTAATCCGGCAGCTAAGCCACCATGGCTTACTAGTACTAGATATTTCATTGCGAATACTCCTCTCAACTCACACCATAATTATCAGTCATTTGGGTGCGCTTACATAAGTGCTAAATGTCACAAATTATTGCCTTTTTTAATGACATTTGTCATAATTGAAACATTGTTCAACTAGTTCTTAGTCTGTTACTATATAAACGGTCTAAACCGCATACATTATCTTGAATAGAAGAAAGTAGCAACCTCATAAAAATGAAAAAAATCTTATTTACCGACATTGATGGCACCCTGATTAATTCAGATCATCAAGTGACGCCTTTAACAAAGTTAGCGCTTCAAAATTGGATTTCTCAAGGCAATTTATTTGTCCCCGTTTCAGCGCGTAATCCCGCTGGTATTGCAACAGTAGCCCGAAAAATTACGACTAGTTATGCATTTGGAGCGTTTAACGGTGGATTAATCTATGATCATAAAGGACAATTGTTACAATCAATTACCATGCCCTTTACGCTTGCACAGCATGTACTAGCTACTGTTACTAACAAGTGTGGTAACGCAGTCAGCTGGAATTTATACGCCTTCAATCACTGGTACTGTTTAGCGCCAAAAACTGCCGCCATTAAACAAGAAGAAGCCATTGTTGCTAATTCTGCAGTGCCCATCAGTTTAGCTAAGATAGCGCACGAGCCACTTAAACGTGTCCACAAAATTTTATTAATTGGACCGCCAGCCAAGCTTATTCGCCTGAAAAAAATGCTTAGCACTCTCCTACCGTCTTTGGACTATGTTAATAGTGCGCCGCACTTGTTAGAAGTCGTCCCTCAAGGCGTAAACAAAAGTGCTGTCGTCCCTTTGTTAAGTGCCCACTATCAAGTCAATTCAGCCAATACCTGGGCTTTTGGTGACAATTATAATGATGAAACACTCTTAGCGGCTGTCACTCACAGTTATTTGATGGGTAACGCCCCCAGTGACTTGAAGGCCAAGTTCAAACGCATCACTCGCGATCATGATCACGACGGAATTTATTGTGCCCTGGCCAAGCATTATGCGTAAGGCCTTAAAAGCAATTTTGCTAGAACTCACTGTAGCTGGGATTATCATCAGTTTCTTCGTTTGGCTGGCCAGCGGCGCCAGTCAACATCCTCAATTAAAAATTGGGAGTAGCTATATGACAATGAATAATCCCTTTTACCAAGTTATTAATGATGAAATTGCTAAGCAAGTTGAACAAAAAGGCGATTTATTGAGTAATCGTGATCCTGGACTAGATGTTAATCGCCAAATCGAACAAATCCACGCATTAATGCGCAGTGGTGTGCGCGTTATTATACTGAATCCCGTGGATGGGCAAAATAGGAGGTTATTGCAAGCTTTACAGGAAGCAAAACGATCTGGGATTAAGCTAGTCGTGGTTGACAGCCAACTAGCAAACAAGCAGCTGGCCGATACCACCATTATTTCAGCTAATTATCACGCCGGTGAACTCTGTGCGAAACACTTATTGCGCCAGCGGCAAAGTGCCAAAATTCTGTTGCTCGACCATTACGGTGCTTTATCCGCACGAGACCGAATCGCTGGTTTTTTAGCCACGTTGCGCCGTGCGCCACATCCTCAGCGCTACCAAATCATTAATCACCTCAATAATTGGGGACAAGCCGAAGTTACACTACCAATTGTTAAGCGGCTACTAACTCATGGCTTAAAATTTAATACCATCATGGCGATTAATGATCAAATTGCCGTTGGTGCGCTCGCGGCATTAGATGCTAAAAGCGTGACGCAACAAGTTGATGTTTATAGTGTCGATGGCTCTAGTAATATGAAGCAATTAATTAAAACCAATCACGATGCCATTGCGACAGCTGCACAAGCGCCACAAACACTGGGGCACCAAGCCATTACCGCAGCTTATCGGCTATTAGCTGGTAAACCCGTGCCACACCGCATCGTTATTCCAGTAACGTTAATCACGAAACGTAATCAACATCTTTACAACATTTCAGGGTGGCATTATGGCAGTATCTTTTAAAAAACTAGTTATTTTTAGGCGGATTTTATTGTGGTTTAATCTTGTGGTGGTCACTTTTAATGCAGCCTTATTTGGTGCTATCAGTCATTACTTAGTTGACCATCAGCTCAGCAGCAGTTTCATTGCGCACCTGAATCAACTACCAGAAAACCCAAACCGGATTTTTTTTGAAGCAAGCAGTGCATTCTTGCTACTGATGCTAATCATGACTGTTCGCCATCATTTTAACTTTTCTCAAACACTAACGAATCGGTTGCTTTTATTAGAATTTACCCTCACTTTACTGGTACTACTCGCCCTACGTTTCAGTTACAATGGCGTGATTCTACTCTTCTTTGTAGATTACTTTTTAGCTAAACGCCATACGACTGCTGTCCAGCAATTAGATTCTTGGGTCTTAATGCTACTGACCATCTTGGTAACCTTGTCACTAGCCGGACCCATTTCGACGACCCTGACAAGCTCACCGCAATTAAGCACTTATATCGCCTACCTACCCGCTAGGCCAAGAGCAAGCATTATTTTAGTTCGAAATTTTCTAACGACCTTTAATTTGTTAGCTTTCATCGTTATCTTGATGCTATACACAATTTTTCTCATGAAACAAGAGAATCAAATCCGGATGGCACTCATTAAATCAGATCAAGCAAACCAAGACTTGCAACATTATGTTGCCTTATCAACCCACATTGCCAAAGATCACGAGCGAAAACGGATTGCGCGGGACTTGCATGACACGGTTGGACATGCATTAACTGGCATTTCAGCTGGTGTTAATGCCACTATTGCCTTACTTGATTTGAATCCTGCGGCGGCTAGACAGCAATTACAAAAAGTTGCTAAAGCAGTCCAAACTGGCATTGATGATGTGCGCCAATCACTCACCCAATTACGGCCCGAAGCGCTAGAAAAATCGACTTTTAAAGGGGCTTTAGATAAGATGCTCAGTGACCATGCCGCAATTTCGCAGATGAAAATCATTTTTAACTATCGCATTGCGGAGCCTAACTTTGAAAAAACCACTGAGAGCGTCCTCTTTCACGTGATTGAAGAAGCTGCTACCAACGCCCTCAGGCACGGCCATGCCAAAAGGATGATTATTACCTTTACTGAAACCAAGACACACTATCAGTTGCTCATCAGCAATGACGGTGTTTCTGCTGGTTCGTTTCAATTAGGCTATGGTCTCACACAAATGAAGGAGCGAGTTGCCATTATTGGGGGTAAAATAAGCTTTGATGGAAGTCATGGTTTTGAAATCAAGCTAACTATTCCCAAAGGAGACCTACTATGATTAAAATTCTAGTCGCTGATGATCAAGAATTAATTCGTGACTCACTAAAAATCATTCTCGAAGTGAATCCTAATTTTAAAGTCATTGCAACTGCCAAAAATGGTCAAGAAGTGCTCGCGCAATGTCAGATTGAATGCCCAGATATTATCTTGATGGATGTCCGAATGCCCATTATGGATGGTACTGTTTGTACCAAGTATGTCAAACAGCAATATCCTCATGCCAAGGTCATTATTTTAACCACATTTGATGATGACACTTTTATTTATAGTGCCCTTAAATATGGCGCTTCAGGCTACTTGCTAAAAGGTGTTTCCAACAAAGAACTCTATCAGGCAATTGAAACGGTTAATCAAGGCGGTGCTATGATTAATCCTGAAATAGCTAAAAAAGGTCTTTCAATTATTTTCAAAAATGGCACGTAGTAGCTACAATATTGAAGTTGATGAAACGGCGGCTAAACACTTTTCCAGAGGCGAGTTACGAATTATTAAACAAGTTGGCTTGGGGCGTGCTAATAAAGAAATTGCCAAAAAATTATTTCTCTCTGAAGGGACAGCCAGAAATTATATCTCGCAAATTCTGGCCAAACTCAACCTGCGTGATCGTACCCAGCTTGCTTTGTGGAGTGTTCAAGAAGGCATTATTACGCAGCAATTAGGAGATACCGATGAAGCGTAAAAAATGGGGTTATTGGATACTTATTGGATTGCTAGTGATAGCTTTTTTGACCTACCAACGCTGGCGCCCGGAGCGACAAGAGTTAACTTTAGGATTATCCACGGGCAGTCCATGGGGTGTCCCTAGTGCTAACTCCTACAAAATGCTGAACTATTTAATACATCACTTTAAACAGTCACATCCCAATGTCACGATCCATGTAGAATCTGGTATTACTAAAAGCGACTATGGTAATTGGTTAGCCAATAAACTACTCTTTCGTGAGGAGCCTGATCTTTATCTCGTCCCGGAAAGTGATTTTAACACCTTGGCCGCAGATGGCGCACTGCAATCACTGAATGCTAGGCTAGCGGCTAGTCGCACGAAATCACGTTTTTATCCAGCGGCTTTAGCCGCGGGGCAATATCATGGCGAGCAGTATGCCCTACCATATGAACAGAACCCTACCTTTATGTTGGTCAATCTTGATTTATTGAAACGACGTGGTTTGCGCGTACCGGGTGCGAATTGGACCCCGAGCCAATTTCAAAAAATTATCAGCAAAATTACCCGACCGTCCCACCAAATTTACGGTGTGACTGCCCGCTATGACTAGAAGTTAGCATTAGCAAGTTACCATACCAGTCTCTTTACAGCTAAAAATCAAGTTAATCTTAATCAGCCACGAACCAGACGTGCGCTGTCATTAATGGAAAATCTCAACATTATTAATGCTGAGCAAAATGTTACTTCAGCTGATTTTGATGAAGGACGTGTTGCCTTTACCCCACTAACCCTGGCACAATATCGCAGTTATACCAACTACCCTTATTACGTCTCACGCAGCTTCAAGTTCAATTCGGCGATTATCAGAAATCCTTGCATTGTCAAGCATGCAGGAACTCCTCTAGCTACTGCGCTTTATGGGATTTCTAGCCGTTCCCACAATATCAAACTAGCCTGGGAATTTCTCAAAATGATGACTACTGATTCAGCCGTCCAAACTAAATTAATGGCTGATAGTCAAGGCGCTAGCATCTTAAAAACGGTTGTCAAAAATCCCCATGCCATTAGTGTCATCCAGACCCAAACAAATTCCCGTGCTCTTACCAGCGCCAAGCTTAATGAGATTCTCGAGACTGGTATCCAGTATCCTAAATTTCGAGGCTATTATCAGACCATGGTCCAAGCTAACTACATTATTACCCAGGGAATAAAAGCCAATAACCTTGATACTAAGCTCTTCGAAATTCAATCTCAGCTTAATCATCGTCGCAATTAACGCATTCCTGCCTAATACATTGCCAAGATTCGCTTTTTAAGGTAAAGTTTCTTACATAAAGTAAGCATATAAGCTAATGGAGGTTCCAGATGAAAATTACAATTATTGGTGCAAGTGGCTTTGTTGGCCGGGCCACGGTTGATACAGCGTTAAAGGATGGTCATCAAGTCATCGCCGTTTCTCGCCATGGTGACTTTCCGGCTCACAAAGATTTGACCGTGATCCATCATGATATTAACGACTGGCAAGCTTTAGTCCCTCAATTAACAGGGACTGACTTAATTATCTCCACCTTTAATGCAGGGTGGAAAAATCCAAATCTCTATCACGATTTTTTGGCAGGGGCACACGCCATTAATCAGCTCGCTAACAAGTTAGATCAGCGAATTATTATTGTTGGCGGCGCAAGTAGTCTATATGATCGTAAAACGGGCCACCAGCTTTATCAGGATGGTAATAAAGAATTCCAAGCAATGGTTCGAGGTGCATATGACCTTTATCAGGATGTTAAACACGACTTATCGTTCAAATGGACTTTCGTCAGTCCTGCAGTTGACCTAAACTATAGCGCACCAAGCGATGACTACAATGTTGGTGGTGATTATGTGCTTTATGACCATCGAGGCAATAGCCGCATCAGCGTTTATGATCTCGCTGATTTACTGATTAATGTGGCACCTAATGCTCAGCTCCTTCATCGGCGGATTACTTTAGCTGAAAAATAGTCCCATAGGTTGATTAGCATAACTAGAGGTAGTACCGTCTCATGACGATACTACCTTTTTGCTTGCCCTTAAGTGCTACGCATACGCCAAGCAAAGCAATTGACAGCTGAAACTGATATGATATGATTACAAGTGTAAACTAGTAATGCTTGGAGGGATTTACGATGATACTCAGTCAATGGCTGGTTTTAATTATTGGTCTATTATTAATTGCTTTTACTGCATGGTGGTTCTTTGGAAAACGCCATAGCGTCAGTCAAGTTGCTGATCAAGTCGGCTCAGGACAAATTGGAACAATTACCGTAGCTGGTGGCTATTCGCCTGATACCTTAGTATTTAAGCGCGGCGTACCCGCAACGGTAAAATTCAATTTACGCGATTCGACTGCTTGTTTATCAGAAGTTAGCTTCAGTCAGCTTGGTATTAAAGAAAAGCTCAATCGCCAAGCCCAAACCGAAATTAGTATTCCGACCGATAAAGCAGCTGAATTCAACTTTGCTTGTGGTATGAATATGTTCCATGGCAAGGTCATTGTTAAATAATGTCTTAAGTCGGAAAGGTGGTTAGCCAAGTATGAAACTCTCAAATATGGCTAAATTTTGGATTTCTTTTGTCTTAGCCATTCCCATGCTAATTCAAATGTTGTTGATGCCATTTCATGTTATGTTTCCTGGTCATAACGAAATTGCGCTAGTCACCACCACACTTATTATGGGATTAGCTGCATTTCCTTATTGGCGAAGTGCTTGGCAAGCTTTCAAAAAACATGCCGCTAATATGAATACGCTAATTGCGCTGGGTACCTCAGCTGCTTATTTTTATAGTATTTTTGCGATGCTGACACACCGCCCCGTATACTTTGAAAGTGCCGCGTTTGTGACGGTCTTTGTCTTGCTTGGTGATGCCATGGAAGAGAAGATGAACCACAATGCTTCTCAAGCTTTAAGCGCCCTCTTAAAATTACAAGCTAAATCAGCCCAAGTCAGTCGTGCTGGCCACTTTATCACTGTTCCCATTGCCGAGGTAAAACCGGTTGATCTTATTCGCGTTCGCCCTGGTGAAAAAGTACCCGTTGATGGCATCATTGTCTCTGGTAGTACTGACTTAGATGAATCACTAGTAACTGGTGAAAGTATGCCCGTTCATAAACAACCCAAGGATGATGTGATTGGCGCTACGCTTAACACTACTGGTACTTTCACCTTCAAAGCAACCCAAGTTGGTGCCGACACCCTGCTTGCCCAAATTGTTAATTTCGTCAAGCAGGCACAAGCAAGCCACGCCCCAATTCAAAATCTCACAGATCAATTGTCACATATTTTTGTGCCAATCGTTATCATGATTGCGATTATTACCTTTGTTGTCTGGTACAGCATATTAGCTGCACCATTGGTCGAATAATTATTGTTTGCAATTTCGGTGATGGTGATTGCCTGTCCTTGTGCCTTAGGACTTGCTACCCCAACGGCATTGATGGTCGGAACTGCCAAGAGCGCCAAGATGGGCGTCCTCATTAAAAATGGCGAAGCGCTCCAAAAAGCTAGTCAAATCACCACCCTAGTATTTGATAAAACCGGCACCATTACCAAGGGTGAGCCAGCCGTGACCGACATTATTGGTGAGCCAGTAGTTTTACAAGTGGCCGCCAGCCTAGAGGCCGCTTCCGAACACCCCTTAGCACAAGCCATTGTCCGCCGTGCAGGATCATTACAGTTAAGTCCAGTAACAGACTTTAAAGCCGTCGCTGGAAAAGGCGTCACGGGGCAGCTAAATGGCGAAGCAGCAGCCATTGGTAGTGCCAAGCTGCTCACTGAGGACTTGCCCGCTAAACTAAAGCAGGAAGCAGATACACTTCAACAAGCTGCTAAAACCGTCTTATATGTGAGCCTTAATCAAACAATAATTGGCCTGATTGCCTTGCAAGATACGCCTAAGGACAATGCTAAAATAGTCATGGCTACTCTAGCTAAGCGCGGCTTTAAGACCATTATGTTAACTGGTGACAACCCAGCTGTAGCAGCCCAGATTGCCCAGGAAGTTGGCATTAGTGAAGTGTTTGATGGGGTCTTACCAACGGACAAATCAGCTAAGATTGCTGACTTACAGACAAAAGGTGAAAAAGTCGCTTTTGTAGGAGATGGAATCAATGATGCCCCAGCCTTATCAACGGCCGATATTGGTATTGCAATGGGCTCAGGGACTGATATTGCTATTGAATCAGGTGATATTGTCTTAATGCAAGATGATTTAGCCGGAGTCGTTAAAGCCCTAGCCCAGAATTAGCAGGACTAGCAATGGCGTTCAGCTCCATTTCAGTTTTGCTCAGCTGATTAGCACTCAACCGCATTAAGCCAGCATCACTGGCTTAAATTACCAGCAAAAAACGGATCACCTAAATGGTGGTCCGTTTTTGTTTCACATGAAACTTTATTTTTCTGCATACCATTCAGTATGGAAAACACCTTCACGGTCATTGCGCAGATAAGTGTGCGCACCAAAGTAATCACGCTGTCCTTGAATCATATTTGCTGGTAACTTCGGATTAAAAATTGACTCTAAATAGTTTAACGTTGCGCTGAGTGTTGGCGTTGGTATACCGGCTGACATTGCTAACGCAATCACCTGCTTCAGCGCCGGTAAATTAGCTTTCATTAGCTGAGCAAAATATGGTGCTTCAAACAACAGGCCCATCTTTGGTTGATCAGCATATGCTGTTTCAATTTCTTGTAACATGCCCGAACGAATGATACAACCTGCCTCCCAATTTTGAGCAATCGCTGGGTAACGTAACCCCCAATTATAAGCATTAGCCGCTAAGGTAAGTTGCTGGAAGCCTTGCGCATAAGCAACCGCTTGTGCCAAATTTAAGGCTTTTTCTAGATTAGGCACGAAGTCAGCTGGCACATCACTAGTCAGTTGCGGTGCCTGACCAGAGCGCTGAGTCTGCTTACTCATAAAGCGCCCAATCACGGCCTCAGCAATCACACTGATTGGTGCACCAAGTGCTACCCCATCTTCGAGCATCCAATTGCCAGTCCCCTTATAAGAGGCCACATTAAGGATACGGTCAATCACTTCGCCAGAACTTAAATCATCTGGTTGAGCTAACACCTTAGACGTAATCTCAATCAGATAAGCATCAAGATCGCCTTGATACCACTTTGCGAAGATTTTAGACATCTCCTGATTGCTCTTACCGGCTACGCGCAAAAGGTCATAAACTTCTGAGACCTCCTGCATAATGGCATATTCAATCCCATTATGGACCATTTTAACGTAGTGACCACTAGCTTCAGGACCAATGTAACTCACACAAGGCCGGCCACTAGGTGTCTTCGCTGCAATTGCGGCAAGAATCGGTTCAACCTGTTTGAAGGCAGCTTCATCACCGCCCGGCATTAACGCTGGACCATTTAAAGCCCCTTCTTCACCACCAGAAACACCCATCCCAATAAAATGGATACCTGCTGAAGCCAAGGCTTTAACCCGGCGATTGGTATCATGGAAATTGGAGTTGCCTCCATCGATGATAATGTCACCCGCATCCAATAAAGGTTTTAATTGCGCTAAAGTTAAATCAACTGGTTTCCCAGCTTTAATCATAATCAAAATTTTACGGGGCTTGGCTAGTGAAGCGACGAACTCCTGCCAAGTGTAGGTCGGAACTAATTTCTCATCTTCATATTTAGCCAAAGCATCCACTTCGGGACGATCGATACTAAAACCTGATACTGAGAAACCATGATTTCTGATATTCAAAGCCAAGTTCTTACCCATCACCGCTAGGCCAACTACGCCAAATTGTTGCATATACTACCTCCATCAATAAGCTCTAGCTTTAATTATAATAGAAGCCAGAGAAAAATGTACAATAAAAAAGCGCTCCACAATGTGAAACGCTTTTTCTATCAGTTAAAATGACAAGCAAGGCTTATCCCTTTGACTGATTAATATTCTGAGGCACCTGAAGTCGTGTCTGGTTCTGGTTCTGGCTCTGCTTCTTCTTCAGAAGCACCTGAAGCAGCATCAGCAGCAGCGGCGTCAACGACACCATACTTTTCAGCAAAGTAGCTGAAAGGCTTCAAAGCTTGTGCTTGGTACTTCTCAACAAATGCTGGGTCGTCCAAGGTGTTTAATTCAACTGAGTAAGGCATTTCCTTAGTCAACTTAACGTCAACTAACATTGGGCCATCACTGTTCTTCCATTCTTTAACAGCTGCTTCGAATTCAGCCTTTGAACGGACAGTAACACCCTTAACGTTCATACCTTCTGCAACCTTAGCCCAGTCGTTATCTGGAATGATAACACCTGATAAAGGTTGGTTAGATTCATCTCTTTGTTCAGCTTCGATAAAGCCAAGCGTTTCATTAGTGAAGATGACGTTCATAACGTGTTGGTTGTAACGGGCTTGAGTCAATAATTCTTGACTCATCATTGCGAAACCACCATCACCTGATAAATGCCAAACTTCGCGATCTGGATAAACCGTTGCGGCAGCAACTGCAGCAGGAGCACCGTAACCCATGGTTGCGTATAAACCTGAAGTTGACCACTTTTGATCACCGTGTAAGTTAATCAAACGAGTGAAGTTAATGTTGACATTACCAACATCAATTGCAAAGACAGCATTGTCTGCAGCTTGCTTGTCAATGACATCAAAGATAGGTTCAGTCCGAACACGACCGTTATCCTTGATAGAATCATCCTTAAAGCTGTCAAGCCAAGCTTCCCAGTTTTCACGGTCAGCTAAGCCAGCCTTGTAAAGTGGGGTTTCAGCCTTTTCTTCACCAGCATCAATTAATGCACTTAAAGACTTCTTAGCATCTGCAAGCATTGGGACATCAACAGCGTGACGTTTACCAAGTTTAGATGAATCAACATCGATTTGAATCATCTTAGCCTTTGGATTGAAGAAGAAGACTGAGAATGGTGAGTTGTTACCAACCCAGACAACTAAGTCAGCATGAGTTTGGATATCGTTACTTGCCTTAGGGGCACAACGACCAATTGAACCAAGGTAAGCTGGGAACTTATCTTCAACAATTCCCTTAGCAATAACAGATGAAGTCAAAGGTGTCTTGAACTTGTCTGAAAATTCCTTTAGTTCTTCGCCGGCACCTTGACAACCCATACCAAAGTAAACAACTGGGTTCTTAGCTTCCTTCAACAACTTAACTGCAGCTTCAACTGAAGTCTTAGTTGGTTCAGCATAGTTAGCGTCAACATGAGCATTAGCGTTAACACGGAAGTTATCGTTAATTTCTGCCCAACCGAAGTCCTTAGGAATAATCAAGATAGCAGGACCCTTATGTGCATATGCTTGACGAATAGCTTCATCCATTAAAACAGGAATGGCTTCCTTAGTCTTAGCTTGGTGAACCCAAGTTGCAACATCACGGAACCAAGGTTGTTCATCGAAAGCTTGGAAGAAGTTAATGTCTTGACGACCAGTTGGTACGTTAGCAACGATTGCTACCATAGGAACCTTGTCGTATTTAGCATCATACAAACCATTCATCAAGTGAATAGCACCAGGACCAGCTGAGCCAAAGCAGACACCAACTTTACCTGAGATCTTGTATTCTGAGGAAGCAGCCAATGAAGCAGCTTCTTCATGACGAACCTCCACAAACTTAATCTTATCTTGCATTTCATGAAGTGCATTCATAGTTGAGTCGAACGAACCACCTGGATAACCATAGATGTGGCCAATTCCCCAGTCAACTAAGACTTGCAACATCGCATTTGCGCCTTTAATTTTTGCCATATTAAGTGCATCTCCTTATTACAATCAATTCCAACTCGTATTAAAGCACCCGAAATTCACAAATGCAAGCGTTATAATTAGCATTGTGTCAACATTGTAAGCGATTTTTATAATTATTATTTTCACAAACTTTCATAGTGAGTCGACCGTTTTGCCTTAATCATAGTGGTTCTTATTTGTGATATTGTTACTAATTTATGTCAAATGAGTTTAAAAATGCTAAATAAAAATCAGCAAAAAAATTTGACTAACGGCTATTTTTACTCTACTAACGCGCTTTCATCCTTTGTTAGCGCGCTAAGTTACACATCTGTAATGTAATTAATCAAAAACCGTTTTGTGCTAATAACCATTATCACTAATAACCTTATTTCGTCTCATGATAGTGACCATTTTGAATATAAACACTCAAAATTGCCAAATCAGCCGGATTAACACCAGAAATCCGTTCCGCTTGGGCTAACGTTTCCGGACGAATTTTAGCAAATTTCTGACGCGCTTCAGTCGCTAGCCCATCAACCTGATCATAATCGAGCTGACTGGGAATTCTTTTAGCTTCTTGGCGCTTTAAGCGATCAATCTGTTGTTGTTCTTTCTTAATGTAGCCGGCATACTTTAAGGCAATTTCAACCTGTTCCTTGACATAACGATCTGATGCTAATTTGAGATGCGTCAACATTTCAATATCATCAATCGTCACTTGTGGTCGCCGTAAGAAGAGGTCTGCCTTCACCCCATCACTCAATGGTGCTTGACCTACTTTAACCAAAAAGCTTTGGACATCATCAATCGGATGAATCGTTAAGTCATGTAGCTTGGCAATCAAATCCTGAATAGCTTGTTTCTTAGCCAAGAAGGCCTCATAGCGGTCGGTATCAATCAAGCCTAGTTTACGACCATAAGGTGTTAAGCGTAGATCAGCATTATCATGGCGTAAAATAAGGCGATATTCAGCCCGACTCGTCAGTAACCGATATGGTTCATTGGTTCCCTTGGTAACTAAATCATCAATTAAAACACCGATATAAGCTTCATCCCTGCCTAGGGTAAAGCCAGGTTGCCCTTTAGCCGATAAGGCAGCATTAATCCCGGCAATTAGGCCTTGACCAGCAGCTTCTTCATAACCCGAGGTCCCATTCATCTGACCAGCTGTAAATAGCCCCTTAATTTTTTTAGTCTCTAAAGTATGCTTCAGTTGCCAAGGCTCAATGACATCATATTCAATCGCATATCCAGGACGCATTAATTCAGCGTGTTGCAAACCAGCGACTGAATGTAGCATCTTAAGTTGCACTTCTTCTGGCATCGAGGTCGAAAAGTCACCCACATAAATCTCTTTCGTATGGCGACCTTCCGGTTCGAGAAAAATTTGGTGCCGATCTTTATCTGCAAAACGGATAACTTTATCTTCAATCGACGGACAATAACGGGGGCCGACCCCCTTAATCAGACCACTAAACATCGGTGCCCGGTCCAAATTATCACGGATAATTTGGTGGGTCTGCGCATTGGTATAAGTCATCCAGCAAGAAACCTGGTCACGCAAATAGTCAGCATCTTTTGAAGTAAAAGAAAAATGACGTGGTTCCTGATCGCCCGGTTCTTCTTCTGTCTGATGATAATCAATCGTATTCCCATTAACGCGAGGTGGTGTCCCTGTTTTAAAGCGGCGCAGTTTAAAGCCGAAATCAGCCAAATGTTCTGATAACTTAATAGCCGGGGTCGTGTTATTAGGACCCGAGGAATAAGTTAATTCACCAATAATAATTTTACCGCGAGCGGCTGTCCCGGTAGTCAAAACGACACTTTTGGCCAGATATTTAGCACCTGTGTTAGTAACGACACCGCGACAAATACCATCCTCAACCACAAGCTGATCAACAATGGCTTGGCGCAATGTCAGATTAGGCGTATTTTCAATCGTCCGCTTCATTTGTTCATGATATTGCCACTTGTCAGCTTGGGCACGCAGGGCTCTGACCGCTGGGCCCTTACCAGTGTTGAGCATCCGCATTTGGATATAGGTCTTATCAATATTACGGCCCATCTCACCGCCTAGAGCATCAATTTCGCGCACCACTGTTCCTTTAGCTGGTCCCCCAACGGAAGGGTTACACGGCATGAAAGCAACCATGTCGAGCCCAATGGTGACGACTAGTGTTTTTAAGCCCATACGCGCACTAGCTAAGGCAGCTTCAGATCCGGCATGACCGGCACCAACAACAATGACATCATATTCACTTGAATTGTAAGTCTTAATCATTTTTCTCTTACTTTCCTAAACAAAATTGGCTAAATAATTGGGTGATCAATTCATCAGGAGCACTTTCACCAGTAATTTCACCTAACGTCTCCCATGCACCCGTGAAATCAATCTGGGCCAAATCAACTGGCGTACCTGCATCAAGCGCCGTGATGACATCTTGCAATTGATCAGACGCTTTGGTTAACAATGACACTTGACGCTGATTGCTGACAAGCACATCTTCATGACGATTCTTAATTCCCTGAAAGAATAACGTCTTAATTTCAGCGGCCAAAGCAGATAAATTAGCCTCATGTAAAACAGAGACTGCAATCACTGGGCTAGCAGTCATCGCCTGGATACTTTCAGCGGTAATTGCGGCCCCAAGATCGGTCTTGTTAAGGACCACGATACGCTTCTTCTGACTTGTCTTGGCTAATAATTCGCGGTCTTCAGCGGATAATGGCTGACTGGCATCAATTAATAGGAGAATGAGATCAGCTCGAGCTAACGCCTGCTCTGAACGCGCGACCCCAATTTTCTCGACCTTATCTGCCGTCTTTCGGATACCAGCCGTATCAATTAATTCCAAGGGAATACCATCAACTGAAATCGAAGCTTCCAAGGTATCACGGGTTGTCCCGGCAACATCTGTCACAATGGCTTGTTCACTATGGGTTAAATAATTCAATAACGAGGACTTCCCAACATTTGGTCGACCAACAATTGCCGTCGCCAGACCATTACGAAGAATTTTTCCCTCATTAGCTGTTGCCAACAACTGGCTAATTTCGGTCATGACCTGTTTGGCAGTTGCCTGCATCTGCGAAGCAGTGACGGTATCCGCATCATATTCTGGATAATCAATATTGACCTCCACGTTAGCTAAAGTATCTAGCAATTTTTGCCGTGAGCGGCGAATCTTGGCTAACAACTTACCAGCTAATTGATTTACCGCGAGTGCCCGTGATTGATCCGTTTTAGCACGAATCAGGTCCATGGTGCTTTCCGCTTGCGTTAAATCAATCCGTCCATGTACAAACGCCCGCTTGGTAAATTCACCCGGATCAGCCATCCTAGCCCCATTTTGCAGCAGCAGCTGTAAGATGCGATTCGTAACAACAATCCCACCATGACAATTAATTTCAATAATATCTTCGCGCGTAAAGGTTTTCGGCGCCCGCATGACCGTCACCATCACCTCATCAATCACTTGCCTACCATCTGGTACCATCAAGTGGCCATAATGAATCGTGTGACTAGGGACTTTAGTTAAATCCGCACCTTTAAAAAGCGCATTAGCGATAGTGACGGCAGCATCACCTGATAATCTCACAATCGAAATCCCACCTTCACCAACGGGGGTTGAAATTGCTGCAATCGTATCGAATTCTGTTAATACCTGTGCCATCAGCTACTCCTTTTTCAATAAAAAAAGCGCAATAACCATCATTGCTGATGGATAAAGCACTTTCACCGCTTTATCTAAAATAAATTAGACGATTTTCAATTGTTTAATGCCGCTTAATCCGCTTATACGCGCGCCGTAATTGATGCTTACGCATCCGTTCAGCTTCAAGTTTAGCCGCTTGTTCGCGCCGATACTTGAAAGGATTCTGCAACATAAAAGTCTGAATCACTTGGAACAAGTTCGAAATAACCCAGTAAAGTGAGATGGCTGACTGGAAATAAATGGCCCAGACCCCAACCATCAAACTCATGCCATACATCATAAACTTAGACATCCAAGTTTGTGAAGCTTTTGGCGCTGATAATTGGCTAATATAGGTAGACAAGAAAGTAAATGCCATTGCTAAGAGAGCCATTACATAGTATGGATCAGGCTTTCCCAAGTCCATCCAGAGGAAACGACCAGTTTGTAATTCTGGTGTCCTAAAAATGGACATATACAAAATCCACATTACTGGTAACTGAATAAGCAATGGTAAACAACCCGTATACGGATTCACGCCAGCTTCTTTATAAAGCTTACTGGTCTCTTCTCGCAATAACTGCTGCGTTTCAGCATCACGACTAGCATACTTCTTCTGCAGTTGTGACAGCTGTGGCTGAATTTGCTGCATCTTGCTGGTACTCTTGATTGACAGCGCATTGAGTGGGAATAATAAAATCCGAATCAATACCGTGAAAACAATAATCGCGAGACCATAATTATTATTCAGAATTTTAGCAAGCCACAGTAGGAAAGTTGAAAAATAATAAATAATCCAGCGTTCCCACCAGCTACCACTCGTGTGTGACACTGGTGCCATGTTTTGGCCAGCGCTATTATTGGCACACCCAGTTAAGACGATTGCAATCGCAAACACGGCTAGCACTGCTAACAAGCGCTTCAGATTTCTCTTTGTCAGAATACTTTTCACTATTTTTCCTCAACTTTATCCGTTAGCGTGATGACCTGTCCCAGTTCTAAAGCGTGCAGTAAATTCCGCCGCACAGCTGGCATATCAAAGTCCCGAGCATACGGACGCATGATTACCAAGAAATCAAGCTTAGGATTAATGGCCGCCTTATTATCGGTTAACACCGCCCGGATGTAACGTTTCAGTCTATTCCTAGCAACAGCCGTGTGTCCGACCTTCTTACCTACTGAAATCCCCACACGAAAATGGTGATTTTGGTTGGCTGCTAACTTATAGACGACAAAAGCCCGATTGGCAACCGATGTACCATGTTCGAATACTTTCTGAAAATCCTTTTCGGATTTAACGCGATAAGATTTCCTCAAAACGTCTCATTCCAGTCTATTTAGATTAAAAAAACCACTGGGACTCAGTGGTTTTAAGCAGATAAGACTTTTCTACTCTTGGCACGGCGTCTTGCTAAAACCTTGCGGCCATTTGATGTGCTCATCCGCTTCATGAAACCATGAACACGTGAACGATGACGCTTCTTAGGTTGGTAAG
Source organism: Lactobacillus sp. (assembly GCA_030455605.1). Lineage (GTDB taxonomy): Bacteria > Bacillota > Bacilli > Lactobacillales > Lactobacillaceae > Lactobacillus. Next base: position 54,469 of record JAKDPD010000004.1, read on the forward strand.
TTCTCTTAGTAGTCATATATTTGCACCTCCATATTCGTGTGCTGACTGCACAATTTCTTATTAAGAATAGCACGCTCGCCACTAAAAGCCAAGCTAATTTAATAAAAAGGTAGATTTACCCGCCGATTGATGATCAATTATCTGACCGTCATTATTCATTCTCCTTTTTGCCGCCCTGGGGAGAAATCGGCGCGTATGTTTCCACAACAAGACACATGCACAACCAAATTCTCAATCTTTTCCACAAGACACATGCTGTTAGTTTTTTTGTCCACAAGCTGTGGATTATCTGAATTTTGTTAGTAGCAAGCCCTATTAATACGGTGTTTTTTTATCCACAGTTGCCTGTCAGCAAACGTGCTTTTAGCGATTTCTTCCATCTGCTGTGGATATTTTTCAAAGTTTACTTTCCACAGGTTGTTAATTCTGGATTTTTATTATCCACTTGTGGAAAACCAGCCTAACTGATGTTAAAATAAGGGTTGCTTTTAATCACTTGGAGGAAACTTATTTTGTTCGATATCGAAAAATTTTGGCAACATTTTAATCACGAAATGCGTAGCCGTTTTAACGAGGTAGCTTATAACGCCTGGTTTAAAAATACCAAACCTATTAATTATGACAAAACAAGTCATGAACTAATTATTTCCGTTCAAAATCCGGTCGCCAAGGGATACTGGGAGAAAAATCTGGCTTCCCAGTTAATTCAGTCTGCCTATGGTTATGCTGGAATTGAAATTCTACCTACTTTTGAAATTGCTGGTAACTCGGGACCAGAGCGCATTGTCACTCCCAGCAAACCTACTAAGCAGCATTTTGAATCGCACGTTCCAGATGAATTTACCCAAGACTTAAAGTTGAACGACAAATATACCTTTGACAATTTTGTCCAGGGTGAGGGTAATAAATTAGCTGCCGGCGCTGCCCTAGCCGTTGCTGACAGCCCTGGTAGCTTTTATAATCCGTTATTCATCTTTGGCGGAACTGGCCTTGGTAAAACCCACCTGATGCAGGCGATTGGCCACCAGATGCTGGCGGAGCGACCGCAAGCGAAGATTGTTTACATTCAAAGTGAAACTTTCGTCAATGACTTTATCAACTCTATTAAGAATAAAACCCAAGATAAATTTCGTGATAAGTACCGAACTTGCGATTTACTACTAGTTGACGATATTCAATTTTTCGCTAAAAAAGAAGGGATTCAAGAAGAATTCTTCCATACTTTTGAAACCCTCTATAATGATCAAAAACAAATTGTGATGACCAGTGATCGGCTCCCAACCGAGATTCCTGATTTGTCAGAACGACTAGTCTCCCGCTTTACTTGGGGTTTACAAGTTGAAATCACACCACCAGATTTAGAAACACGGATTGCGATTCTAAGAACCAAAGCAGAAGCCGAAGGCCTGCCAATCGATGAAAATACCCTTGATTATATTGCTTCACAAGTTGACACTAATATTCGAGAGTTGGAGGGGGCCCTCATCAAGGTGCAGGCACACGCAACCATTGAAAAGGAAGATATTAATAGTAACTTAGCACGTGATGCCTTGGCAGATTTAAAACTCGTCCAAAAAAATCGTGGCCTCCAGATTCCGAAAATTCAGGAAGTGGTCGCCAATTACTTCCAGACTTCGACTTTCGAGCTAAAAGGGAAGAAACGTGTGCGCCAGATTGTCGTACCGCGCCAAATCGCTATGTATCTCTCGCGTGAACTAACTGACGCGAGCTTACCAAAGATTGGTCAAGAGTTTGGCGGAAAAGACCATACCACCGTCATGCATGCCTATGAAAAGATTGATCGCCAACTAAAAACGAACGCCGATATTAAGCATGCAGTCCTGGATTTAAAGCAAATGCTTGACCGGTAATCATTATTAAGCTGTGGATAAAGCGCCTACTTATGCACAGCTTAATAACCGGTACTTTCCCCGCAGATTAGGCAGTAAGTTCCTTATAAACAGCTTCCACAGCCCCTACTACTACTAAAGATCATTTATAATAATAAGACCAAACAGAAACAGGAGATTAAAATGAAATTTACCGTTAATCGTAGTTTATTTATTGATCACCTCAACAATGTAATGCGTGCCATTTCAAGCCGTGCCAACATTCCTATCTTGAGCGGGATTAAGCTCAATTTAACTGATAATGAATTGATTATGACTGGTAGTGATACCGATATTTCAATTGAAATTAAGATTCCAGTAAATGATGATTTGACAGTTGCATCAACGGGAACGATTATTTTACCAGCTCGCTTTTTTAGTGAAATCATTAAGAAGTTACCTGGCAAAGACTTTTCATTTGAAGTACGTGATGGCTTTCAGACCAAAATTGTATCTGAAAATAGTGAATTTACGATTAATGGTTTAGACGCCAATAATTATCCGCGGTTGCCAGAAATTCCTGACGAGTCAGCTTTTAGAGTTTCGGGTAAAGCATTACGTGAAATTATCAATGAAACCCAATTTGCTGTAGCAACGATGGAAAGCCGCATGGTATTAACAGGGGTGCATTTCATTTTTAATACGAGTGAGATTAATGCCGTTGCTACTGACTCACATCGCTTGTCGGAACGTTCGTTGGCCTTAACTAATGGCCCTCAGGTTAAAACTGATTTGATCATTCCTGGTAAGAGCTTGCTCGAGCTGGCTCACATTATTGGTGAAAGCGAGCCGGTAGTAGAAGTATGTCCGGGTGAAAATCAGGTACTCTTCGTGATTGGTAATTTATCTTTTTATTCCCGGTTGTTAGAAGGCAATTACCCAGATACAGACCGTTTACTACCAACGGAAAGCACCACTAGTGTGAAATTTGAAATCGCCGAATTATTGAGTGCGCTTGATCGTGCCAGTTTACTAACTCATGCCAGTCGTAATAACGTTGTCAAGTTAACGCTAGATACTGACAAGCAAACGGTTCGTTTGTCGGGTGAATCGGCTGAAATCGGTAATGTCGAAGAAGCCGTTAGCTTCAGTGATCTGACTGGTGATAATTTGATGATTTCATTCAACCCAGATTATTTGCGCGATGCCTTGCGAGCTTCGGTAACCGATGCGGTAGTCATGAAGTTCACGCAACCACTAAGACCATTTACCGTTACGCCGGATGATGGAAAGGTTGACTTTATTCAGCTAATCACCCCAGTTAGAACTTTTTAAGTAACAGCTTAAGTATATTAAATAACACATTGCTAATCGTTATTTCGATTAAGCGCTGGTGTTATTTTTTAGTTAAGATAGTGAATTTAGCTATAGAATGCCGCTATGACAATTTTTAATTAGCTCATAGCCGATGAGCTTGTGTGACTAAAAGAAGCTCAAAACGCTTTAAATAGCCATTTAATTTGTAAAAACCTTCAAAAAAGCTTATAATTAGTAGCGATCGAGCCACGTCTGAGTAGCTCCGGAAGGGTAATTGAAGGTGAGTCTAATTACGATATTTACAATTAGCGGTGACTACATCACTTTAGGGCAGTTTCTCAAAGAAGAAAGCTTCATTTCGTCTGGCGGTCAGGCGAAATTTTATTTACATGAGCACCTAATTAAATTAAATGGCGCAGCTGAAGATCGACGTGGTAAAAAACTACGAGCTGGTGATCAGCTAGAATTAGCTGGTAAACGCTACGAATTTAAGTAGGGATGTTTCTAAAACGATTTTTAGCTCAGCGTTTTCGTAATCTGCAGGATGTTGACGTTAGCTTCGATCCTAACGTCAACATTTTTATCGGTAAAAATGCACAAGGCAAGACGAACTTACTTGAAGCAATCTCTTTTTTAGCTTCAACCCGTTCACATCGAACTAGCAATGATAAAGAGCTCATTGCTTTTGGTCAAGAATACGCCAAGCTTAGCGGGACTGTGCAGAAAAGCCAAGTGGAGCTTGATTTACGAGTCTTGATTAATAAAAAAGGTAAAAAGGTTTGGGTCAATCGCCTAGAGCAAGCTAAAATATCGGCTTATGTTGGTCGCTTGAATGTGGTGCTATTCTCGCCCAGTGATTTAGAGCTGCTGAAGGGTGCCCCGGCAGTTCGACGCCGCTTTATGGACCAAGAATTTGGACAAGTAAATGCGAGCTATTTGTACTATGCCAGCAATTATCGTCAAGTTTTGCAGCAGCGCAATAATTATTTGAAGCAGTTGCAGTTTAAGCGTGATAAGGATCTTATTTTTTTATCCGTCTTGTCAGATCAATTAGCTGGTTTAGCAGCCGAGGTGATTGTGCGCCGGTTTCAGTATCTGACTTTCTTAAATCAAGTGGCGCAAAAAGCTTACTCACAAATTAGTGAGGCGGGTGAAGCATTGACGCTCAGCTATCGTCCTTCGATTCCTGGGATTAGCAAGCATGATAGTACTGAAGCCGTTTATCAAACCGTTAAGGCTTACTTTGAAGCTCAACAAGCTCAAGAAGTGAAGAAGGGAACCACGCTGGCTGGCCCACACCGTGATGATTTGGAATTTGACTTAGATGGTAGCAATGCCCATGCCTTTGCTTCACAGGGACAACAGCGCTCAATTGCACTCAGTCTAAAACTCGCAGAGATTCAGTTGGTGCAACATCTAACCCATGAGTATCCGTTACTTTTATTGGATGATGTCATGAGTGAATTAGATCATGACCGTCAGCGGGCACTATTAGGCTATCTTCACGGTAAGACCCAAACTTTTATTACCACCACAGACTTAACAGGTATTTCCTGGGAAATTATTAAACAACCGCGCGTTTATCATATCGCTGCCGGCAAAATCAAATTTGTAGAAGGAGTAGATCATGGCTGATCAAAACGAATTGGACAAAGCTAAGAAATATGAAAAAGAAGCCGATAAGTATAATGCCAGTCAAATTCAAGTCCTGGGGGGCTTGGAAGCAGTGCGTAAGCGCCCTGGTATGTACATTGGATCGACAAGCTCACAAGGCCTGCATCACCTCGTTTGGGAAGTAATTGATAACAGTATCGATGAGCGGTTGGCTGGCTTTGCTTCAAAAATTGAGGTTACGGTAGAGGCCGATGGTTCTGTTCGGGTTGAAGATGATGGCCGAGGAATTCCGGTTGATATTCAAAAGAAAACTGGTCGACCAGCTTTAGAGACGGTCTTTACGGTACTACATGCTGGTGGTAAGTTCGGCGGTGGCGGCTATAAAGTTTCTGGTGGACTGCATGGGGTAGGTGCCTCAGTCGTGAATGCCCTCTCCACTCAAGTTAAAGTAACGGTCATGCGTGATGGCAAAAAATATGAAATTGCGTTTGATCATGGCCGCGTTAAGGAGGAAATGAAAATTGTTGGCGATGTGCCTGAGACGCAGCATGGAACGATTGTCCATTTTTATCCAGATCCAGATATCTTTACTGAGACGACGACCTTCGATGATAAGATTCTCAAAAATCGTATCCGTGAGCTAGCGTTTTTAAATCGGGGCTTGAAATTAACCTTCACTGATAAACGTAAGGCCAGCGCTGAAACTGATGTTTATCATTTCGGGGGTGGTCTGAATGAATATGTTCGTTTTCTTGATCGTGGTGAAGAGACCTTATTTGATGACCCGATTTATGTTGAAGGTGATTACGAAGGTATTAATGTCGAAGTTGCGTTGCAATATACGACGGGCTACAAGACGACTCTGATGACTTTTGCCAATAATATCCATACGTACGAAGGCGGAACTCATGAAGCTGGTTTTAAGACCGCACTAACACGGGTTGTGAATGATTATGCTAATAAGGCCAAACTCTTTAAGAGCAAGGACGAAAATCTGTCAGGTGAGGATATTCGAGAAGGGATGACGGCGATTGTTTCCGTCAAACACCCTGATCCGCAATTCGAAGGTCAAACGAAGACTAAGCTTGGAAACTCTGATGCTAAAACAGCGGTTGATCGTAGTTTTGCGGAAACTTTTAGTCGCTTTTTGATGGAAAATCCAGCGACTGCTCGTAAAATCGTTGAGAAGGGCCAACTAGCTGAACGTGCTCGGGTCGCTGCTAAACGTGCTCGTGAAGTGACGCGGAAGAAGTCAGGGTTAGAGATTGCTAATTTACCTGGTAAGCTAGCTGATAATACCAGTAATGATCCCAGCATTTCGGAACTCTTTATTGTTGAGGGGGATTCGGCCGGTGGCTCTGCTAAACAAGGTCGTTCACGGTTGACACAAGCAATTTTGCCAATTCGTGGTAAGATTTTGAACGTCCAAAAAGCGACGATGGATCGTATTTTGGCTAACCAAGAAATTAGAACCTTATTTACGGCGCTGGGGACAGGTTTTGGCGGTGACTTTGATGTTTCGAAGGCCCGCTATCATAAATTAATTATCATGACTGATGCCGATGTTGATGGTGCGCATATTCGGACGTTACTGTTAACACTATTCTATCGTTATATGCGTCCCATGGTTGATAAAGGCTATGTTTATATTGCTAGACCACCACTATATCAAGTACGCCAAGGAAAAATCGTGAAGTACTTAGATACTGATGAGGAGCTGCACGATTACTTGGGTGACTTACAGCCAAGCCCTAAGCCTGCAGTTCAGCGTTATAAGGGGTTAGGTGAAATGGACCCAGAACAATTATGGGAAACTACTATGGATCCAGAAAATCGCCGCATGGATCGCGTTAGTCCTGAATATGCTGCCGATGCTGATGCCGTGTTTGAAATGCTGATGGGCAATGAAGTTGGGCCGCGGCGTGACTTTATTGAGGATAATGCTAAGTACGTTGAAAATTTGGATGCCTAGGAGGCAATAGATGGACAATCATACTGAAGATCGCAGAATTAGAAATGTTGATTTAACTAAAACGATGCGAACGTCCTTCTTGGACTATGCGATGTCGGTCATTGTTGCTCGGGCACTGCCAGACGTTCGTGATGGGATGAAGCCAGTACAACGGCGAATTCTTTACGGCATGAGCGAACTTGGGGTGACCCCCGACAAAGTTTATAAAAAGAGTGCCAGAATCGTCGGGGAAGTTATGGGGAAGTTTCACCCACATGGTGACTCATCGATTTACTTTGCGATGGCCCATATGGCGCAAGAATTTAGTTATCGCTACATGCTAGTTGATGGTCACGGAAACTTTGGTTCTGTTGATGGTGATCGTCCTGCTGCTATGCGGTATACTGAAGCCCGTATGAGTAAAATTGCGGTTGAGATGCTGCGTGATATTAACAAAAACACCGTTGACTGGCAACGTAACTATGACGACACTGAAAATGAGCCAGTCGTCTTACCTGCGCGTATTCCAAATTTATTGGTTAATGGTGCCAGTGGGATTGCGGTCGGGATGACAACTAATATCCCACCGCATAACTTGGATGAGGTCATTTCGGGCCTGCACCTCTTGATGAAGAACCCAGAAATTACGACGAAGGAATTGATGAAGGCGATTCCTGGTCCGGATTTTCCTACCGGTGGGATTATTATGGGGCGCGGCGGCATTCTGCGTGCCTATGAACACGGTCGTGGCAGCATGGTGGTCCGGGCTAAGACTGAGATTGAAACTGAAAAGTCAGGGCGTGAACGGATTGCCATTAGTGAAATTCCCTTTATGGTTAATAAGGCTGAATTGGTCAAGAAGATTGCTGATTTAGCACGTAACCATGATATTGATGGGATTACTGGCATTCGCGATGAGTCTGATCAACAAGGGATGCGGGTAACCATTGATATTCGGCGTGATGCCAGTGCCAGTGTGGTCCTCAATAACCTGTTCAAGGAAACCCAAATGCAAACTAATTTTGGGATGAACATGGTCGCAATCGTTGATGGGGCGCCGCATTTTCTATCACTGAAACAAATGTTGCAACATTATCTTGATCATCAAGAAGATGTTGTGACTCGCCGGACTAAGTTTGATCTCGCTAAAGCATCAGCTCGTGCACACATTTTAGAGGGGTTACGCATTGCGCTAGACCACATTGATGAAATTGTACGCATTATTCGTGGTGCTAAGACGGCCGACCTTGCTAAAGCAACTTTAATTAGCCGCTTTGAGTTGGATGATAAACAAGCACAGGCTATTTTGGATATGCGCTTGGTTCGGTTAACTGGACTAGAACGTGGCAAGGTAGAAGCAGAATACCAAGATTTGCTCCTTAAGATTGCAGACTATCAAGCTATTTTAGCCAAATCAGAACGGATTGATCAGATTATTTACGACGAATTATTAGATATTCAAAATCGCTTTGGTGATGCGCGCCGGACTGAAATTAGTACGAGCGAAGTTATGTCAATCGAAGATGAAGATTTGATTGAAAAGCAGGATGTATTACTCACTTTGACGCATACTGGTTATGTGAAACGGATGCCGATTACGGAATTCAAAACGCAAAACCGTGGTGGTAAAGGGGTTAAAGGCTTAGGCGTCAAAGATGACGACTTTACTGAAAAACTGATTTACTCAAGTACGCACGATCGGTTACTCTTCTTCACTAATTTAGGTAAGGTCTATGCTAAGAAGGCTTACGAGATTCCTGAATATGGGCGTAACGCCAAAGGCTTGCCAGTCGTTAACTTATTGCAGCTTGATAAGGGCGAACGCGTTCAGACAGTGGTCAACATTCCAGAAGGTGCAGCTGACCAATTCCTCTTCTTTGTAACTAAATTAGGGGTTGTGAAACGCACCCAGGTTAGTGAATTTACCAATATTCGTCATAGTGGCTTAATTGCCTTAACCCTGCGTGACGGCGATGAGCTGACGAACGTATTGACAACTGATGGTAAACAACATATTTTAATTGGGACGCATCTTGGATATGCAGCTACTTTTGCGGAAGAAACAGTGAGAGCCATGGGCCGAACGGCCGCTGGGGTACGTGGTATTCACTTACGTCCAGAAGATTATGTTGTTGGTAGTGATGTGCTTAAACCTGATGACGAGGTCATGATCATTTCTGAAAATGGTTATGGTAAACGGACTGCTGCTAGTGAATATCCAATTAAAGGTCGTGGCACTAAGGGTGTTAAGACCGCTAGTGTGAGCGCGAAGAATGGCCCACTAGCTGGTGTGACAGTGGTTAATGCAGAGCGCGATATCATGGTGGTAACAACTGATGGCATCATGATTCGCTTTAAGTTAGCTGATGTTTCGCAGACTGGTCGTGCCACTATGGGGGTTAGACTCATTAAGGTTGCCACTGGTAGCCGTGTTTCAAGTTTAGTTAGTGTTCCAAACGAAGCTAGCCAAACTAATACGGACGCTGATGATACAACCACGGATACAATAGAAGCTGACAATATTACTGAATAAAAAATAAATTATCAATCTTTTCGCGTAATGTTAGTTAGCTAGTTAACCACTAGCTAGGATCACGTGTGAATAGGTTGGTAATTTTTTATTTTTGTGCTAGAATTAGTGCTTGTGAGTAATGTCCAATTACTCCTTGTTCTTAGCATTCTAGCAAGAACCATTAAGTCCAGAAGGAGGTGCACAAAGTCATGGCAACTACTAAGTACGAAGTAACATACATTATCAAGCCTGATGTTGACGAAGAAACAAAGAAAACATTAGTTGATGGTTACGATAAGGTTATCGTCGATAACGGTGGTACAATGGTTGAATCCAGCGACTGGGGTAAGCGTCGGTTTGCATACGAGATTAATAAGTATCGTGAAGGGACATATCATATTATGACCTTTACTGCAGACAGCGCTAAAGCAGTTGATGAATTTACTCGTCTATCTAAGATTGATGATGCTGTTTTACGTTCAATGACCGTTAAGTTAAGCAAATAGTTATTTATCATCGTGATTTAGGGATAAAAGGAGGGCTTAAGTATGATTAATCGAGTTGTACTTGTTGGCCGTTTAACACGTGATCCTGAATTACGTACTACTGGGAGTGGTATCTCGGTTGCTACGTTCACTTTAGCAGTTGATCGACAGTTTTCGAACGCTCAAGGCGAGCGCGGGGCTGATTTTATCAGTTGTGTCGTTTGGCGTAAGGCTGCAGAAACGCTCTGCAATTTTACGAATAAGGGCTCGCTTATTGGCGTTGATGGCCGAATCCAAACCAGGAATTATGATAATAAAGATGGTCAGAGGGTTTATGTAACTGAAGTTGTGGTTGATAATTTCTCCATGCTTGAGTCGCGTAAAGATCGTGAGAGCCGCGGTAATGCTGGCAGTGGGTATACGCCAACTGCTGGTAATCAACCAACAAGCAATCACACTCAGCCAACTAATAATGGTGCGTCTAACAATGATAATGGCGCTGCTAAGCCACAAGATCCATTTGCCGGTTCTAGCGACACTATTGATATTTCTGATGACGATTTACCATTTTAATTAAAGAGAAAGGATCTAGGGATATGGCTCAACAAAGAAGAGGCGGTCACCGTCGTCGTAAGGTTGATTTCATTGCAGCTAATCATATTGAATATGTTGACTACAAGGATACTGATCTGTTGAAACGTTTTATCTCAGAAAGAGGTAAAATCTTACCACGTCGTGTCACTGGCACTAGTGCTAAGAATCAACGACTAGTCGCAAGCGCAATCAAACGTGCTCGTATCATGGCATTATTGCCATTCGTTGCTGAAGATTAAGCAATAAAATAAATAGCACCCCTGAAGAGGGGTGCTATTTTATTTTGCGTTCTTTTCCTAGTATAATAAAGCTGATATGTTCTGCTTGGGATTAGGAAGGATTTGCATGAAAGCTTTTTTACATCAGCTTGAATTACCTAAATTTCTAAAAGATTCACGGTTAACGATTTCTGTAGCCGTGGTAGTTTGCTTGTCTTTCTTGGGCAGCCTGATTGGCTTGGTGATGAATCCATTACTAGGTCTAGCCTTATTTTTGATTTGTATTTTGATTCTAGCGGTCACATTTTATGGGGCAATGATCTTAATACGTAAGGCTAATAAGTTCGCCGTTAATTTGTCTTATCGAATTAAGCGTAGCGAACAAGAGGCCATGGTTAAAATGCCACTTGGTATTTTACTCTATGATAGTGACCATCAAATTCAATGGATCAATCCCTATCTTCAGCTTTATTTGAAGAGCGATGATTTAATTGGCCATACCATTAAATCAGTCGATGCGGACCTTGACCGTTTGTTGAATGACGCGATTGCCTCTCAAACTGCTGAAAATCACGTCATTAGTTGGGATGGACATCGGTTTGAAATGGTGGTGCAAGATAGCTTAGGGGTTATTTATCTGTTAGATATTAGTCGCTACGCTAAAATAGAGGACCGCTATTACGCTGAACGTTTGGCGATTGGCCAAGTTTTTATCGATAATTATGATGAACTCAGTGAAGCCATGCATGACCAAGAACTGACGACGATGAGTTCTTATGTCCAAACGACGCTAATTGCTTATGCTAAACGTTTCAACGCTTACCTCAAACGAATTGATGAAGAACATTTTATTCTATTTAGTCATGTTCAAGCATTAGATGAAATGAAACAGGACAAGTTTTCGGTTTTGGACCAGGTGCGGCAAGAAACGAGCCGACAGAATATGCCATTAACGTTGTCGATTGGGATTGCTTATGGTAGCAATTCCATTACTGAAGTTGCGAACCAAGCACAGTCTAATTTAGACTTGGCTTTAGGCCGTGGTGGTGATCAGGTTGTCTTACGCGAAATTGGCAAAGATGCCCATTTCTACGGTGGTAAGTCTAATCCAATGGAGAAACGCACGCGAGTACGGGCTCGGATGGTCGCTCAAGCCATGAGTGAACTGTTTAAAGATGCTGATCGTGTGTTTGTGGTAGGGCATCAACGTCCGGACATGGATTCTGTCGGTAGTGGTATTGGTGTTGTTCGCATTGCACAGTTGCATGGGGTGAAGGCCAATTTTGTTTTGGATACCCATGAGACGAATTACGATGTCGGGCGCCTAGTTGCGAGAATGAACCGCTCTGACCAAGACGATGATCTGTTTATTAGTCCAACCATTGCAGCTAATTTGGTAACTGATCAGTCATTATTAGTCATGGTTGACCATTCTAAGTATTCGATTACGTATGATAAGGCCTTATATGAGCGGTTAAAAAATCGGGTTATGGTGATTGACCACCATCGTCGTGGCGAGGAATTTCCTGAAAATCCAATGCTAACCTACGTTGAGCCGTATGCTTCTTCAGCATGTGAACTGGTTACTGAAATGGTTGAATATCAGCAGCCGAGTGGGAAAAAGCAGGTGTTAACCGAGCTTGATGCTACCGCCATGCTAGCTGGGATTATGGTTGACTCTCGTGAATTTTCACTTCGCACGGGGACAAGGACCTTCGACGCGGCAAGTTACTTGCGTTCTATCGGGGCTAGTTTACTCATTGTCAGTGAGCTGATGAAAGAAGACATTCATAGTTTCTTGGAGCGCACAAGCCTAGTTTCATCATTGAAGATGGTGCGGCCGAATATGGCAGTCCTGTGTGGACCTAATGACAAAGTGATTGATCCGATTGTGACCGCCCAAGCGGCAGATACAGCATTAGATTTACAGGATGTGGGGGCTAGCTTTGCGATTACGCGGCGTGATGCGGCAACTATCGGCATTTCTGCACGATCAATGGGTAAAATTAACGTGCAGTTAATTATGGAAAAATTGGGCGGTGGTGGTCACTTGTCCAATGCTGCTACGCAGATTAAAAATAAGTCAGTGGCAGAGGTTGCAGACATGCTGGTGGCTGCTATTGATGACTATGAACGAGAGAATGAATAAGCAAATTAGGGAAAAGGAGTTAAATTATGAAAGTTATTTTTATCAAGGACGTCAGAGGTAGAGGTAAGCGTGGTGAGGTCAAAGATGTACCTGATGGGTATGCTCAGAACTATTTATTGAAACGTGGTTTGGCTAAAGCAGCGACAGCTGCCAATTTGACTACTTTAAAGCGGGTTGCAGCTAACGAAGAAGCGGCTTATGCTGCTGAGCGTGCTAAGGCTGAAGAAGTAAAAGCGCTGCTAGCTAAGGATGCGACCATTGTTAATTTTGAGAGCAAAGCTGGGACTGATGCACGCCTCTTTGGATCAATTTCTGGTAAAAAGATTGTGGCGGCTTTGGCTAAGCAATATGGGATTGAATTAGATAAACGCAAATTGTCGTTACCAGAGCCAATTAAGACTCTAGGTTACACGAATGTTCCGGTGAAACTCTTTAAAGGAGTCGAAGGTACCATTCGGGTTCATGTTGTTGAGCAAGCTTAATTATGGCTAATCTTGTTTCGCAACAAATACCGCACGATGCGGCGGCAGAAAAGGCCGTTTTAGGTGCTATTTTTATTGATCCCGAAGCGATTGCCGATGCTAGTAGCGAACTAGTACCAGCTGATTTTTATACCCGCGCCAACCAGCTGATTTTTCAAGCTATGCTCAATTTGTCTGACCGTGAAGAGGCCATTGATCCCCTAACGTTGCAAGCAGAAGTAACCAAACAGGATCAGCTCGCAGATATTGGTGGCATTAGTTATGTCGCTGAACTGGCTGTGGCTACCCCCACTGCTGCACACGTCACTTACTATGCCAAAATTGTTCACCAGAAGGCGATTTTAAGACGACTCATTGGTGCCAGCCAAGCTATTATTACGAATGCCATGCAGGGTAGTAGTGAAGTGACTGACATCTTAGATGATGCCGAAAGTCAGATCATGAATGTTTCATCCGAGAATAATACGGGTGGCTTTCGTCAGATTAAAGACTTGGTTAATGCCACAGTAGAGGAAATTAATAATATTCCTGAAGATGGCAACATGGTTACCGGATTACCTACCGGCTTTACTGATTTAGATCGCATGACGACTGGTTTCCACGATGATGAATTGGTCATTGTAGCTGCACGTCCTGGGGTTGGGAAGACGGCTTTTGCGTTGAATATTGCGCAGTATGTTGGGCTTCATACTGATAAAGCTGTGGCGATGTTCTCACTTGAAATGGGTGGTGAACAACTGGTGCAGCGGATGCTGGCATCAGAAGGATTAATTGATTCACAGCACCTTAGAACAGGTCAATTAGATGAAGAGGAGTGGAAGAAACTGATTGTGGCTTCTGGCTCGCTTGCGAATACGAATATCTATATTGATGATACCCCTGGGATTAAAATGAGCGAGATACGGGCGAAGTCGCGTCGTCTAGCTAAAGAGACCAATCATCTAGGACTCGTCATTGTCGATTATTTACAATTAATTGAGGGACCACGTTCCGAATCACGTCAGCAAGAGGTGTCAGCAGTTTCCAGACAACTTAAAAAGTTGGCTAAGGAGTTGCACATTCCAGTGATTGCCTTGTCACAATTATCACGGTCAGTTGAACAACGGCAGGATAAACGACCAGTATTGTCAGATATTCGTGAATCAGGTTCAATTGAGCAAGATGCCGATATCGTCTCGTTTCTCTACCGGGATGATTATTATCGCGATGAACGTGATGACGGCGAAGAAGTTGATACCACTGAGGATGATAATGGTGAAGTAGAAGTTATTATTGAAAAGAACCGATCGGGTAGTCGGGGAATGGTTAAGCTGATGTTCTCAAAACCCTACAATCGTTTTTCTAATTTAGATACCACGCATGATCCAAATGCTGGTTAACAGAATTGAAAAAGCAGCCATTATTAGATAGCTGCTTTTTTGGTATCAAGGATGTAAACGATCACATTTTTAGCTTAAAAGTAGGCTTTTATGCTGATTAAGCAGTAAAATAAGATTAGTTATAACGGTGAGAGAAGTGAGGAAAAAAACTGATGAAAACAAGAAACTGGGTAGCCTCAAGTTGTTTAGCTGTGCTTGCTAGCATTTTATTGTTAAGCGGCACGAGTCAAATGACGACGGCTGATAATGTGGGCGAGCAAGGTGCGAATACGCCAGTAGGCGTTGATCGCCTAAATGCGATTTCAGATAAGTATCTGTCTTATACGGCTTGGTATGAACCTAAGTATTATTTAGATGCGCAAGGCAAGTATCAAGCAAATCCTGGTGTGGATGCTAAAGATGGTGTTCAACACTGGTTCCCGATTATTGCCTATACTTGGCCAAATAAGGGGGTTCAAGCCAATTACATTAAATACTTAGTGGCGCATGGTTATAGTGACACTAGGCTTGGACTGACGAAAGCGAAGACGCAAATATTAACGTCTACCACACCCACAGCCATTTTAAATAATTATAGTCGGTTGCTACGGATTGCTTATATTAAAAAGGGCATCGATCAGCTTGATTCGACGGTTAAAGCCTTTGTGAAACAAGAAGCCTTTTTCTCAGAACTACCAGTTGAGGCGCGGCGTGGTTATGTCCCTGCTGCAAGTGGCTCAGTTGACGATGACCAATTCTTGTTTATTAATAATAATCAGACCAGCCAGGCAAATAGCCAGTATCGAAAGTTAACCAACAATCTGTCAGGTGAATTTTTACTGGGTAATGATATTGATAACTCAAATCCAACAGTTCAAGCTGAAAACCTGAACTGGGAATATTACTTACTAAAACATCTTAACGGTAAAGCCAGCAGTGATGCGAATTTCGATGGCTTCCGGGTTGATGCTGCAGCTCATGTCGATCAGACCGCATTAACACAACTGAATACTTTGATGAATCAGCTTTATGATCGCCAGCATAGTGAGCGCAATGCGAATGATCACTTGCTATACAACGAGACTTATACCAAAAAAGCCATTAAAGCTTGGAAGCAAGATCACAATAATGCGCTTTATATGGATTCTCCGCTTTATAACGCCTTTAGAAGCACTTTAGGTGCGAAAGTGGGTAAACGGTCCAATCTTTATTCGCTTGCTACTGCAAGCGTCGTAGACCGCCGAAATGATCAAACGGAAAACCAAGCGCACCCCAATTGGAGTTTTGTTTCGAATCATGATACGTTTAAAAACATTATTAACCGGATGATCATTAATCGTCATAAACACGATAAGTATATTATGTCTGATCATTACCGGGCAGCTGATGCTAACTGGGCATGGCAGGTTTATCAAAAAGACCGTGCCAGCACCAATAAAAAGTATGCGTTATACAATATCCCAGCGCAATATGCTTTGGAATTAACTAATAAAGATACGATTCCAACGGTTTATTACGGTGATTTATATAATGACTTTGGTAGTTATATGGCAAGTAAAACGCCATATTACTCAGTCATTTCAGCTTTGATGCATGCTAGAAAACGCTATATTGCTGGTGGTCAGCGGATTAGCAAATTGACGAAGGCCGGCGATGTAATCGCCAGTGTGAGATATGGTAAGGGCGTAAACAATGCCACTACCAAGGCTTCTGATACACTTGCTAAAAAGAGCGGCGCAGCTATTGTGGTCAGCAACAATCCTACTTTGAAATCACGCAATGTGACGATTGCTTTAGGGAAAACTCATGCCAACCAAAAGTATAGCTACCTGCTTCATTCTTGGACTAAGGGAATTTCCATTAATTCCAAATCAACTACTTTTAAAACTGACAGCAAGGGTAACTTACGCTTAAAAGTAAAAGGTTACCGTAATCCACTAGTGAGTGGCTATTTGGCAGTGCTGGTGCCTCAAGCTGCAGCCACTGATCAAGTGGCAACGTCGTCTGCTAGCTCAGCAGCAACTAAAGATCAAACTACGTTCCACTCCAATGCGGCGCTTGATTCACATTTAATTTATGAAGACTTCAGTTTGTTCCAAAAAGATGGTGAGCATGACACTTATACCAAGATTAAAGACAATGCCAAGAACTTTGCTAATGCTGGCATTACTGATTTCTGGATGGCACCAGCTTATCGTTCCTTTGGGATGAGTCGTTATAATGAAGGCTATGCGATTGCTGACCGCTATGATTTAGGGGATGGTAATCCAACTAAGTACGGCACGCGTGATCAGCTAACGTCAGCGATTGCCGCTTTGCACCAAGCTGGCTTAAAGGTTCAAGCTGACTTAGTACTGAATCAAATGTTGGGCTTCCCTGAGGTTGAAGCCGTGACGGTTAATCGCACCAATGCTGACGGCAAGTTGATTTCAGTTAATGGCAAGACAATTAAGAGCAGTGTCTACTTTGCCTATACCAAGACCGGTAAGTCCAATGAACAAACAGATTTCGGTGGCAAGTACTTAGATGAATTAAGTCAAGCTTTAGCTGGGACGTCAGCTGCTAGTGTGGTTAAAAATGTGCCTAGGATTTCACAATGGCGGGCAGAATATGAAAATGGGACGTCCTTACAAAATCAAGGTGCTAATTTAGCGGTCCAAGTCACGCCAGGTAAGATTGCTACGGTTGGGACTGACTTGCAAAAGTCAACGTTACCTGCTAATTTACGTGATGATGTGAAGCTAACCACGGGGATAGTCAACACGCCTAAACATGCGTACTATCTCGCAGCAACTGGTCAATTACAAACCGGCTTCCAAAAGATTGGTAAGACAACCTATTACTTTAGCAAGACCTATGGTTATCGTTTGACCGGAACACGCCGAATTGGTAAGTACAGTTATTACTTTGGCAATAAGACTGGTGCGATGAAGACTGGCTTCCAGCGGATTGGTCGGTATACCTATTACTACACCAAGCAGCAAGGACGTAAGCTTTATGGCCGCCACGTGATTGGCAAGAAAACTTACATGTTCGATCGTCGAACTGGACGTTTACTTAGTCGTAAAGGCTAAATGAGTTCGTTTGTATTCAGCAGGAAATAATAAAAAAGCAGACCTTAATGGTCTGCTTTTTTTGTGGTAATAATTAGTTACACGTGAAACAGCAGCTTAGCTATCGGCTGGTTTGCGGTGGGGATGATCTTTGGGATAAAAATGTGGATCATAAAATTCAAAGAAAATGGGGGCCTTACTTGAATCATTGCTAGCTGGATAGTTACGATAACGTGAATCGATGAAAGGTAAATTCAAATTTTGGCGGTAACTCGTTAAAATATCGCCTAGCATCGCAGTAAAAACTTGTCTAATACTGGGATCAAGGGCTAGAAAGACGCGACTAAGCCGATAAGCACTGGTTAACTTATTCGAACCTAGTTGTGATAAGTCTGTAATATCGTCATTTTCAAACGCATTAAAAAGGGCAGGAAAAACTAAGCGGCGTTTTTTACGAGGGATGGAATGATTGAAATGAATGAGGGCATGGCGGAAAATCCGTGATTCGGGTGCCAGTTCCTTAGCTAGGACGAAACTATCGCGCCCAACCGACCAACGTCTAGGATCATGCTGCAATAGGGATGAAAACACCGATTTAACAATTAAGGTTCGTTCGGGGTGGTCTAACATCGCACCAATCCCTGATTTTTCAGGAATATAGGTTTTCATTTTAGGTAAGGCGCGCTTGAAACCAGGTTGATTAGCAATTTGATAGTAAAAACCTGGTCCATCGAAGTTAAAAGCTCTGACAATCCGATCTTGGGTAGCAATTGGCATGACGCTCAAGGCGTACAAGGCAAAATTACCGCCTTTGGAATGTCCGGTCAGATAAATTTTGTCATTTGGAAACTTTTTAGCAATCGTCTTGAGATACTTGGCTGCGACAGTTTGACCATAAATTTCTGGCATGTAATTCATGTTGAAATCTTCATTCCAACCAATCATGGAAGTATCTGTTCCGCGGTAGGCGACTAGAATGGTGCCTTTGTCCAGACGAAAAGTCGCGGCATTGAACTGCAAGGGAAGTGGGTCTTTTTCTAATCGGTTAGTCCAGTCCAAAATGGTAATCTTACCGAAACGCGGGCTATGGGGGAGTAACTCGATTTCACTACCTGTTTCGGCACGCATTTGGGTTTGAAAATCAGCTTCACGCTTGAGCCGTTGCGCTGCTTCAGCCAGATTATGACCATTAGCACTGGCATCAATGGGTAAATACACGAGACTGGCAAATAAGGCCGCATCAACACTATTAACAGGATGGGCGTGGCTGATTGGCAAATCTCCGCGCCAGCGTAAATAATTAAGGGGGGTAGACATGCAGGTCACACCTTTCGTTAAACTATCACTTTCAGTTTACTATGAATTGTCTTCTGGAGTAAAAAAAGAAACCCTATCGGGTTTCCCTAAGCTAGATGCCGCCACCGTGGGTATAACTGACGCGGTTAATATCTGGGTATTGTTGAAGCGCCATAATGATATCATTTTCATCAATCTTATTATCAATGATGCCGTCTGCTGTGAAAATAACCCGATCATTGGTTAAATCCAGAATTTTGACGCTGACTGATTCAACGTGATTTCGGTTTAGTTCTTTTTCAATCTTTTCTAGAATGTGATGCTTAGCAACCGCCTCAATTTGAATGTTAAAGCGAATATGCTTGATAATATTATCGGTGAAATGATCATCATGGAACAAGCGTTGAATGAAGAATAAGAAAATGGTTGCCACAATGCCAATCATGTAGAGTCCGGCCCCAATGGCAGTCCCGATAGCAGCAACAGCCCAGACGCCAGCTGCGGTGGTTAGCCCTGAAATTTGTTCGCGGCGAACTAAAATAGTCCCAGCCCCGATAAAGGAAATCCCAGTCACAATTTGAGCGGCAATTCGTGAAGGGTCAAGCGCCACATTTTGTAATCTCAAGATGTCATAAAAGCCATATTTAGAAACAATCATGAATAAGGCTGAAGCAATCGCAACCACAATATGTGTCCGGACGCCAGCGCTTTTACGTTGGATGGCACGTTCATAGCCAATAATCGCCCCACAAATAGCAGCGACAATGATTCTTAGCAACCAATTGAGTTGAACGGCTAGACTACTTACAGTAAACATGTGATCACACTTTCTAATTGTATAAGTCCGCTTCTTATTCTAACCTTTTTACGAATGAATGATAATGGTAAAGCGAGGCGAGTTAAAATGCTAAAAAGCACTTGCATCACTAGTGGGATTCGTGTATTATTATTTATGTTGTAGCGCAATACAACGCTGACTTAGCTCAGCTGGCAGAGCACCTCACTAGTAATGAGGAGGTCGAAGGTTCGAACCCTTTAGTCAGCATTAACAAATAATCGAGAGATTTTTAAGACTGTTATTTAGGTTGAAAAGTACCTAGAATAGCAGTCTTTTTTGATGCTGTATGTTAAAGCAAGTACAAATAAGAAAATACATTTTATATGAAATTTTGATACAATATATGAGAACAGATGTTCATGATAGAAGGGGACCTATGAAGAATAATAATTCGCTAAGTTCAAAGAACAAAAATTTACCATCCTTTGTCACAACTAATTTTACATATGATCTGAGAAAACAAATAAGGTACTTTCGTAATATAAACAATCAGTATGTGAAATATTTTCTTCCGAAAGCCAGTTTACATCTTTTGGGAAATTCTGTCATACAGCAAATAAGAAGTTCGGATGCAATGAGAGGTACAATGGAAAGCAGTAATTTTACTAAAATTGTTAAGCAAAACGGATGGGAAAAAGTGACTGCAGATGAAAATAAAGCTGTATTTTCTCAAGTTACACAGATGGGAAAATATTTATATGGTACAGCATATTGGACAAATGAAATAAAAAACTCTACTTCTTACCTTGAGCAAATTACTAGAGTTTCACGTAGTTTCGATAAAATACTTCACCCTGTATTTCCTAGAATACCAAAAGTCTCACCAGAGAAAACGTATGATCAAATTATAAAGAATGGTGGTATATGTTTATCTTTAGAAAATGACCATTGGATTATTTTACTATCAAACAGCAAGGTGGATAGAGAACTTATAAATGAATGTAGAGCATCACAAAAGTATAGTTTTGATGATGTTGCATATTCTTTTTATTCGAGAAATAACCATAAAAACATTTTTCGGAAGTTAG